>NZ_JAKMQT010000001.1:0-352755 GCF_025771725.1 Campylobacter sp. IFREMER_LSEM_CL2151 | reverse complement strand
TTAAAAAGGAGAAAGTTTGAAAAAAATACATAGCAGTTTGTGTGTTGCTTTATTGTTTGCAATAACACCGGATTTATCATTTGCTACTACGCAAGCTTTGTATGAAAAATCATCGTCAGCTTATATTATAAAAAATCATTCTTTTGAAAATCAAAATTTATATGATTATTCAAAAGATGTTTTTATCAAACTTAATGGAAAGAATTATTATGGAATTAAAAATAGTCAAAAAGACATTGACGGAGCAAGATTAATATATAATAATTTTGGTATATTAACTCCAGATATTAAAGATGAAGATATTGTTAGTGTGTTAAACACTATGGCTTTTATGAATACGCGTTCTAATATTTTTTACATTCCCTTTATTGTAACAGGTTTAAATCTGAAAAAAAATGTTAAAAATAGTCAGCTTATTTTGGAAAATGGTGAATTATCATCAGTGTATTATATAAAACCTAAAAATGTAAATAAAGAATTTCCAAAAGGTGTTGAAGATGCTTATAGATTTATAGTTAGCCCTGCTTTTGTAAATTATGCTAATGCTGTAAATAACTCACTTATAGTTAAAAATTCTTATATTAATATGGGTGTAGAAAATACTGAAACATTTGCATTGAATGGTGCTCCTTATGTAGCAGGTTCTATTGCTCTAAATGGCATGGTAGATTCAAATAAATTGAGTTTTGAAAAAGGTTCTAGGATAGGTTTATATAACACTCAATATATTACAAATTATGATGGTGCGCAACTTTATGATCGTAGGATACCTCATCTTTTTGGCGGATTTGCTACAGATGGTGATGTAAAAAATAACTCAATTGTTTTTAATGGGGTTGATTTTATAGTGCATGGAAAAAAGAATGAATATTTTGCATCTAGCACTATTGAAGCTTATGGTGGATTGGCTAATGTAAGTACAAGTGAAAATTTTAATGCTATTAATAATAAACTTATAATTAATAATATTAATCTAGATTTGGAAGTGGATAAAACAAAAAACCCTAGTTTTTATGATGCTGTTTTATTTGGAGAGTTTTTTGGAGGAAAATCTGTAAAAGGAAATGCTCTTAAAAATAAAATTTATGTAAGAAATCTTAATACTATAGGAGAATTAAATAAAAATTCTAAAGTGCAAGCTTCTATGAATTTTTATGGAGGTTTTGCTAGTAATGGTCAAGCAAATGAAAATCATGTAGAATTTGACTTTAAAAATCCATTTAAAATTAGTGATAATTTTTCAGGAAAAAATTATTTTAGATTATATGGTGGTTATGCAACAAAAGGAGCAAATGGTAATATTATTAGTATAAAAAATAATCTTAATGAAGAATTGGTTCCGCAAAACTATAAAGATGAACTTGTGGTGTATGCAGCTAGAACCTTAAGTGGTAATGCTAATGATAATAGTATTAATATTGAAAATTCTTTAATTTCTCTTCCTTTATATGGCTTTATAACCAAAAAAGTCACTATACAAGATCATGTTTATACACCTGAACAAGCAAATGGAAATAAAATCTCACTAAAGGAAATTAAATCATCAAAAAATTTAAGCTTTTTAATCGAGGCAAAAGAAGTTAATGATAATAAGATAACTTATAATTTAGTGCAAAGTCTTTCTGAAAATAGTTCTTTAGATAGAGGCTCAAAAATAGTTATAAGAGCAGATGAAAAAGCAAGTGGTAACTATATATATTTAAAAGATTATTCTTCAGCTGCTAAAGAAAGTGCTGTTGTCATTGGAGCTACTAATGAAAGTTCGTATAATAAAGTCATACTAGAAAATGCTACATTTGGAACTTCTTCAGATAAAAGAGAAGGGTATTTACATTTAATAGGTGGTGTATCTAAAAACACCCATCACAATATAGTAGAAATTTCTAATATTAACATAGATGAGTATAAAAATAAAAATGCTGTGTTTATTGCAGTATCTGCAGTTTTTAAAGATGAATATAAGGAAAGTAAATCTTACGATAATACTTTATATTTAGGTGGTAATTTTCTTACTTATGAAAATGATAGTATGAACTGTATTAGCGGTACAATACTACATGAGCATGTTGGAAAAAAAGTTTATAATCATATAGCCCCACATTTAGAAAATTTATCTAAAAATAATCATCTAATATTAGACGTTGCTTATGTTGGCACTGAAATGGTAAATAATTTTGAAGATTTTACTTTTGTAATATCTAAAAACACTCAAGCAAATCAAGCGATATTACATATTAGCAACGAACCTTTAAATCTTACTTTATCCGGAATTTTTAAAGTTCTAGCAAAAGATAATTTGACACTAAAAAACAAAACATTTAAGCTAGTGCAAAGCGATAAAGGCTTTGTAGATGAAGATGGTAAAAGCTTAAGTGAATATAGACTCAATAAATATCTAAGTAAAATGTCCTCTAATGTAAAAGACATATATTATAAACAAATAAAAAACTTAAAAGGTTTTAATGAAGTTAAATTTAGTTTAGAAGCTTCTAAAGATCTAAAAACTATTTATGTGAAATTTAATTAAATAAGGAGTTAAAGCATGAAACAAGTTGGAAAAAAAATATTTCTTTCTACTATAGCATCATCTTTAATATTTTCTCCACTAATGGCTTTACCTAGTGGAGGCAAATTTACTCATGGAACTAGTGGTAGCATTATTACTAATGGTAATAATATGAGTATTACCGGAAAAACAGAAAACGGTAATCATGTTATCCAATGGGGTGGTGGATTTAATATAGGCAAGGGTGAAAGTGTAAAATTTACCACTAGTGGTCAAAATTATCTAAACATAGCTTATCAAAAAGATGCATCTAAAATTTTTGGTTCTTTAAATGGTGGGACTAATAATATTTATTTAATTAATCCTATGGGTGTAGTGATAGAAAAAGGAGGTAGTGTTACTGCAAATAAATTTGTAGCTTCTACTACTCCATTAAATGATGGGCAGGTTAATAAATTTTTATTACAAGGCTCAAAATTCTCCCCGGTATTTGATGTAAACAAAAAAGGAAATATAATTAATCTTGGAACTATTAATGCAGATAATATACTTTTAATAGGTAATAAGGTTGAGATAGGTGTTGGTGGTAAGATAAGAGGTCAAGATGGTTTAAAAAATGCTAAAGAAGCTCATTTGGTTGGAAATTATGTTTATGTAAATGTTGGTAAGGAAAGTGATGGAAACACCATTAAAGTAGATAAAAATGGCTTAAAAGGAACAGCTATCAAAGAAGGATATCTACAAAGAGATATGACTAGTTTTGCGGCAGATAAATATGAATTTGGAGATTTTGGAACCATTTTTAAAGCTTCTTATGATGGTAAAAATAGTGTGGATTTTACAAAAGCTGTTACTATAGGCGGATGGTATAATGATAATAATGCTTTAAACCACAATAAAAATGCAAACGAGTGGAAGCTTTTTGCAGATGGATGGAATAGTAATGAATTAACAGAAGATATTTTTAAAGATGGACTTACTACTATAAGATTGATCAGTGATATTGACTTTACAGGGTTTTCTCTTATAGATCCAGTGGGTGCAAATAAATATGCCTTTAGTGGAGTTTTTGATGGTGGTGGTTATACTTTAAAAAATATTAAAATAAAAGCTCAAGATAGCTCTACCGGATGGAATACGGGATTATTTGGAAAAGTAGAAGGTAAAAATGGGCAAAAAGCTAAGATATATAACTTGAATGTTGATGGCTTAAGTTTTTCTGGTACAACTAATATAGGTGGAGGTTTTGTTGGACAAGCATCTTATGCAGAATTTGACAATATCCATTTAAAAAATTTTGAACTGCTTGAGTTTACGGATAATAAATATGATGATGGCGGAAAACTTTATGCTGGAGGTTTTGTAGGATGGGCTAAAGAAGGCTCTTCTTTTAAAAATATTACAATGGATAATATACAAGGTATAATATTAACTCCAGCTGGAACCAGTTCAAAGGAAAACAATATATACGTTGGTGGATTTGCAGGACTTGTTGATGGTGCGTATTTTGATAATATTTTACTTAATAATTTCGGGAAAATTCATGCACGTGCATATGAAACAGCAGCTTATATTTTTGCTGGAGGATTTGCGGGCTTTGCTAAAGATAACTCGTCGTTTAATAATATTACATTGAATAGGATAGGATTTTCTAAGCCAATAAACAATCATCAAAATAAAAATGATTATGGTTATGGTATTTATGCTGGGTATGATTTTGAAAAACCCGTAATTGGAAATAATTGGAATATAGCTGCTGCTGCTGGTGGTTTTGTAGGTGGTTTAAGTGGCGAAGGTTTATTTTTTGAAAATATAGTTTTAAATAATATAGGAGATATAGAGGCAATTTTAAAAGAAGCTCATTATCAGTATCCAGCACATTCTGGAGCAGGTGGGTTTGTTGGTATGATTTATAACGATATTGCATTAAATGGCGTGGATAAAAAAATATTTGACGCGAAATTTAATAATATTTATTTAAATTTTAACGATGTTATGAGTATTAGAGCAGATGGCGGTTGTGTAAATGGCTCTTTTGGACAATGTATATTTTATATGCCAAATTATGCTGGTGGTTTTTTAGGTGGTGTTAGAGGGCAAAATGAGAACCAACAAGGAGGTAAATTTAGTAACAATTTTTCTATGAATAATATCTATCTTCAATTTAGAAATGATGTTACTATTAATGTAGCTAATCAAAATGGAGAATGGGCTAGAGGTATATTTGCTGGATGGTTGAATGAATCAAACTTTGCTAATATTCATAATGTAAATGCTTATTATGAGAAACGTCTGCCTCATCAAATTAATAATACAGGTTTTTATGGAGATTATTGGGATTATTATCGATTTTTTAAAAGTGATAGAAAATTTGAATTGTATGAATCTAGCAATAGGGATAAAATATCTTCAGGTATTTATAATGCACTAAAAAATTCTGGTTTAGAATATAATGACAAAGGATATTATACTTATTATAGTGAAAAAATTACTACACCAAATATTCCTGATTTAATTTCTCCTTCTATAGAAAAAAACGATTTTGATCCTGCTATGCTTCAGTATATTTTAGATGATATTATGAATGGACATTATACCTATAATACTAAAACAGGCAAATGGGAAATTGTAGGCGGAAATGAAAACAATGAAATTGATCAAAGTGTTGATTTTTTAAATACATTTTTTGCTAATGGTGCTATAGGGGATGAATTCTTTAATCTTTGGAAAGATGATAGTTTAGAATCTTATAAAAAATTTAAAGCAGCCTATGAAGTTTATACAAACAAAGAGACTATAAAACAAAAAAAAGAAGAAGAAGTAAAAAATGCTCAAGGTAATTTTAATGATGCTTATAGCGCTTATCAAGCTGCCTTAGCTGCTTTGATACGAAAAATTAATGATTATAATAAACTTAATGAACAAGGTATAACAGATAATTTACAATCAACTTATGATTCTATCTTAGCTGATATTAAAGCACTTGATCAACTATACTCTAACTTAATGGGTTCTTATGATAATTTAAAAAGCAATGTTTTTGTTAAAAATGACATTAAAGAAGTTGGAGGATATAATGGATATAACGGCTCATATGAAATTTTAGGTAGTGTTAATTTACCTATTAAAGGATTATTACCAACATTTAATGAGCCTGGAAAAGGAGGAGGAGGTGAAGATCCAACTGAACCAGAAGTTAAACCTAATATTCCAAAACCTGATCATAACTTAGTAAAAATTGCTTATTTTGAAGATGAAGAAAAAGAAGAAAAAGAAGAAGCAGAAATAGGCGAAGCTAGTGCAGATGCGGGTGGAATTCGTTGTATAGTAAGCGATGAATCTAAAACTATGAATGTGTGTATTACAAGAAAGAGATAAGAGCATGAATAAAAAGATATTTTTTATAAGTTTAATCACAGCCCAAACTTTATTATGGGCTGAATCTGATGAAACAAAAGTTAGAAAAATGATAGAATTATCTCCTCATTCATCTAATCCTCAAGTTAAAAATTTAAGCAATAGTTTAAAAAACAAAGATCAAGCTATAGAGTATAAACAAGAAAAAGAAATAAAACCACAAAGTCAATCTCAAGAAAATGCTAGTTATATTAAAGATTTTATTTTGCATATAGATAACGAAGGTGAGACTTTTGAAAAATTAAAAATCAATAAAGCAGATATTTTACAAGTTCTAGAAGGTTATAAAAAACAAGAACTTAATCTTCAAAATTTAAAAGATATCACAAATATCATTTCTTATATGTGTCAAGTTAGTGGTTATCCATCAACTGTTGCTTATATACCACCACAAGATTTGAGTAATCAGGTAGTTCAGGTGAATATTGCATTTGGTACTTTGGGGAAATTTATCATAAAAGATGAAGAATCTTTAATTTCATCTTATGCTATAAATAGTAAGTTAAATGAAAGCTTAAAAGGAAAAATTATAACTACCAAAAAGCTTGAAGATGCTATTTTTAGAATTAATGAGATGTATGGTATAAAAACATCAGCAACATTGCAATCTGGAACTGAATATGGCCAAAGTGATATTGTTGTGAAAATAGAAAAAGATGATCCAGCTAGTTTTTTGTTATATGCAGATAATTATGGAACTAAATCAACTGGAAGGTATCATGCAGGGGTAAGTGCCAGTTTTAATAATCTCTTTAAACAAGGAGATAATTATAATTTTTATCTACAAAATAGCGATGAGCAGCAAATTAATTTTGGGGCAACTTATAGTACTTTTTTAGGAGATTTAAAAATTTCTCCAACTATCTCAAAAGGTTCTTATATACTTGCTGGAGAAAGATATGAAGGTTTAGGTGCTTATGGAACTTCTTTAAATATAGGAGTTAATTTTTCTTATCCTATGTTTTTAACACATGAAGCTTCATCATATTTAATTTTTGGAATTACACACAAACAACTGCAAGATTACTATTTTGATGGTAGTTTGGGTTTTAAAAAATACAGTGTTGTAGGTAATGTTGGAACACAAGGAACTTATAGAGGAATTCCAAATAATTCCTTCAGCTACACTTTCAATGTGTTTTATGGAAATGTAGATGACGATGGAGGTAGTATAACTTTAGCAGGACCTGAATTGGGTCATTTTGGAAAAATAAATCTAGATGTTAATAATGAATATTATCTACACGAAAAACTTACTCATTTGTTTAGTTTTAGTTATCAAAAATCTATAGGAGGATCGATACTAGATAGTAGCGAAACTGCTTCTATAGGTGGTCCTTATGGGGTAAGAGCTTATTTAGAAGGAGAGGGCAGTGCGGATAATGCTATAAAAGCTAGTTTCGGAATAAGATATGAAACTCCTTTGTCAGGATTTTATATTACACCTTTTTATGATATAGGATATTCTTGGTATGAAAATAGCGATAATTATATAGATGATCATTATTTTATGGATGCGGTAGGACTTGAGTTGTTATATCTAAATCCTGGAAAACATTATATAAAACTAGATGGAGCTAGAGCTGCTCATAAATACAAATACGATGGAGAGCATAGAGCTAGAATTTATCTTAGTGGTGGGGTGTATTTTTAAAATTTAAAACTTTAAAATATAAACTATAACTTTGCTATAATTATACTTTATATTTTAGAGGTGTAAATGAATAAAATTTTATTATTAGCTGATGGAGTTTATGCGAAAGATTTTTTAAAGAAAATTCATAGCAATAAAACTTTCAAAGAGTCTTTGAGTGTTGTTTATTATAATGATGATAGTGTGGATTTAAGCTTAGAAAATGAACAAATCTCTTTTTATAAATTTGATCCTACGAGTTTGATTAAGCTAGAAAATTTATTAAAAGAAAAATTCCATCAAGCTATCATTTATATGCAAGAAGAAGCTGATATGCTAGCTTGCTATAAAAATTTAAGAAAATTACACCCAAGATTAAATATAGTTATCATGGATTTATGGAATACTCAAATTGATGATAATTTTTGTGAAGTGATTAATATCTATGATACTTTAAGCACGAGATTAACAGGCTGTTTGGATAATATGCCATCAACTGCTCAATTTATAGGACTTGGGCAAGGTGAGATTATGGAGGTTAGAATTCCTGCAGGATCAAGCTTTGCTTATAGGCATATAAGTTCTATTAGTCAAAAACGCTTTAAAATTGTAATGGTTTATAGAAATAATGAATTTATTTTAGCAAGACCTGGTCTTATTTTAATGCCAAATGATAGCATTTTAATCGTAGGCGATCCTAAAGTTTTACAAAGTGTTTTTACTAATGTTAAAACAAGCTTAGGACGCTTTCCATCGCCTTTTGGGGATAATATACTTTGTATTATAGATATGAAAAAAATGAGTGAGTTTGCTATAGAAAAGCTTATTTTTGCAAGCTTGCTTTTGCATATAAGGATTAATAGTAAAAAGCTTTATTTTAAAGTGATTAATCCTACTTTAAATCCTATGTATTATAAACTTAAAGCCTTACATAAAAATAGTACTGAAGTGATATTTGACTTTGAAAGTACAAATATAAAAAACATTAAACCTTTTGTGGAAAATACTAGCATAGGTTTGCTGGTGATGGAGGATTATCTTTTTGAAAAAGAAAAAAGTTTTCTTTTTACTTTAAAAATTCCTGTGTTAAAAGCAGGTAAAGGGGATTTTGCGGACTTAAAATCATCAGTAGTTTTAAGCTCAAATTTTGAAGATGTAGAGGGTATTGCTTCTATTGTGCTTGATTTAAATAAGCAAATTCAACTAGGACTTGCTTTGTATTATTATGCTTTAAAATTAAATAAAGCAGAAATTTTTGAATATCATCAATATTTTGAAAGTCTTTCAAAGCTTCATGATGAAAAATTACTTTTGATAGAAGAAAAAGAACACAATCCTATCAATAAATTTTCTTACAAGCAAAATGTATTGCATTTTGTACCATTTAATGAAAAAATTTTAGGTAGTAATTTTAATAAAATTTTAAAAACAGATTTAAATACGATATATTATAAGATGAATAAAAATTATCAATTATTTATACCATCGCTGTGAGAAAATAATGCAAGTTAAGGTAAATTTAGATAAAAATACAAGTTATAATGTCTATATAAATGAACTAGAAGAGTTGAATTTTGATACTAAAGTAGTGATTTTAACTAATGAATTAGTTGCAAAATTACATTTAGATACACTTTTGAAAAAAATCCATGCTAAAGAGCTTTTTGTTATAAAAATCAAAGATGGTGAAGAGTATAAAAATTTACAAACTATAGAATACATCTTAGATCAAATGTGTACTTATAAGCTAGATAGAAAAAGCTTGCTTATAAGCTTTGGTGGTGGTGTGATCTCTGATATGGGTGGTTTTGTAGCAAGCATATATCAAAGAGGGATAGAATTTATTAATATCCCTACAACTTTACTAGCTTGCGTGGATGCAAGTGTGGGTGGTAAAACCGGAGTAAATAATAAATTTGGCAAAAACTTAATAGGCGCATTTTATCAGCCAAAAGCAGTCTATTGTGAGAGTAAGTTTTTGAAAACTTTACCTTCAAGAGAATTAGCTGCTGGTATGGCTGAATTTATTAAAATGGCTGTGGTTTTTGATGAGGAAATTTTATCTTTTTTGGAAAATTTAGACGAGAATAAATTTTTAAACGCTAAATTAGATGATATTGTCTTGGCTCAAATCATTCAAAAAAGCATAGAACTTAAAGCTAATGTGGTTTCGCAAGATGAAAAAGAAAATGGTTTAAGAATGCTTTTAAATTACGGTCATACCTTTGCTCATGTTATAGAAAATCAAACAGAGTATAAAAAATATTTACATGGTGAAGCCGTGGCTATAGGTATGAATATGGCAAATATTTTAGCATTAAATTTAGGGTTATTAAATGAGCAAGAATATCAAAGGGTGCAAAATTTACTTGTGAGATTTAAATTGCCCGTATCTTATAAAATTCCAAATATACACGATTTTTATAATGCTTTTTTCTTGGATAAAAAAACGCATTATCAAAAGATCAATTTCATTTTAGCTTGCGGCTTGGGAAAAGCTTGCATAAAAAATGATATATCTAAAGAAGATATTTTACACGCTTTAGAGGTGTTTGCATGAAAAAGTTTTTTTTGATTTTATGTTTGCCTTTTGTGTTGCTTTTAGCGCAAGATGATGTAAAACATTTAGAGCAAAAATTAAATGAGCTACATAATAATCTAGCATACAATACTTGGGTGATTAAATATAATAATTTTAATATTTATAAAAAAACCCAAGATGAGATTTTAGCTTTAGAAAAAGAAAGTTTAAAGGCTAATGAACGCAATAAAAGCATTATAGAAAGGCAAATTTTAATCTTAAAAGAAAGATTAGAGCTTTTAAGTGAGTATAAAAGTGCAAATTTTTCTAAGATGGTTTTAGCACCTGAAGAAGTCGATAAGATAGACAAGCTTACCAATCCTTTAGCTATTATTTCAGCATATTCGCACATAAAAAAACTAAGACGTGATAAGGAAGAGTATATTAATCTTTTAAATAGTTTTAAGCAAACCTTAGATGAGCTTATAAAAGAAAATGTTTTGGTAGCTGAGATAGCTAAGTTAGCTCCTAGTAAAGAATATGATGAGTACTTGAAAGCTTCTAATCAAATGGTAAGGGATTTCTCGCAAACCTTACGTTTTGGAGAAATTTCTTATTCTGTGTATGAGAAAAAAATCCAAGAAGAGATTGAAAAAACAACTGCTTCTATTAAAATTCAAGGTGTAAGAGCTTTTAATATAGTTTTGGCTATTATTATTGTTATAGCTATAGCATTTTTACTCAAATTTATAGCTAGAAAATACATAGGCGATAACGATCGTTTTTATACAGCAAATAAAATTATTAATTTTATTAATATTAATGTGATTATTTTAATTTTGCTTTTTGGTTATATTGAAAATATCAGTTATTTGGTTACTGTACTTGGGTTTGCTTCTGCTGGTTTGGCTATTGCTATGAAAGATATGTTTATGTCTATGCTTGGTTGGTGTGTGATAGTTTTTGGTGGGAGTTTTAGAGTAGGTGATAGAGTTAGAGTTTTTCAAAATAACACGCATTATATTGGTGATATAATTGATATTTCATTTTTGAGAATAACTTTATATGAAGATATTTCTTTGCTAACTTATACAGATAATAGAAGAAGTGGTAGGATAATTTTTATACCAAATAATTTTATTTTTACTAATCTCATATCAAATTATACCCATCATGGAATGAAGACAGTTTGGGATGGACTTGATATTACTTTGACTTTTGATTCAAATCATCAAAAAGCTTTAGAGATAGTAGAAGAAATTGTCACAAAAGCTTCTAAAGGCTATACAAAGTTAGCTAAAGAATCCATGAGTAAATTAAGAAATGAATATAGCATTAGAAATCCTAAAGTAGAGCCTAGATTTTTTACATTTTTAGAAGGTTATGGTATGAGAATTTCTGCTTGGTATATGACAAATTCTTATGCGGCTTTGATTTTAAGAAGTAATATTAGCAAAGAAATAATTAATGAATTTAATAAACATCATGATATAAAAATAGCTTATCCATCGCAAAATTTATATATGGCAAAACATGAATTTATAGAAAATAAGGAAGATATTTGAAAAAAAAGGTATTTTTTAAAACTTTTGGTTGTAGAACCAATATTTATGATACGCAATTGTTAAAAACCTACATTAAGGATCATGATATCACACAAAATGAGCAAGAAGCTGATGTGATAGTGATAAATTCTTGCACAGTTACAAATGGTGCTGATAGTGGGCTTAGAAGTTATATTAATGGTGTAAAGAAAAATGGAGTTAAGGTTATACTTACAGGTTGTGGTGCTGTAAGCAAGGGAAAGGATTTTTTTGATAAAAAAGAAATTTTTGGAGTTTTAGGAGCTTCTAATAAAGATAAAATTAACGAGTTAATCTCACAGGATAAAGCCTTTTATGAGCTTGGAAATTTACGCTTTATTGATACAAAAATCGTAAGTAATTATGAAAATCACACTAAAGCTTTTGTAAAAATTCAAGAAGGATGTGACTTTGCTTGTAGTTATTGCATAATCCCAAGTGTTAGGGGTAAATCAAGAAGCATGCCAAGTGAGGAAATAATAAAACAAATCAAACTTTTGGCTCAAAATGGTTATAGTGAAGTAGTTTTAACGGGTACTAATATAGGAAGCTATGGTTTAAAAGATAAAACTACACTTGGAAAATTATTACAAGAAATAGGTAAGATTAATGGCATAAAAAGAGTAAGGCTTGGGAGTTTGGAGCCTGCTCAAATTGATGAGAGTTTTAAAGAAATTTTAGATGAGCCTTGGCTTGAAAAGCATTTACATATTGCTCTGCAACATACTCATGAGAAAATGCTACGTATAATGCGCAGAAGATCACATACACAAAATGATTTAGCATTGTTTAATGAGTTAAGTCAAAAAGGTTTTGCTTTAGGAACAGACTTTATCGTAGCGCACCCTGGAGAAAGTGAATTAATATGGCAAGAAGCTTTAGAAAATTTCAAGCAATTTAAACTCACGCATATTCATGCTTTTATTTTCTCACCGCGTGATGGAACGCATTCTGCTTCTATGAGTGAGCGAATTAATGGTGAAATAGCCAAAGAAAGATTAAATATTTTAAAAGATATAGTCGCACAAAATAATTATGAGTTTAGAAAAAATCAAAAAGGTACTTTAGAAATTTTAGTAGAAAGTAAAAAAGATGATTTTTATGAAGGCTATGATCAATTTTTTAATAAAATCAAAATTACAAGCAAAGAAGATATTGCTAAACAATGGATAAGTATTGAAAAATATGAATGCAAAGAAGATTGTAACTATGTAAGGCTAGAGGATGAAAAATAAAAAGATTATCTTAGCTTCATTTTTATTGCTTTGTGTTTTTGTAATAGTTGCGTTTATAAAAAATCAACCTGATTATATTAGTAAAGCTGCTTATGAAGAGCTTTTAGAGCAAAATTTGATCCAAAAAGCCATAGTAGAAAATAATGAAATATTATTAAAAAGCAAAGAAGGAAATTTTTTAATTGCTAAGGATGTAGTGGATTTAAATGCTTTGTGGCAAAAAATTCCTTTAGAATATGCTAAGGATTATAATTTAAGTGAGTTTTTTTTGATCTTTATTTTGCTTGCTTTTCTTGTAAGTTTTTTGCTCTTTCTTAATAAAAAAAATAAAGATAGACAAAATTTACTTTCTTTAGAAAAAAATATTTTAGAAAAAAATGAACAAAATAACACTATACAAGATGTAGTAAGTGAAGTTAAATTTAAAGATGTAGCAGGGGTTGATGAGGCTAAGGTAGAGCTTTTAGAAATCGTTGATTTTTTAAAAAATCCTCAAAAATATAAAGATTTTGGCGTGAAAATGCCAAAAGGGGTTTTGCTAGTAGGTCCTCCTGGGGTGGGTAAAACATTGATAGCAAAAGCAGTAGCAGGCGAGGCTGGGGTGCCATTTTTTTATCAAAGTGGGGCTAGTTTTGTAGAAATTTATGTAGGTATGGGCGCAAAAAGAGTTAGAGAGCTTTTTTTAAAAGCTAAATCAAAGGCTCCAAGTATCATTTTTATAGATGAAATTGACGCAGTTGGTAAAAGTAGGGGAGATTTTTCTAATGTAGAAAGAGACAATACTCTAAATCAACTTTTAACTCAAATGGATGGATTTGAAGATAATAGTGGAGTTATAGTAATGGCCGCTACAAATAAAATCGATCTTATGGATAATGCGTTATTAAGATCAGGGCGTTTTGATAGAAGAATTTTTATATCTTTGCCTGATTTTAAAGATAGAATGCATATTTTGCAAAATTATATGAAAGAAAAAAAATCTAGTGTAGATTTAGAAAAAATTGCAAAAGCTAGTGTGGGTTTTAGCGGAGCAGCTTTAGAGACTTTAGTTAATGAAGCGGCTATTAATGCTATAAGAAGAAAATCAGATTTAATAGAAGAAAATGATTTTTTTGCAGTGCTTAATAAGGTTTTAATGGGTAAAAAAAAGATTTTCTCTCTAAGTGATAAGGAAAGAAAAATTCAAGCCACATACCAAGCAGCTAAAGCTTTGTGCGCTTTTTATTTTGATGTTAAATTTGAAAAAATTACTTTGATAGAGGATAGATTTAAAGAGTATGAAAATACCATCAAATCAAAATCAGAATTGCTAAACAAAATAAAAGTTTTTCTAGCAGGCTCAGTTGCCATGGAGCTTATTTTTAATGAAAGCTATACTAATGCACAAAGTGATCTTTTAAAGGTTAAAGAATTGCTTACTTTCATGGAAACTTTTGCTATGGCAAATGAGGGTTTATTGCAAGAGCAAAAGCAAGAAGTGAAAGAATTTTTAGAATTAATGAAAGAAAAAGTAGTGAGATTAGCTAACATTCTTTTAGAAAATGAAAAAATAGAAAAACAAGATGTAGAAAAAATCATAATGGAGTAAAAATGGTAAAAATAGGAATTTTAGTACTTTCAGATAGAGCAAGTAGCGGAGTTTATGAAGATAAATCCGGAGTAGAGATAGAAAAAATTTTAGATTCTTATATAAAAAATGAAAAAAGTTTTTATTATGAGCTAATTCCTGATGAGTATGATTTAATCATAGAAAAATTAGCTTATTTGGCTGATGAAGTAAAATGTGATTTGATTTTTACTACAGGAGGTACAGGGCCTGCTTTGCGTGATGTGACACCAGAAGCAACACAAGCAGTGTGTGATAAAATGCTTCCAGGTTTTGGGGAGTTAATGCGTGCAAAAAGCTTAGAATATGTACCAACAGCTATACTTTCAAGACAAAGCGCGGGTATAAAAGGAAAATCATTGATTGTTAACTTACCAGGTAATCCAAAAGCTATAAGAGAATGCATTGAGCCTATATTTCCTGCTATACCTTATTGTGTGGATTTAATAGGTGGAGCTTATATTGAAAATAATGAAGAAGTAATTTCTGTATTTAGACCAAAGAAAAAGTAAGTCTAGCTAGACTTACTTTGAGGTTTTATAACCTTGCGATAAAAGTGCGTTCATACCGCCTTTTAAATTAGTAACTTCTATGCCATTTTGATCTAGTAAAGCAGAAGCTTTAGCGCTTCTTGAACCACTTCTACAAACTATAGCGATAGGTTTGTCACTTGAAATCTTTTTAATTTCCTCGATGAAATTTTCATTTAAGCTACCATCTTCATTGTAAAAGCTAATTTTAATGGCATTTTTTATAGTACCAGTTTGCGCCCATTCGCTAGGTTTTCTAACATCAATTACTTGATAATTTTCTAAAATTCCTGCGTTAATATCAATATTTTTAACTTCTGCTAAAACAAAACTAGCACAAAGTGCCAAAGATAAAAATATTTTTTTCATAATCAACCTTCTTTTGTTGCTTCATAACCTTGTGATAAAAGCGCTACCATGCCACCATCTAAATTAGTGCATTCTATACCTAGAGCATCTTCTATCATCATAGCAGTGTGTTTGCTTCTTGAGCCTGTAGCACATACAAAGGCTATATTTTTATTTTGATAATCTACTTTTTCTTTAAACTCTTGGATGAAATTTTCATTCATAAAGCCATTATCATCGCAAAGTGCGATGAGTATAGCTTCTTTTATAACCCCGCTTTTCCATTCGCTAGGAGTTCTTACATCTATAATGCAAAATTCGTGTAAAATATCTTTAGAAATAGCTATATTTTTCATTTTTCTAAAGCCTTAGAAACGATTTTGCTTAAAGCATTGTTAAATTCACTAGGGTTGTCTATACCCATACCTTCGCTAAGTTTAGCCATATTTAAAAGAATATGTGCCATTTCATTAGCTAAGGTATCATTTTCTTTTAAGGCTTTTAAAATTTCATGATTAGGATTAATTTCAAGTATAGGTTTAACTTGTTGTTCTTGCCCCATTTGTTTAAGAATTTGTTGCATAGCAAAATCAGGTTTATTTTGATCATAAACAATACAACTTGGACTATTTGAAAGTCTTTGGCTAAGTTTTACTTCTTCAACTTCATCTTTTAAAACTTCTTTTATTTTGATGAGTAAGCTTGCAAATTCAGCCTTTTGTTCTTCGCTAGTTTCTTCACTAGCTAGATGGTTAATAGCACTAAATTTTAAGCCTTCAAATTCATTCATCATAGGCATAACTATGGTATCAATTTCCTCATCAAGCAATAAAACATTGATATTTTTTTGTTTATAGCTTTCAAGTAATGGAGAATTTCTTAAAAGTTTTTCATTTTTTCCGCTAATATAAAAAATTTCATTTTGACCTTCAGCTAAGTTTTGTTTATACTCTTCAAGATCAATTAATTCTTCTTTATTTGAGTTTTTAAAGTATAAAAGCTTAGCTATAGCGTCTTTATTTTCACCAAAACCATATAAACCTTCTTTTAAAACTTTTCCAAAGTTTTCATGGAATTTAAGATAGTTTTCTTTATCTTTTTCTTTGAATTTTTTAAGTTCTGCTAGGATTTTTTTAACACTTGCTTCTTGAACGCTTTTTAAGATTTTATTTTCTTGCAAGATTTCGCGACTAACATTAAGCGGTAAATCTTCTACATCAATAATCCCGCGTACAAATCTTAAATAAGTTGGTAATAATTCTTTATCATCATCGCTTATAAAAACTCTTTTAACATAAAGTTTTAAACCACTTTTATAATCTACTCTATATAAATCAAACGGAGCTTGCGCAGGTATAAAGAATAAAGAATTATACTCTATAGAACCTTCAGCTTTTGTGTGGATATAAAGCATAGGTTTGTTTGAGTCATGAAAGTTTTGCTCATAAAATCTTTCATAATCTTCAGCTTTTAAGCTTGCTTTATTTTGTCTCCATAAAGCACTTGCTGTGTTAATTTGAGTGTTTTTTAATTCTTTTTTAGGTTCTTTTTCGCCTTCTTCTAGTGGTAAATACTCTTCTTTTTCCATAAAAATAGGAAATTGTATGTGATTTGAGTATTTTTCTACTATACTTTCAATGCGGTATGAGTTTAAAAATTCTTCATCTTTTAAATGTAAGGTTATGCAAGTGCCTTGCTCATCTTTATTTGCATCTTCTATTTCATAACCACTAGCATCAGAAGTCCAAAGATAAGCTTTATCATCTAATGCCTTTTTGCTTAAAACTTCTATTTTAGAAGCCACCATAAAAGCAGAGTAAAAGCCTACACCAAATTGTCCTATAAGTTGAGAGTCTTTTTTGGCATCACCACTTAAGTTTTCTAAAAAGCTTTTTGTACCACTTTTGGCAATGGTTCCAAGATGATTGATCAAATCTTCTTTATTCATACCTATACCATTATCGCTTATGGTTAGGGTTTTTGTTTCTTGATTGAAGTTGATTTGAATTTTTGGCTCAAATTTTAAATTTTTATAAGCATCATCACTCACGCTTAAATAACTAAGTTTGTCAAGTGCGTCGCTTGCATTAGAAATAAGCTCTCTTAAAAAAATTTCTTTGTTTGAATACAAAGAATGAATCATAAGTTGTAAAAGTTGATTAACTTCAGTTTGAAATTGCATTTATATCTCCTTTATTTAAAAATTAAAAAACCAATCCATACTGCCAAAAGACAAAGGATAATATTTAAAATAATATTTAGAAAAAAGTGAAAATAATCACCACTTTGCAAAAATAGCAAATTTTCATAAGAAAAAGTTGAAAAAGTCGTAAAAGCACTTAAAAAACCCGTACTAATTAAACTTTTAGTAAAAATATGCACGCCTTTAGAGTTTGCATAAGAAAAAAACAAGCCCATTAAAAAAGATCCTATGATATTAACAAGTAAAGTACCATAGGGAAAATCATGTGGAATGATTTTATTAAAAAAGCTACTAGTAAGCATTCTAGATATAGCCCCTAAAAAGCCACCAAAACCTACAGCCAAAACCGTACCAATCAAGCTTTTGACCTTTCGTTATCTAGGATTGCTTGCATTTTTTCTCTAGTTTGCTCAAGCCAATCATCTTTACTTGTATCAACAAGATCAAGAAATACTACTTTTAAAACACCACTCTTTGCGCTAAAGTTTTGCGTGTCCAAAATTTTAGCTGAATCAACAATTACCACAGGTTGGACTTTTAGATTAAGTTTTTCACTTAAAATTTTAGCTCCAACTTTGAATTTTAAAAGTTTTTGTGTTTTAGATCTTGTACCTTCTGGAAAAATAGCCAAAATTCTATCTTCTTTTAGTCTTTCTTTAGCCTCTTTTAAAAGTTTTACTAGACCCTTTGGGCTTCTATCTATACAAATAATTTTAGGTTTTTTAATCAAAGTTTTAAAAACGGGGAGTTCACCAAGTTCTTTTTTTGCTATCCAAGATATATTTTTTGGGCATAAATCTTCCAAAACAACTATATCTAGCAAGCTTTGGTGATTGATTAAAAGTAAATTAGCTTGAGGGTGTATAGAACCTTGGGTTTGGATTTTATAATTTATTACATATTTTTGTAGTTTTGACCATGCTTTTCTGATTTTCCAAATTTTTTCTTGTGATTGTAATAATAAAAAGACAATACATAAAAATATAATAGATAAAATAAATTCAATCCAAAATATTAAAGCTTTAAATCTTTGATAAATCTTCACTTTTTACCCAGCCTATTTTTCCATTATTAAATAAAATTTTTTTATATTCATCTCTTGAATCTAGTACTTCTACTTCTTGTTTATATTTTCCAGAATAAAAATGAGTTGAGTTTAGAGTTGGTAAAATTTGTACTTTACTTTCAGCTTTTAATATAGCTTTATATATGTTATTTTGGGCTAAAAAACTTGCTATTAAAGCTAAAATTGCTAAGCCTAAAGCTACGTAGCTTTTCTTAAATACAAACCATAAAGCAAAAATACCACACAAGCTCCACAAAAACACTTGTTTGTAAAAATTAAAATCATTAGTTTTTGGATTTAAATCACTTTGTGTGCTTATACTATCTTCTTTAAGTTCTATTTTTAAGGAAAAATCTTTTAGTTCTTTAGAATTTAAATTAAAATAAGAAAAATCAAAACGCGTTTTGCTTTTATCTAAAATAGCATAATAAAATCCACTTTGTTTTTCAAAATCGCCTTTAATAGCCTCTACACCTTGTTTTTGAATATCTTTTATATTAAAACTTGCTAGGTTTGTGTTTTCTCCTGCAAGTTCTATAAATAAAATCATATTATCATTATCAAAATGGCTTGCTTTTACTTGTTTTACTTCTAAATTACTTGCAACTATGTGTGAGTATTTGTTAGAAGGAGCGTCGATTTTTTTAAGTCTAATAGGTTTTATAATTAGTGATGAGCTTTGAAAAATATGATCATTTCTGCTTAAAGAAACGACGATTTTATTTAAATTGGCATTTAAACTTTTTGCTTCAAACCATAATTTTGTGTGATATGAATTAGCTTTTTGCTCCCAAATAGGATTAGGATTAATCCAAAGCATATCGTCATTTTTTTCAAAGCTCACATTTAAATCAAAACTTACATTAGTTGTGGTGATAACCTCAAGATCTATAGCAAAAGCTTCATCTATATAAGCTTCATCAGTGTATTCTTTTGCATTTAATACTAAAGAGCCCTGAGGAATAAAATTTTCATCATTGACTTTACTTTCATAATTACTCTCATCGCTTGGAGCGATGGTTTGATAAATTTGCTTAGCTTGATCATCTAATTGATTGTAATTTTTTTCTAAGGTGTTGTAATCTTCAAAAACACTGTTTTCTTGAGCATATAAATTAAGTGCTAGTAAAAAAATACAAAAAACTTTGAAGGTTTTTAGCAATTTAAAAATCCTTCAAACATTTTAAGTCCTACTTTTGAGCCAAGTATATCATCACACATTCTTTCAGGGTGTGGCATAAGTCCAAAGACTTTTTTATTCTCATCACAAATTCCGGCTATATCGTTTAAAGAGCCATTTGGATTATTGATATATCTTAATAAAATCATATCTTTATCTTCTAGCATTTTAATACCATCTTCGCTATTAAAATAATTTCCTTCTCCGTGAGCAATAGGTAATTCTATAATGTCATTTTTTTGGAAATTTTTCAAAAAAGCATTATTGTTTGATACTACTTGCAATGCTTGCATTTTAGAAATAAAACTTAAGCTATTATTATGTTTCATAGCTCCCTTTAAAAGACCAAGCTCTAATAAAATTTGAAAGCCATTGCAAATACCTAGGACATAGCCACCTTTTTGCACATGTTCTTTAAGTGTTTTCATAGCAGGAGCAAGTTTTGCAATAGCTGCACATCTTAAATAATCTCCATAAGAAAATCCACCTGGTAAAACGATTAAATCTGCGCTAAAATCTTGTCTTTCATGCCAAATGATTTCAGTTTTTACGCCTAGTTTTTCAAAAGCATAAGCTGTATCAAACTCGCAATTAGTTCCAGGAAAACGAATAATAGCTACTTTCATAATATTATCTCATAATCTTCTATCACAGTATTTGCAAGTAATTCTTTGCACATTAAATCAACTTGTTTTAAAGCTTCTTCTTTATCATCACAAGCTATATCAAAACTAATTTGTTTTGAGGTTTTAACATTTGCTATGTTATTAAAATCTAAAGAATGCAAAGCCTTTTCTATGGCTTTGCCTTGAGGATCTAAAACCCCATTTTTAAGTGTGATATTTACAGTTACTTTCATTATTTTTCCTAACTTAAAATTCTTTTTAATACTTCTTCATAGGCCATTTTTACATTGCCTAAGTCTTGTCTGAAGCGATCTTTGTCTAATTTTTCATTAGTTTTACTATCCCAAAATCTACAACTATCAGGGCTAATTTCATCAGCTAATATCATATTTCCTTCACTATCAATACCAAATTCTAATTTAAAATCAATCAGTCTTAATCCTTTAGATTCAAAGAATTTAACTAAGATAGAATTAATATGTCTTGCGGTGTTTTTGATTAATTCTAAATCTTTTTCACTTTTTACTAGATTTAAAATTAAACAATGTTCATCATTGATAATAGGATCACCCAAATCATCATTTTTATAACAAAACTCAACTACAGCAAAAGGTAAAATTGTACCTTCTTTAATGCCTAATCTTTTTGTCAAAGATCCCGTAGCTACATTTCTAGTAATAACTTCAATAGGTATAATATTGCATTTTTTAACAATTTGTTCTTTATCGCTGATAGTTTCTACTAAATGTGTTTTAATCCCTTCTTTTTCTAAAAGATGAAAAATTTCAGTACTAATTTTACAATTTAATGCACCTTTTCCTGCTTCATTACCTTTTTTTTCTGCATTAAAAGCAGTTAAATCATCTTTAAATTCTGTGATGAGTAAATTCTCATCATCAGTTTTAAACATTTTTTTACCTTTTCCCTCGTATAAAAGATCTAGTTTTGTTGCCATTTTACTCTCCTTTTGTGATGTTTAAAATTTTGATTGCGTCAATTGCTGTTTTTAGTTGTATATCATTATCAATTTGTTCTTTGGTGATGATATTTTTGTCTTCTTTGTTATCTTTTTTCTTTTCTTGATGTCCGATTTTATCAAGTTCAGCTTGTAGGTGTTTTTTTAGATCGCTTTCTTTGATTTCAAAGCCATGATTTTCTTCTTTACTTACTTTTCCTGGGAATACTTCTATATCAGGACTAACCCCGACAGCTTGTATGGTTCTACCACTTGGTAAATAATATTTTGCTATAGTAAGTCTTAAGCCTTCTTTACCTTTTTCATCCATAGGTAATATAAGTTGCACACTACCTTTTCCAAAGGTTTTTTCACCCACTATAATAGCACGTTTAAAATCTTGTAAAGCCCCACTTACAATCTCACTTGCACTAGCGCTACCACCATTTACAAGCACTACTAAAGGTGCGTTAGTGATTTTTTTACTAGGATTTGCTTTAAATTCTACATTCTCACTTTCTATTTTTCCTTTTTGTGAGACAATGACTCCTTTATCTACGAAAAGATTTACCAAACCTACAGCTTGATTTAAAATACCACCCGGGTTAGTTCTAAGATCTAGTATAATTCCTTTTACATTAGAATGTTTTTTGATAGCTTTACTAGCTTCATCTACGACATTTTTATCAAAATTAGTCACTCTTAAATAAAGCAAGTTTTCATTTTCGATTAATTTTGTATAAACACTATCTACTTTTATAATATCTCTTTTTAAATTAACATCAAATGGTTTTGCATCGCCTTTTCTATAGATAGTTAGAGTAACCTTTGTCTTAGGTTCTCCGCGCATTTTAGAAACAGCTTCATTTAAAGTCATACCTAAGGTTGATTCGTTATTGATTCTTAAAATAATATCATCAGTTTTAATGCCTGCTTTGTCTGCTGGGCTTCCTTCTATAGGGGCTACAACACTAATTGCTCCATCTTTTTGCGTAATAGTAAAGCCAAGTCCTCCAAATTCTCCATTAGTTTGTTCTTTAAGTTCTTTATAGCCTTTTTCATCTAAGAAAGAAGAATGAGCATCTAAATTTGTTAGTAAACCTGCTATGGATTTATCAACTAAATCTGTATAATTAACATCATCAACATAGTATTGTTCTATGATAGACATAGTTCTTGTGAGTTTAGATAAAGCTTCTATTTTCTTTTCTGCTTCACTAGGAGCGGGGTTTTTAGCTTGTAAATTCGTAAAAATAAAAGAAGCAGTTACTAAACTACAAATGCTAGCTGCGATAATAAGATTTCTTTTTGTCTTCAAAGGAAAAACTCCAAAATAAATATGAATTCATAAAATAATTATCTAATTTTAGTTATTTTTGCTTAAAAAATCGTAAATAAAGTAAATATTTTTATGATATTAGTGTGTATATATAAAAAATTATTTATAAATATAACTAAATAAACTTGACAATAATAGACTAAAGTTATATAATACACTTCATATAAAAGTAAAAAAGGAGTAAAAATGGCAAATATACAAGATTTTTTAACAGATTCTATGCTTTCAAATATAGAAAGTGCGATTTCTTTGGCCATTCATTCTAAGAATAGTGAAATAAAACCTTTGCATTTATTATGGGCTTTAAGTGTTGATAGTTCAAGTTTACTAAATCAAGTTTTTAATAAATTAAATGTTTCTAAAGAGGCATTTGAGTTAGAAGTAAAAAGTAAAATTTCATCTTTTCCTACTAGCTCAAATGTAAATAAAGATAATATTAAATTTTCAAATGAATTTATTAATTCTTTAGAAAAAGCAAAAGGCTTGGCTTTAGAAAACAAAGATAGCTATTTGGCTGTGGATATGTGGCTTGTTTCAGAAAGTACGAGTGGGGTTATTAAAGAACTTTTATCTAAATTTGTAGATTTAAATGAGTTTAAAAAAGAATTAGAATTCATTAGAGCAGGAGCTAAAATAGAAACTAAAACAAGCGATGAAACGCTTGATTCTTTGTCTAAATTTGGTATTGATTTGACTATGAAAGCTAAAAACAATGAACTTGATCCTGTCATAGGCAGAGAAGAAGAAATTCAAAGATTAATGCAAATTTTAATCAGAAAAACTAAAAATAATCCTATTTTATTAGGTGAACCAGGAGTAGGAAAAACTGCTGTAGTAGAAGCCTTAGCACAAAGGATAGTTAAAAAAGATGTTCCTACTTCATTGCAAAATAAAAAAGTCATAGCCTTGGATATGAGTGCTTTAATAGCAGGAGCAAAATACAGAGGTGAATTTGAAGATAGATTAAAAGCTGTTGTAAATGAAGTAATAAAACATAAAAATATAATTTTATTTATAGATGAAATTCACACCATTGTAGGTGCGGGTGCAAATGAAGGAAGTATGGATGCGGCAAATATTTTAAAACCTGCTTTAGCAAGAGGTGAGCTTCATACTATAGGTGCTACAACCTTAAAAGAATATAGAAAATATTTTGAAAAAGACGCAGCTTTACAAAGAAGATTTCAACCCGTAAATGTAGCTGAGCCTAGCGTAAATGAAGCTTTGGCTATGCTTAGAGGTATAAAAGAAAAATTAGAAATTCATCATAATGTAACTATTAATGATAGTGCCTTAGTAGCAGCTGCAAAGCTATCTAAGCGTTATATAGCTAATAGATTTTTACCTGATAAGGCGATTGATTTAATTGATGAGGCTGCAGCAGAATTAAAAATGCAAATAGAAAGTGAGCCAAATTCACTAAGAAAGGTTAGAAAGCAAATTGAAAGTTTGGAAGTAGAAAATGAAGCTTTAAAAATGGAAGAAAATGAAGCTAATGAAAAAAGATTAGAAGAGATTAAAAAAGAATTAGCAAATTTAAAAGAAGAGCAAATTAAACTTAATGCCAAATTTGAAAATGAAAAAGCAGTATTTAATGGCATAAGTGCAAAGAAAAAAGAAATCGATACTTTAAAAAATGAAGCTATTTTAGCTAAAAACAAAGGAGATTTTCAAAAGGCTGCTGAAATAGAATATGGCAAAATTTTAGAGTGTGAAAAAGAGGTATTAAATTTAGAAGAAAAATGGAAACAAATGACCCAAGAAGGAGTTTTGCTTAAAAACCAAGTAGATGAGGATTTAGTAGCTGGTATTTTAAGTAAATGGACAGGTATTAGCGTGCAAAAAATGCTTACTTCTGAAAAGCAAAAATATTTACACATTCAAGAGTATTTGCAAGAAAGTGTCATAGGACAAGATGAGGCTTTGAGTGCTTTGGCCAAAGCTATTAAGCGTAATAAAGCAGGGCTAAATCAAGCAACTAAACCTATAGGAAGCTTTTTATTTTTAGGTCCAACTGGAGTAGGTAAAACAGAAAGCGCAAAAGCTTTGGCTAAATTTTTATTTGATGATGAAAAAGCTATGGTGCGTTTTGATATGAGTGAATTTATGGAAAAACATAGCGTATCAAGACTTTTAGGTGCACCTCCAGGATATATAGGGCATGAAGAAGGCGGGGAGCTAACCGAAGCTGTTAGAAGAAAGCCTTATAGTGTGATTTTGTTTGATGAAGTAGAAAAAGCTCATAAAGATGTATTTAATATACTTTTGGGAATTTTAGATGATGGTAGAGCTACAGATAGTAAAGGTGTAACGGTTGATTTTACTAATACCATTATTATATTAACTTCTAATATAGGTGCAAATTTTATCATGGAGTTAAAGGGTGAAGAAAGAGAAAAAGCTATCAAAGAAGCCCTTAGAAGCTTTTTTAGACCTGAGTTTTTAAATCGTTTGGATGATATTATTACTTTTAATCCTTTGGGAGAAAGTGAAGCTGAAAAAATAGTTAAATTGCTTTTTAATACCTTGCAAAAAAGTCTTGAAAATAGAGGTATTAAAGCAAGCTTGAGCGATAATGCTGCTAGGTTAATAGCAAAGGTTGGTTTTGATGTTGATTTTGGTGCAAGACCATTAAAAAGAGCTTTATATGACATGGTAGAAGATAAATTAAGTGATATGATATTATCGGATGAATTAAATGAAAACGATGAGATTATTATAGATTCTAAAGATGATGAGATTATCATTGTTAAACAATAAGCAAGTGCAATACTTGCTTATTTTAGAGTAAAAATCTCCTAATTAGCATTAAATTGTAAATGCTTCGTATATTTGTTTAAAAAATTATTATTTTTTATCTATTCTTAACAATAAATGTTTTAAAATCTTTAATGATATTTCTATTATTTAAGGAACAACAAATGAGTGATTTAGATATTTTTAATCGCCGTTTAGACGCATTAGAAAAACTTCCTCTTTTGAAAAATGAGATTTCTATCTCTAAAGCCTTAGAGCAATCAGGTTTTTCAAGAAGAGATTTTATGAAATGGGCTAGTGCAATGACTGCATTTTTAGCACTACCTGCTAGCTTTACTCCAGTAGTTGCAAGAGCTGCTGAGCTTAGTGATAGACTTCCAGTGATTTGGCTTCATATGGCTGAATGTACAGGATGTTCTGAGAGTTTATTAAGAAGTGATGCTCCTACTATTGATAGTTTAATTTTTGATCATATTTCTTTAGAATATCATGAAACTATAATGGGTGCAGCAGGTTGGCAAGCTGAGCATAATCTTGAAGCTGCTATGGAAAAATACAAAGGTAGATATATCTTAATGGTAGAAGGTGGTATACCAACAGGTGCTACAGAAAACTTTTTAACCATAGGACCACACGGTAAAACAGGAAAACAAATAGCACAACAAGCTTGTGATAATGCTTTGGCTATTTTTGCTATAGGTACCTGTTCAGCTTTTGGTGGTATTCAAGCTGCTAGACCTAATCCAAGTAATGCTGTAAGCTTAAGCAAAGTTACAAATAAAACAGTTATTAATGTTCCAGGCTGTCCTCCAAGTGAGAAAAATATTATAGGTAATGTGATTCATTATATATTGTATCAGACATTACCAGCACTTGATGCTTACAATAGACCAAAATGGGCTTATGCTTTAAGAATTCATGATCTTTGCGAAAGAAGAGGACGCTTTGATGCGGGTGAGTTTGTGCAACAATTTGGTGATGAGGGAGCGAAAAAAGGATATTGTCTTTATAAAGTAGGTTGTAAAGGACCTTATACTTTTAATAACTGTTCAAAAGAAAGATTTAATCAACATACTTCATGGCCGGTACAAGCTGGACATGGTTGTATAGGTTGTTCTGAACCGGATTTTTGGGATACTATGGGACCTTTTGAAGAAGTGATGGCAGGAAGGTTATTTGATACTGTTTATGGCTTGGGTGCGGATAGTATTTCAGATAAAATAGGTATAGGTGTGCTTTGTGTAACAGGTGTTGCTGTTGCTGCGCATGCTGTGATTGCTTCATTAGAAAAGAATAAGGATTAAGAATGTCAAAAAGAATTATTATAGATCCACTTACTAGAATAGAAGGACACTTAAGAGTTGAAGTGGTAGTTGATGAAAATAATGTTATTAAAGAAGCATATTCAGGATCAACTCTATGGAGAGGTTTAGAAACTATTGTAAAAGGTCGTGATCCAAGAGATGCGGGCTTTTTAACTCAAAGAATTTGTGGTGTTTGTACTTTTTCACACTATAGAGCAGGGATTATTGCAGTAGAAAATGCTTTGGGTATTACTCCACCATTAAACGCAGTTTTAACTAGAACTTTAATGAATGCAGCTTTATATATGCATGATCATCCTGTGCATTTTTATCAACTTCATGGGCTTGATTTTGTTGATGTTGTAAGTGCTTTAAGTGCTGATGTAAAAAAAGCAAGTGATGAAGCATTTAAATATACCGATATGCCTTATGCAACAGGTGCAGATAAACTTTTAGAAGTACAACAAAGACTAAAAACCTTTGTAGATAAAGGAAATCTTGGACCATTTGCAAATGCTTATTATGGACACGCAACTTATCGCTTTACTCCTGAGCAAAACCTTATTGCACTTTCGCATTATTTAGAATGTTTAAGAATTCAAAGAACAATAGCTCAAGCTATGGCGATTTTTGGTGCTAAAAATCCTCATCCACAAAGCCTAACAGTAGGTGGTGTGACTTGTGTTATGGATCTTTTAAACCCATCAAGAATGGCTGAATATATGACTAAATTCCAAGAAGTAGCTGATTTTATTAATCGTGCTTATTATCCGGATTTAATCATGGCGGCAAAAGCTTATTCTAAAGAAGCAAGCGTATTAAATGATGTAGGGGTAAATAACTTCTACACTGAGAGAGAATTCCAAGTTTCAAGTGATGAGTGGTTGTTTGAAGGTGGTATTATTAGAAATGGTGATTTGAGTAAGGTTGAAGAAGTAGATGAAGCTAAAATCACTGAAGAAGCTACAAGAGCTTGGTATGAAGACAATGAAGCTTTACATCCTTATGATGGTAAAACCAATCCAAACTATACAGGCTTAATTGATGGTGAAAGTATTGATGATAAAGGCAATATGGTTCATAGTAAGGTATTTGATACCAAAGGTAAATACAGCTGGATTAAAGCTCCAAGATATGAAAATTTACCTATGCAAGTTGGGCCATTAGCAAATATTTTAGTTAATTATGCTAAGGGTAATAAAATCGTAGTAGAAGCGGTTGATTCATTCTTAAAAGCTACAAATTTACCAGTTAAAGCACTTATGAGTACTTTAGGAAGAACTGGTGCTAGAGCAATTGAAGCTAAAATCATTGCTGATCATGGTTTAAAAGCATTTAATTCTTTGGTTGAAAATTTAAAAACAGATGAAAGTACTTGTGCTACTTATGTAATTGATAAAAACAAAGAATACAAAGGTAGATTTATGGGAAGTGCGCCTCGTGGTGCGTTGAGCCATTGGTGTAGAATTAAAAATGGTGTAATTGAAAATTGGCAAGCAGTAGTACCTTCTACTTGGAATGCAAGTCCAAAAGATGCAAATGGAGTAGGTGGTAGCTATGAGCAATGTCTTATCGGTATGAAACTAGCTGATGTTAAACAGCCTTTAGAGGTAATAAGAGCTATTCACTCTTATGATCCTTGTATAGCATGTGCAGTACATGTAATGGATACTAAAGGCAATAATCTTAGCGAGTATAAAGTAAATGTAAATTTATAAGGAAAGGACTTTAGTATGGATTCTAAACATTCCTTAAAATCAAACAGAAAGGCTGAATACGAATTTAGTATCGGCCTTCGTTTTACACATTGGTTAAGAGCGGTTGCAATCGTGATTTTAGTGGGGACTGGATATTATATTTCTTATGTTTTTCAATCTCCATCTATTTCATCTGAACCGACTTTATTTATGCAGGCAAAATACCGCATGGTACACCAAATTTTTGGATTTATCTTAATAGCTTGTGTGCTTTTTAAAACATATTTGTTCTTTTTTGATCCAAAAAGTGCAAATGAAAGAAGAAGTATCAAAGATATTTTTAATGTAAAATTATGGATAGATCAGATTAAATTTTACATTTTCTTAGGAAAGCACCCGCATTTACAAGGTGTATATAATCCTTTGCAATTTGTAACTTATTTTTTCTTTTATCTTGTTATGTTTGGGCTTATTTTAACGGGATTAATCCTTTATATGCATGTATATCATGAAGGCTTGGGTGGATTTTTATACAATATCTTAAGACCTATTGAGGTAATGCTAGGTGGATTAGCTGATGTTAGAACCTACCATAGAATTTTAATGTGGGTTGTGTTGATTTTTGTTCCAGTGCATATTTATATGGCTGTGTTTAACTCAGTTAAAGGTAAAGATGGTGCTTTAGATGCTATCTTTAGTGGTTATAAATTTGTAAGAGAAAATCATTGAAACTTCTAATTTTAGGTATTGGTAATATTATGTTTGCAGATGAGGGCTTAGGCGTTCATCTTTGCAAACTTTTAGAAAAAAATTATAAGTTTTATCACGAAAAAGACTCAGTGAGCTTTGTAGATGGTGGAACTTTGGCTTTGCAACTTAGCTATATTATAGCTGAATATGATGAAATGGTTGTGATTGATTGTATTGCAGCAGATGATGCTAAGATCGGAGATATTTTTTTCTTTCCTTATGATGTAATGCCAAAAAAAGTTAATTGGAGTGGTAGCGCACATGAGGTTGAAATGCTTCAAACTTTACAATATATGGAGCTTATGGGAGATTTACCTAAAACTCAAATTTTAGCCTGTGTGCCAAAACGCATAGAACCATTGAGTTTTGAACTTTCAAAAGAAGTCTTAAATGCTTTAGAAAAAATGGAGAAAATTTTACTTGATTTTTTAGAGAAAAAAGGCTTTGCTTATGAGAGAATTGCTAATTATAATATACAAGAGCTTGCTCTAAATTCTTATAAAAGCTAAGCAAAAAGCTTAGCTTAATTTTTAATCATCAAATTTTTGTCCTAAGAAATTTCCATTTACATCAGTATAAATTTCCATCATATTATTTAGTTTAAATTTATAACCTTGAATTTCTTTTTCAACTTTAATTATACTTGCATTTGGGTGCATTTTCTTAATCGTTGCTAAAACATTTGGACTTAAAAAAGAAGTATCAATTGGTCTGTATTTTGCATCAATTTCTTTCCAATCTCCATTGATAAAAAACTCAAGTTCAGTTCCATTGTCTAAATAAACATCAAAACTATCAATATCTTGTTTAACTAAAGCAATGTTTGAGCCTGTAAAGTGTTTTTGTATAAAATTTTTAGAATTTGTCGGTAAAGCATTTACACCTACAACCATATCTCTTGCAAAAACACAACTTGCTAGAGTTAATGCCACTAAAGCTATTTTTAATTTCATTTTTTATCCTTTAAATTGAATTATTTGTGAAATCATATAAATATTGAGTGAATTTTGTGTGAACTTTGTTTTTTTAAAATAAATAGCAAGTATTTAATTGTATAATGATAAAAAAGTTTTAAAAGGATAAATAATGTATAGGTTTGCACCATCGCCTACTGGAGATATGCATATTGGAAATTTAAGAGCAGCTTTGTTTAATTATATTAAAGCAAGACAAGAAAATACAGATTTTATTTTGCGTATTGAAGATACGGATAATGCTAGAAATATTGCTGGAAAAGAAGAAGAAATAAAAGCTATTTTGAAAGAATTTGGTATAACTTGGCAGCATTATTATGTGCAAAGTGAGAATTTGAAATTTCATCGTCAAATGGCTTTAAAGCTAGTAAATGAAAAAAAAGCTTTTGCTTGTTTTTGTACTGAGGATGAGTTAGCGCATAAAAAAGAATTAGCTAAAAGTAAAAATCAAGCATATAGATATGATGGTACTTGTGAAAAATTAGCAGATATTGATGTGTTAAATTGTGAAAAACCTTTTGTAATTCGTCTTAAAAAACCTCAATCACAAATGCAATTTACTGATTATATTAAAGGCGAGATTAGTTTTAATCCTGAAGATATTGATAGTTTTGTGATTATGAGAGCGGATAAAACCCCAACTTATAATTTTGCTTGTGCGGTTGATGATATGTTAGAAGGCGTTACTTGTATTATAAGGGGAGAAGATCATGTTTCAAATACTCCTAAGCAAGAACATATTAGAGCTAGTTTGGGTTATGATAAAAGTATGACTTATGCACATTTACCTATCATTTTAAATGAAGAGGGTGTTAAAATGAGCAAAAGAGAGGCTCATTCTAGTGTAAAATGGATGCTTGATAATGGATATTTAGCAAGTGCTATTGCAAATTATTTAATCCTTTTAGGCAATAAAACTCCAAAAGAGATTTTTACTTTAGAAGAAGCCATAGAATGGTTTGATTTGAAAAAAGTTTCAAAATCTCCTGCAAGATTTGACACTAAGCGCTTGATGCAAATTAACCGTGAGCATATAAAAATGCTTGATAATGATAAATTAAATTCTTTGTTAAATTTAGGTAAAGATGTAGCGGAGCTTGCAAAATTTTATACTCAAGAAGCTAGCACGCTAAATGAGATAAGAGAAAAAATACAGGCCATTTTTGCAGTTAAAAATTATAATGAATTTGAAAATGAATGTAAGTTGATTAAAGAGATTTTAAAAGATTTGGATTTACCTCAAGAATACGATGAGTTTAAAAAGATTTTGATGGAAAAAACAAATTTAAAAGGTAAAAATTTCTTTATGCCTTTGCGTTTAGTATTAACAGGGGTTACTCATGGACCTGAAATGAGTGAAATTTATACTTTAATTAAGCCTTTTGTTAAAGAAATTATAAAGGAGTAAAATGGGAGTTGGAACAAGTTTGATTGTGTCTTTGGTACAAATTTTTTCTTTAGTGATTGAAATTTATGTTTGGATTATAATCATTGCTGCATTGATTTCTTGGGTAAGACCTGATCCATATAATCCTATAGTACAAATTTTATATCGTTTAACTAATCCTGCTTATGCTTTTGTAAGAAGATTTATCCCTACTACTATAGGAAGTATTGATTTAGCACCTTTGATTATTATTTTAGGGCTTAAATTTATACAAATATTTTTATCAAATTTAATTTTAGGAAGTTTATAAGTGTTGAAAAAAAGTGTGGTATTACTTTTAGCTGGAGTAGTTTTTGCAAATAGTGCGATGTGTTCTTATAAAGAATTAGAGCAAAAACCAAATTCTTTAGCTAAGGATTATTATTTATATCGTTTATTAGAAAAAAATGAATTTAAAAAAGAAGAAGTTGAAGGTTTAAAAGAACATATTTATCGTTATGCAGGGCGTATTAAAAATGCTATTGAAACGATCATTCCACCTTTGGGATATAATAAAGAATATGAAGCTTGTTATAAATTTAATACGCAAAATATCTTAGATGCTAATGCTACTTGTCAGCTTATAAGATTAAACAGTTTAACTTTTATACAAGATCTTAATGCTTCAACGCGTAATGAGATGAAAAAAATTATCCCACAAGATAATCCAAATTTAGTAAAGCTTTTAGAAGCTTTTAATGCTAAAGATCCTCTAAGTTATGCAATTTTAAATTATGATAGTGCAAATTTTTATAAAATTTATGGCTTTTTAAAAGATAAAAAGGATTTTTTCTTAGAAAAAGATTTTGCTGATGAATTGGCAAAAGAAAAAGAATTTACAAATTTTGTAAAAGAAATTATCATTAAGAAAAAAAGTCCATTGATAAGAAAATCTTTGGTCAATGTAGATGCAAATTTAACTTTTCAAGATAATGCATTTTACTTAGGTGTGAATGCTATTTTAGAAAATGATGATAAAAAGGCACTAGAGTTTTTTCAAGTAGCAAAAGATACTTTTAAAAGCAAGCCTTTGGCAGATAATGCAAATTTTTGGATTTATTTAATCACTCAAGATAAAAAGTATCTTGATGAGCTTGCTCAAAGCGATTCTTTAAATATTTATAGTCTTTATGCAAGAGAGTTAAAGGGCTTGCCTTTGCCTAAAATAGAAGAATTAAAACCAAAAAAACAAAAAAATGACTTTGATATGAAAGATCCTTTTGCTTGGCAAAAACTTGCAAAAGAAATTGCAAAAGGTACTCCTAGTGATCTAGAAAAGCTTGCAAAAGATTTTTATACTAAAGAAAATATCGCTATTTATGCTTATATTAAAGAAAGAGCTGAGGGTTTTAAAAAACATTATTTCATTATGCCTTATTTTGAGTATTTAAAAGATTATTCTACACAAAGAAAGGCTATGATTTTAGCTTTAGCTAGACAAGAAAGTCGTTTTATACCAACAGCAATTTCAACTTCTTATGCTTTAGGTATTATGCAATTTATTCCATTTTTAGCTAATCATATAGGTAATAAAGAATTACAAATTCCAAATTTTGACCAAGATATGCTTTTTGATCCAAAAACAGCCTATACTTTTGCAAATCATCATTTAGATTATTTAGAATCTAAACTTAATTCTCCAGTATTTGTGGCATATGCTTATAATGGAGGTATAGGATTTACCACTAGAATGCTCAAAAGAGAAGATATGTTTAGAGCGGGAAAGTACGAGCCGTTTTTATCTATGGAGCTAGTTCCTTATGCAGAAAGTAGGGTGTATGCTAAAAAAGTTTTAGCTAATTATATTGTGTATTTGCATCTTCTGAACGATAATACACCGATTTCGAAATTTTTTGAAACTTTAACTCAAAACACTGATTCTCAAAACACAAATCAAGTTGTAAAATAGGTTTTTGTACCAACTCATCAAGGGTGATTTTGTAATAACTTGCATAATCACTTTTGATGATATACTTAAACAACTCATCATTTTTATCTAAGGCTTTTAAGTTAGTTTTTTCTCCATCTATGAGTATTGAAATTTGCTCTTGTTTGATATTGATATTTGGTAAAAAACTAAGCACAAAAACTTCTTTTTGACTTTTTTCATCTAATACAGGATTTAGATAGCTTAACAAAGCAACTACTCTATTATCTTTATAATTAAAATTGATTTTTTGTGCGTACATGAGAGTTTGGCTTTTTAAATCGATTTCGCCTTGTTTTTGGGTTTTATTTGAGCATGCAGTAAAAATAAGTGTTAAAAAAATAATCATATAAATTTTTTTCATATTTTATTCCTAATTTTTTTATAATTATAAGCTTTTAACTTTTAAAAAGATATAATTTTGTTTATTTTCTTTGATTTAAGGAAGTTATGAAAAGATTAGCAATGGCTTTTAGTGGGCCTTCCAATTCAGGTAAAACAACTTTAATAACTCAAGTTGCTAAATATTTTATGGAGCAAAATTATAAAGTATGTATTATAAAACACGATCCAAAAGATAAAGCAAGTTTTGATATAGCAAAAAAAGATAGTTTTAAATTTTTTCAAAGCGGTGCTGATGTAATGGTTTTAAGTCCTACAAGGACAACTTTATTTACACATTCTCCAAGTACTTTAGATGAAGCTATTTCTAAACTAGGGGAATTTGATTTTTTATTTATAGAGGGCTTAAAAACCTTAGATATGCCAAGAATTAGTGTTTTTTGTAAAGAGATAGATAGGTCATATTTTGCATATTCTAATGCTATAGCTAGTTATGAAAAAATTTCTTGTGAAAATTTAACATGGCTTCATTTAGATGATTTAGAAAGTATTTGTGATTTTATATTAAAAAATTCAAAAAAAGTATAGGGGTAAAATATGCAAGAATTAATTAACGATATACAAAAAGCAGTGATTGAAATTTCAAAAGAACTTAGATATTTAAAAGATTTTGATTATACCACCTCTCAAAACGCAACCGGAGATAATCAATTAAAACTTGATGTAAAAAGCGATGAGATTATCACTAGAATTTTAAAGCAAAGCAAAGGTATAAAAAGCTTAATTAGTGAGGAAAAACAAGAGCAATTATTAATCAATGAAAATGAAAAATATGTCGTTGCTTATGATCCTTTAGATGGTTCATCTTTGGTAGATGTGAATTTTGCTATAGGTTCTATTTTTGCTATTTATGAACAAAAGGCTAGTGCAAAAAATCTAAAAGCAGCAGTTTATGCTATTTATGGTGTGCGTTTAGAGTTTATAGTATGCATAGATACTCCTAAGCTTTATAGGTTAAATGAAAATGATGAATTTGTTTTTGTCAAGGATTTAAAATTAAACGAAAAAGGCAAATTAAATGCAAGCGGTGGGACACAAAAAAATTGGTCAAATACTCATAGAGCTTTTATAAAAGCTTTATTTGATGAAGGATATCGTTTAAGATATTCAGGTGCTATGGTAAGTGATTTGCACCAAATTTTACTCAAAGGTGGAGGATTATTTTCATATCCTGCAACAAGTGATGCACCAAATGGAAAATTAAGAGCATATTTTGAGGTATTTCCTTTTGCTTTTATTTTTGAAAAAGCAGGAGGGCTTTCTACTAATGGAGAAAATGATTCTTTGCTTGATTTGGAATTTGAAAAAATCCATGCAAGTACGCCATGCTTTTTGGGTTCAAAATATGAAATTGAAAAACTAAAACAAGCTTATAAAGGGCTTTAATGGCTGAAGTTAAAGATGAATTTGAACTAGCTTTGGAAGTTAAAAAAAACGAACTTCAAGCTTGTCAAAACGATAAAAGCTTAAAATCTTGTTTACCTTGCTCTATGATTTTTGAGTGCTCTTTAAGAAAAGAGTATATTGATGCAGTTTATAAGAGTATGTCTAAAGGTAAAGAAGGTGGATTTGATTTTTAATTAAAGGTTGAAAATGCGTTATATTACTACTCCAATATATTATGTAAATGATGTGGCACACATAGGTCATGCTTACACTACGATTATAGCAGATACTTTGGCTAGATTTTATCGCTTGCAAGGAGAAAAAACATTCTTTTTAACAGGTACAGATGAACATGGTCAAAAGATAGAGCAAGCTGCTAGTGCTAGAAATTTTACCCCTAAAGAATATGCAGATGAAATTAGTGCTAAATTTAAAAAATTATGGGATGAGTTTGAGATTTCTTATGATTATTTCATTAGAACTACAGATGAAAATCACAAATTAAGCGTACAAAAAGCATTTAAAAAAATGTTTGATAAAGGTGATATTTATAAAGGAACTTATGAAGGCTTTTATTGTGTTTCTTGTGAGAGTTATTTTACCCAAACTCAGCTTGTAAATGAGTGTCATTGTCCAGATTGTGGTAAAAAAACACAGCTTTTAAAAGAAGAAAGTTATTTTTTCAAGCTTTCTAAATATCAAGATCAAATTCTTAAATGGTATAAAGAAAAAGAGCCGATTTTACCTAAAAATAAGGCTAATGAATTAATCCACTTTGTAGAAGGTGGCTTAAAAGATCTTTCTATTACAAGAACGAGTTTTGAGTGGGGTATAAAGCTTCCAAAAGAATTAAATGATGAAAAACATGTGGTGTATGTTTGGCTTGATGCTTTGATGAATTATGTGAGTGCTTTGGGTTATGGACTTGATGATAAAAATATGGATCTATGGCCTGCTCATATTCATTTTGTAGGTAAGGATATCTTGCGTTTTCATGCAGTGTATTGGCCTGCGTTTTTGATGAGTTTAGAACTTCCTTTGCCTAAATTTGTAGCAGCGCATGGCTGGTGGACTAAAGATGGTGAAAAAATGAGCAAATCTAAAGGCAATGTAGTAGCACCTAAAGAAGTAGCAGATACTTTTGGTTTAGAAGCTTTTAGATATTTTTTACTCAGAGAAGTTCCTTTTGGTAATGATGGGGATTTTTCACAAAAAGCATTAATCACTAGAAACAATGCAGAATTAAGCAATGAGCTTGGAAATTTATTAAACAGAATTATCGGCATGAGTGCTAAGTACTCTCAAAATATTATTGATTGTAAAGATGTGAATTTGTATTTTAATCAAGAATTAAATGAATGTAAAGAGTATTTAGATAATGCGATTAATGCTTTAGAAAATATCCAGCCAAATCGCTATTTAGAAGAGCTTTTTAAGGCTTTATCTTTAGCAAATTTAAGTATTAGTAAGTATGAGCCTTGGAATTTAATTAAAAACGATCAAATACAAAAAGCTAATGCCTTAGTGGCTTTATGTGCTAATATTTTAACAAAAGTTACTATTTTACTTTCAGCTGCTATGCCAAAAACAGCTTTAAAAATTGCCAAAGCTTTAAATTTTGAAATTTCAAACGAAAACTATCAAAAACTAATTTTAAATAATCAATTATGCGATTTAAAATCAAGTGCATGTGAAGCTTTATTTCCAAAAGTTGAATTAACTCAAGAAAGCAAAAAAGAAGAAAAAGCAGAAGAGAAGTCAAACTTACCTCAAATTAAAATTGATGATTTTAAAAAAATTGAAATTAAAGTAGCATTAGTAAAAGATTGTCAAAATATAGAAGGCAGTGAAAAGCTTTTAAAATTTCAACTTGAACTTGAAAATGGCGAACTAAGACAAGTGCTTTCAGGTATTGCTAAATTTTATAAAGCTAGTGAGTTAATAGGTAAGCAAGTTTGTGTCATTACCAATCTAAAAAAAGCTAAAATTTTTGGCCATGAAAGCCAAGGCATGATTTTAAGTGCAGAAAAAAATGGTAAATTAGTTTTAATTAGTCCACAAAGCTTTATCGAAAATGGAGCTTTAATAGGCTAAATGAATATTTCTAATTTTATTGAGCTTGTTAATGCCCAAGTTTTAAACTATGGAGCAACTTCTAGTGTTTATGATTTTAGTATAGATTTAAACAAAGTCAAACAAGCAAGTGTTTTTTTTGCTAAGAATAATGAACAAGCTAGTTTTGCTATAAAACTTGGAGCTTATGTCATAGTAAGCGAGGAGAAATTAAATCTTGAAGATAAAGATGTGTTTTATCTTCAAGTTGATGATCTTGAAGAAGCTATTTTTAGGCTTTTTAGATTTTTATGCGAAGAAAAATCTTATGAGTTTATATATTGCAATCATGTAGAATTAAAATTTGCAAAAGCCTTTAATTTTAAAGCCTTAAATTCAAATATTTTATTAGATTTTGATCTTTTAAAAAATTCTAAAGAAAAAACTTTCTTTTGTTCTGATGATGAAAAATTTATTTTAAAATTAAAATCAAATTTTCATACCTTAAAAGCTTGTAAATATGAAATTTTAGGCTCAAAATCTTTATTTCAAACGAGTTTGCTTTGTAAAAATTTGTATTTTAAAGATTTAAAATTTGCATTTTTTTATGCAGATATTTTTGCTAGTTTTATTGAATTTACAGAAAGTCAAAAATTACCCTTTAGTTTTAATGATAAAAAATTAGAACTTTTTAAAGCCTATTTTTTAAACTCAAAAAATGAAATTTGTGCTTTTGGGGGTAGTTCTAGGGTGGTTTTACTTGTAGAAAATGAAAAAGACTTTGATTTCATAGCACAAAAACTTCAATATATCAAGGGCTTTAAAACTGCATTAAAAAATTCTTTATTTTGTGATTTTTCCTATGCAAATTTAAATGAATTAAAGAATTTTTTTGACTTTAAATATTGTCTGATTAAAGAAAATAAAGAAGAGTTTTTGGAATACTTTCTTACTCAAGAAAAAAATATTAGTTTATTTGATTAAAATATTATTTTCATAAGTAATAAAATTAGCATTTTACTTTAGAGTAAAATGCTTTTTAAAATTATTTTTCGTTAATTTCTGCTTCGATGTTGATTTGTACTTCATCACTAAGTGTCAAACTAGAAGTATCTGGAGCAAATTTAAAATCGCTTCTTTTGATTTGTCCTTGTAAAGTAAAGCCTGCTTTTTCTTTACCGCTATCTGTTTTAATAACCCCGCCAATTTCAGTATCTAAAACAATATCTTTGCTTACACCAGCAATGTTTAATGAGCCATACATCTTACCTTTTTCATTAGAAATTTTTTCATATTTGCTCATAGTAAAAGTGATGTTTGGATGAGTTTTTGCTTTGAAAAAATCATCTTGCTGTAAGTGAGCATCTCTTGCTTTATTTTCAGTATTTATAGAAGCAACTTTTACATTTGCTTGAAGTTTGTTAAATTCAAATTTAGCACTATCAAAATCAATTACCGCATCATAGTCTTTAAAATTTCCATTTACATTACTAATTTGCAAATGCTTGATTTTAAAAGCCACATTTGTATGTGATTTGTCTAAGCTAAATTCTTTACTTAAAGCATTGCTTGTTAAAATAGAAGCAGCTAAAAAAGAACCAAGTAGTAATTTTTTCATGTTTTCTCCTTAATATTTAAAAATGTAAATTATACAAATGAAAATAAAATGAAAGTAAATTTTTTAAATATATTCTATAAAATCTTTCACATTAGCTTCTTTAAAACCTTTTAATCTTAATAAACAACTATCACATTTGCCACAAGCTTTATCTTCTCTTTCATAGCAAGACCAAGTATATTCTAAGGCTACCTTTTCTTTTAAGGCTAAATCAACTATTTGTCCTTTACTTAGATGAACTAATGGGGTTTTAATTGCAACATTACAAGTTTTTGTAGTACCTTCATTGATAAACTCACTCGCTTTTTGTATGAAATTTGCACTACAATCAGGATAGCCACTGCTATCTTCTTGCACTACTCCTATGAAAATACTTTCGCATTTTTCTTTTTCAGCTATAGCTCCTGCGATGGATAAAAAAATACCATTTCTGAAAGGAACATAAGTATTTGGAACTTCTTTTTCGTGTAGTTTTTCTTTGGGAATTTCTAAATTTAAATCCGTTAAAGAATTACCACCAATATTTGCTATAAATGAAACATCTAAAATATATTTTGTTTTTATATTAAGTTTTTCACAAATTTTATTAAAACATTCTCTTTCTTTAAACATGGTGCGCTGGTTATAGTCAAAATGTAAAGCAATGATTTCATATCCTTCTTTTTTGGCTAAATACGCACACAAAGTACTATCCATACCACCACTTATAATACAAAGAGCTTTTTTCATACTTTTCCTTAATTTTGATATAATTTGAAATTATAAAATCAAAAGGATAATAATGATTTTTTGCGAAGAAGAAATGGATATTTCTTTTCTTGAAAAAATTGCCCAAAAAATGAGTGATCAAAATATAGAGCTTGTTTTGGTAGATGAAAAAACCATGCATGAAATTAATCTTAATCAAAGGGGAGTAGATAAAACTACAGATGTTTTGTCTTTTCCTTTAGTGCAAAATTGTGAAAATTTACTTGGAAGTATAGTGATAAATTTAGATGAAGTAAGTAAAAAAGCTATGGAATATAAACACAGCAATGAAGAAGAAATGGCATTGCTTTTTATACATGCCATGCTTCATTTACAAGGTTATGATCATGAGATAGATCAAGGACAAATGAGACAAAAAGAACAAGAATGGATTGAATATTTTAAATTGCCAAAAAGTTTGATTATAAGAGTGCAAGGGGATTAAATGTTTAAAAAGATTGCTTTTAGCTTAAGTTTATGTGCGAGTTTGTATGCTTATAATGAAAATACATTTACTTTAAATATTTTAAATGGAAAGGAATTTGATATTTACCTATATAGTTCTAGTAAAAGTAGCACTAGTTATGGATTTGTCCAAGCAAAACAAAAACAATACAGTTTTTGGGGTAGTGTTAAAAATGATGAGTATTATATAGATATAGCAGATTTTGGAACTTGCGTTTTAAAAGATATATACAAAAATAAATTTGAAGCCCTATGTAAAATAGATGGTATAAAAAAAGAATTTAGCTTTTTAGCTAATAAATCCAACGCAAGTATTTATCAATTATCACTTAAAGAACAAAAACAAGTAGAAGACAATAAGAACATTGAGTTTGATTTTAGTGAAGATATATTAAAACTATCAAGTCAAAATAAAAATTTAGAAAAAATTATTGATGATTTTAATGAGAATTTGGATAAAAATTCATTAAAACAAAAAGCAAAAGAAGGTTTTGATAAATGGAATAAAGAAGATATTTCTAATAATGAGTTTTTTTCTCAAGCCTATATATTTTATCAAGATGAGCATATTATCTCTTTGGGAAAAAATATTTATGAGTATAAAGGTGGTGCTCATGGTATGACTAATTTTTTAAGAAAAACTTATAGTATTGATGATATGAAACTTCTTAGATTGAAAAATGAGTTAAAAATAGAAAATGAAGATTTTCAGAATATGATTAAGCAAAAGATTTTAAGTTTATATAATGAAAATGAGTTATTTGATATTAAAGAGCTTAAAATGAGTGAAATTTTTGAAGTGAGAAAAAACGGATTAGTTTTGATATGGGAACCTTATGATATAGCTCCATATTCAACAGGAGTAATTGAAATTTTTATAAGTTATGATGAGTTAAAACCTTTTTGGAAAAATAATTCAAAATTAGCTTATTTGAGTAAAATCAAATAAGCTTTTAATCATCAAATTTTTGCCTTAAAATCGTTCCGTTATCATCTATGTAAAGTTTCATTTGATTATTAAGTTTGATTTTATAATAAGAAATTTTTCTTTCTATTTCTATGATTGCTGTGTTAGGGTAGATATTTTTAATAGTATTTTGTATTGCTAGGGGTAAAATCGCATAATTTAGCGATCTAAAATTTTCAGCCTCTTTAAACTCTCCATTAAGTGAAAACTCAATCTCGCTCCCATCGCTTAAATAAATCTCATAAGAATAACCATCTTGCTCTACTAGACCTATTTCTGCATTAAAATAATCTTTAATAAATTGTTTGATGTTTACCGGCAAAGAATCAGGTGCTATGACTATGCCCGCATTAAGAGTATTTAGAGCGATAAAAAAAGCTAAAGCTAGTTTTTTCATTTTTAACCTTATTTTATTTTTTGACGATATTGTATCTTATTAGTGTGAATTTTATGTGTAAGCTAGAATTTAAATAGCTTTTTGTTATAATTATTAAAAATACAAAGTAGGGCAATGATAGCTTCTTTTTTAATCGCTTTAAATATTGTGATATTTGTCTTTGTGAATTATCTTTATTTTGGATCTTTAAATTTAGATGCTATTTTAGGTTTAAATTTATTTTTCTTTCAAGGATTTTACTGGCAAATTCTAAGCTCAATGTTTATGCATGGAAATTGGCCTCATTTGATTTTAAATATGATAGTGCTTTTTCAATTTGGTTCTATGCTTGAAAAATACTTAAAAAGTTTTAAATTTGCTTTGCTTTACTTAATCGGTGGAATTTTTTGTTCTTTACTTAGTGCTTTTTATGTGTATTTAAGTTTTGATGGTAGTTTTGTAAATGTAGTGGGTGCAAGTGGTGCTATATGTGTTTTAATGGGATATTATGCATATTTGGATAAAACTGCTACTAAAGGGCTTATCGTGGCTATATTATTAATGAGTTTTGTGCCTATTTTTATGGGTGTAAATATAGCTTGGTATGCACATATTTTTGGCTTTATATGTGGATATGCTTTGGGTAAATTTAAGGTTATAAGATGAAATATATTTATTTTATCCGTCATGCTAAAGCTCAAAAAGAAAACTACGATCAAGATTTGCAACGAGAGCTTAGCTCTAGTGGAAAAGATGATTTAAAAACTATGATTTATAGGATTAAAGATTTAGAATTTAAAGCTCAAAGCATTATCTCAAGTCCTGCTAGGCGTTGTATAAAAACAGCGCAAAAACTTTGTAAAAGCTTTTCTTTAAAAGAAAAAGATATCAAGATAGAAAAAAGCTTTTATGATGGTAATTTAGAGGATGTGTTAAATTTTATAAAAGAATTAAAAGAGAGTAGGGTAGTGCTAATTATGCATAATCCTTTATTGCAAGAACTTTGTGAGTATTTAGCCCATATAGACTTAGAAAACTTTCCAACTTCTGCTATTTTATGTATGCAATTTGATATAAAAGAATTTAAAGATATAAAAGAACACAGCGGGGAAGTTGTGTTTTTTGATTATCCTAAAAGTCAAGAAAATAACTAATCTACATTTTTAAACTTCAAATTTATTTAAGCAAAAATATAAACTAAAATTTAGTTGAAATAAAAAATATACGTCTTTAGTCTTTTATAGCTACATAAAATAACTTATAATATTTTTCAAAAAATTATACTTATTTTTTTATGGATAAATTATTTTCACTCAAAAAATAAAATGCTTTAAAATACTATATTATAGGTGTTTTAAAATACATTTTACTTATGAAAGAACAGATAAATATAAAAGTTTGAAAATTATAGTTTTCAATACAAAATATATATAATTTCAATATTTTACTATTTATCATATAATTTTACGTATATATTAAGTTTAAGTTAAAATATTTTTATAGACTAAAAAAGCTAAAATGATGAGTAAAAAGGAAAATAAATATAAAAGTTTAGCTTGTATGGAATTTTTGGTTTTATTTGGATTTTTGGATTAATCTTGAAAGTTGTCTTGCTAAAAGTTTAGCGCTATTTTCATCTTTGCTAAGTTTTTTCATATTTTCTCTAAATTCATAAAGTCTTTTTTCTTGTGCAAAGTCATTGTTTGAAGTATTATTTTGTTTTGAGGTATTACTTTGATTTACTTGCTTTTGCGTAGTTTTTTTCTTAAAAAACATATCATCACCCTATTTTGTTTTTATAATTATAGCTTGATATTTTTTAAGTAAGATTTTTTTATAATTTTTTAAGCTGTTTTAGAAGTTTTGGAGACTAAAAATGAAATATCCTCTAGATTGTGAAGAAAATTTTGAAAAGTCATTTTTATTTTGGCTTTGTAGATATGTGAAATTTAAACTAAATTCTTTATCAAATAAGGAATTAAAAGACCCTCAAGCCTTGGCTGTGGTAAATTTAGCCTTAAGTAAGGGTGTTAAAAATATACAAGAGCTTGATGCTTATGTAAAAAAAGCAAGAAATGCAGGACTTAGCGGTGTAAATACGTATTTTAATCCTTTGAAAAAACTTTATGAGTATTTGTTATTTTACAAGCTTTATTCACTAAAACAAATTGATGAAGAGCTTTTAGTGGAAATTTTAGCAAGTATTAGCGCTTCTTTATCTGATGCGAGTAAAAAAAATTATCGTATAGCTGTGATTAATTTTTTTGCATTTTTAGATAAACAAAACGAAGAAGATCAAAAAGCACATATTTTTGATATTAATCTTAAAAATTGGGCGGGTATAAGTGGTTTTAAGGGAGTTAAGCTACCTGAGTATATGAGCGAAGATGAAGTGAGTAAATTTTTAGATGCTATTGATAATACGGATTTTAAAAGTAATACCATACGCAATCGCTTGATTATTAAAATCATCATTTTTACAGGAATTAGGGTTAGTGAAGCCATTAATATAAAATTAAAAGATATTAGCGAAGAAAATGATCTTTATATTATACGTATTAGAGCCAAAGGTAATAAATACCGCGTTGTGATGATTAAAAAAGAGCTTATAGAACATCTTTTAAAAGATGTAAGGGTAAATTATCTTTCTTGTGATGGACTTTTATTTGTCAATCGCAATGGTAAAGCCCTAACCCAAGCTTATGTTTCTCGTATAGTAGAACAAATTTTATTTAAAGCAGGAATTCGCAAGCAAAAAAATGGAGCTCATATGCTAAGACACACTTTTGCTACCCTACTTTATAAAAAACAAAAAGATTTAGTTTTAGTCCAAGAAGCACTAGGCCATGCAAGCTTAAATACTTCAAGAATTTACACACACTTTGATAATGAAAAGTTAAAATTAGCTGCAGAAGTAGCTAAAAAACTTCACGATAGAACGTAAATTTTTATAAAAAATCCGATATATCCTTTAAAAGAAAGGATATATCATGCTAATAAATGATTATGCTAATAAAATCAATCCTTATGTTTTAAACACTCAAAAAGAAGAAAAAGAAAGCAAAGAGAATAAGAATTTTATAGAATTTAAATTTACGCAAGGTGTGAAAGAGCTTGAAAAAAGCGTTAAAGAAAGTCAAAATGGAGAAAAATCAGAAGATGAGTTAAGTAAACTTTATAAAGAACTTTCTAAAATACAAGCTAAAATAACGGAATTAAATACAAAATTACAATCAAGCCAAGATCCACAAAAAGCTCAGATGATCAATTCTCAAATTCAAAGTTTAAATTCGCAAATGCAAAGCATTTATGCAAGAATAACCCAAATGTTATCTCAAGCCATGCAAGCTATGCAATGACTTTAATGTTTTTTAGCATTTAAAAACACACTAAGAATAATCAAAGCAAAAGCAAAAAGATCAATCACACTATAAATAGTTCCTAAAAATAAAAAACTCATAAAAGCAGCAGCCACAGGTTCTATACAAGCTATCATACTAGCTTTAAAAGCTCCTATTAATTCAACTCCTTTTAAATATAAACAAAAAGCCCCTATTGTGCCTATAAATACAATCCCACTCATAGCCAAAAAGGAATTTAAAGAAAAATCATGTTTTGGGATATTTCCTTGTAATAATACAAAAAGCAAAAAAGAAGCAAATAAACTAGCCAAACCCATGATTAAAAATAAGCCATATTTTGCTATGATAAGCCTAGCACTCAAAGAATAAAATGCCACTCCAAGAGCTCCAAAAAAAGCCCAAATAACACCTCTTATATCAAGTTTTAAATTGTTAATATCTCCATTTGTTATAAGTAAAAATAAGGCAAAAAGTATTAAAAACAAAGCGATTAGCTCTATTTTTTTAGGTAAAATTTTATTTTTAAAACACATAAAAAGCATTATGATTAATGGTGCGTTGTATTGTATCATCGTAGCAGTTCCTGCATCGGTATAATAAATAGCTTTAAAATAACCATATTGAGTTATCAATAAACCAAAGATAGAAAAAATCAAAAGAGAGCTAAGTTCTTGTTTTTGCTTTAGCAATTTTAATTTGAAATTTTTTGCACCCAAAATTATTAAAATAACACCAGTAAAAAGCAAACGATAAAAACTTACCCATTCAGCAGAATAATGATTTTTAAACAAATACTCAGCCAAAACCCCACTTACAGCCCAAAATATCCCACCAAGTATGACTAGAAAAACTCCCAAAAAACACCTTTAATCTTATTAATTTATATAATATTTGTAGTAAAATATTATTATATCATTATGTATATATTTTAAGGAAAATTAATGACTTATTTAGAGATTGATGGTGTTGAAAAATTAAATGGAGAAGTGATAATAAGCGGTGCAAAAAATGCAGCACTTCCTTTGATAGCTTCAAGTATTTTAGCTAAAAATGAAGTGCAAATTTCAAATTTACCAAATGTAGCAGATATTTGTACCCTACTTTCTTTGCTTGAAAATTTAGGAGCAAATTATACTTTTAAAGACAATTTTGCAAAAATAAATACAAAACATTTAAATAAAACCATAGCAAAATACGACATTGTGCGTAAAATGCGAGCTTCTATACTTACCTTAGGGCCTTTACTAGCTAGATTTGGAAATTGCGAAGTTTCTTTACCGGGAGGTTGTGCTATAGGCCAACGCCCTATTGATTTGCACCTTTTAGCTTTAGAAAAAATGGGAGCTAATATTGAGATTAAACAAGGTTATGTGGTAGCTAGTGGAGAGCTTAGGGGCGCTGATGTGATGTTTGATAAAATCACTGTTACAGGCAGTGAAAATATCATTATGGCAGCAGCCTTAGCTCATGGTAAAACTAGACTTTTAAATGTTGCTAAAGAGCCTGAAGTGGTACAACTTTGTGAGGTTTTAGCTAGAGCTGGGCTTGATATACAAGGCATAGGATCTTCTGAGCTTGAAATTTATGGTACAAGTGGAGAGCTTTTAGAATTTAAACCTTTTGAAATCATTCCTGATCGCATTGAAGCAGGAACTTATCTGTGTGCAGGAGCTATCACTAACTCAAAAATCACTCTAAAAAAAGTCAATGCAAGCCATCTTAGCGCAGTTTTGGCAAAGCTAGAGCAAATGGGCTTTAGCTTTGATATTAATGAGGATAGTATTAGTATAAATCCTGCTAAAGAAATCAAACCAGTTGAAATTTTAACTAGCGAATATCCAGGCTTTCCAACGGATATGCAAGCACAATTTATGGCTTTAGCTTTAAAAGCAAATGGCACAAGCATTATTGATGAGAGATTATTTGAAAATCGTTTTATGCATGTAAGTGAGCTTTTAAGAATGGGAGCTGATATAAGATTAAACGGGCATATTGCTACTATAAATGGCACTAAAGAGCTTTTGGGAGCTGATGTTATGGCTACTGATTTGCGTGCGTCTTCTGCTTTGATTTTAGCGGCTTTAGCAGCTAAAGGAACTAGTAAAATTCATAGAATTTATCATCTTGATAGAGGATATGAAAATTTAGAAGAAAAATTTAAAAAACTAGGTGCAAGTATAAGAAGGCTTGAAGAATGAGAGATATTTTTACAACTTTAAATTTTTTAAAAGAACAAATCAAAGCAAAAAATGAATTTCAAAAAGTAAATTTAACACAGGCTTTGGGGTGTATTTTGTATGAAGATGTTTTTGTGAAAAAAAATCTACCCACTTTTGATAATTCTGCCCTAGATGGTTATGCGTTAAATTATGCACATAAGAATGAATTGCTAGAAATTAAAGGAAGTATTTTAGCAGGCGATAAAAATGATTATATTATAGAAAAAAATGAATGCTATAAAATTATGACAGGAGCTAAAATTCCTCAAAATGCAAACACCATTTTAATGTTTGAAGAAGCTTTGCTTGAAGATGAAAAGCTCAATGCTAAAAACGCTAAAGAAAACAATGCCATCCGTTTTAAAGGCGAGGAAGCAAAGCTTGGAGAGCTTTTGTTTAAAAAGGGACAAAAAATCACTTCAGGCATGGTAGCTATGCTTGCTGCTCAAGGAATTTATGAGCTAAAAGTCGTTAAAAAATTGCGTGTTGGGATTTTTTCAAGTGGAGATGAGCTTGTAGAGCCTTGGAAAAATGCTGATGAATACAGCATATATAATGCAAATGCTTTTGGAATTTATGCTATTTTGCAAGATTATGCTGATGTTGAGTATTTAGGGCTTATAAAAGATGATTTAAATGCATATAAAAAGCTTTTAGAAAATAAAGAATTTGATATGCTTATAAGCAGTGGTGGAGCTAGCGTGGGTGAGGCTGATTTTATCAAACAAGCTTTGCTTGAGTGTGATTTTAGCCCTATTTTTGAAAAAGTCAATGCTAAACTTTGTAAGCATGTAAAACTTTTTAGCAAAAGCGATATGCTTTTTCTAGCCCTACCAGGAAATCCTTTGGCTTCTTTAGTTTCAACGCATATTTTTGCAAAAAATATACTCAATTTACTTTATGGTAAAGAACTTTTGGAATTTGATAAAGCAAGGTTGACTAAAGATTTAAATTTCAAAGGCCAAAGAAATGATTTTGCTTTTGGAAAATTAGTCGATGGATATTTTAAACCAAGCGAAGCTAAATTTGGCTCAGGTATGCTAAAACCTTTATGTGAAAACACGCATATTTTAATCACGCAAATTGATGATATAAAATTAGCAAAAGATCAAGAAGTTAAAGTTTTAAAAATTTAATAGGGTGTTACACTACCCTATTTTGAATGATTAACTTCTTGCTTTATCTAAGGTTTTAAAAAGATTGTTTAGGATATTTTCTTCATTTTTTTGGTATTTGCTTTGGCGTAATTTCTCCCAAGCATATACGCTATAATCTTTAGAAATTGAACCTATATTTAAATCTGTATTACTAAAAGCATTGTTGCTATCTTTTTTATACTCTTTTTCTTCTTTGTCTTTAAGTGCATTAAGTGTAGCTTGAAATTCATCTGAAGATGTGTTTTTTTCTTTGATTTTTGTCATATTATTTAGGGCTAGTGGACTATTTTTATCATTTACTTGCATGAGAACTCCTTTTTAAAATTTAATAATCACAAGCAAAAAACATTCCTTAATTTTAAAAACTTGACAATAAAATAAAGTTTTGATAAAATAACACTCTACTTTTAAATCGCGGGAATAGCTCAGGGGTAGAGCACAACCTTGCCAAGGTTGGGGTCGCGAGTTCGAATCTCGTTTCCCGCTCCACTTCTTTTAACTAAAATCAAACTTTTTTAATGTATTATACGATTAATATATTTTTATAAAAGGTCGCTGTATTGTTTTTTAAGCAAATCATTCTAGTTTTATTTTTCTATACTTTTAGTTTTGCTTCGAATTTTGATGAAGTAAAATTAGCTTTGATTAAAGAATTTAAGACAAATTATCCACAACTAGAAATCATTTCTTTAGATCTTAACACTCAATCAAGTTTGCCTGCTGATTTTAATCAATATATTTTTTTAAAGCTGGGTAATCATAATTTTGATAGAGCAGATGGTTTTGTAAAGGCTGAATTTAAAACTCCAGAGCAGTTTAAAAAAAATATATTTTTTAAGTATTTTTTAAAGGCAAAATTAGAAGTTTTACAAACCACGCGCCCTATTGCGCGCAATGAAAATTTAAGTCCTGCTAGTTTTAAAATTTTAAAAATTCCTTTTGATAAAGCTCCCCAAGGTGTATTAAAAAAAGATGAAATCGCAAATTTAATAGCCAAAAGCAATATAAGAGAAAATATGATTTTAAAATATAGTATGTTTAAAACTAAAACCCTTATACAAAGAAATGATTCTGTTTATGGGATTATCAAAGATGGGGATTTAAGCATGATAATAGAGTTAAAAGCCTTGCAAAGTGGAAATTTAAACCAAAGAATTCGCCTTAAAAATAAAGATGGAAAAGTCGTGCATGGTAAAGTCATTAGTAAAAATTATGTGGAGCTAAAATGAGAAAAATTTTAGTAGGTATTAGCGGAGCTAGTTCTTGCGAACTTGGTTTTTTATTATTAAAACATTTAAAAGAAAAAGGACAAATTTATGCCATCGTGAGTAAAAATGCAAAAATAAGCTTTGCAAAAGAAAATTCTCTTTTAGAAAATATAGACTTTTTGCAACACACAAAAGATAAATTTGAACTTGAACATGTAAATTTTTTAGATAATGAAGATATTAGTCAATGCGTAGCAAGCGGATCTTTTGGTATAGAAACGACTTTTATCACACCTTGCTCGATTAACACTTTGGCAAAAATTACTTGTGGTATAAATGATAATTTGCTTACAAGAGCTGCAGGAGTGGCTTTAAAAGAACGCAAAAAACTCATACTTGGAGTAAGGGAAATGCCCTATTCTACTTTAAATTTAGAACAAATGGCTAAACTTTCTAGCTATGGAGTTATCATTGCTCCTCCTGTAATGGCAAGTTATGCTAAGATTGATAATTTGGAAAAACTATATGAATTTATCATAGGAAAATGGCTTGATCTAGCAAATATTGAGCATAATTTATACCAAAGGTGGCAATGATGGCTAGTTGTATATACCCAGGAACATTTGATCCTATCACTAATGGACATTTAGATGTGATCATTCGAGCTAGTAAGATGTTTGAAGAAGTAATCGTTGCTATAGCTAAAAGTGAGAGTAAAAAGCCTATGTTTAGCTTAGAGCATAGAGAAAAAATGGTAAAAATTGCTACAAAAGACTTAAAAAATGTTAAAATTGTAACTTTTGATAACTTACTAGTAGATCTTGCTAAAAATTTGCAAATAAATATCATTATAAGAGGCTTAAGAGCGGTGAGTGATTTTGAGTATGAACTGCAACTTGGTTATGCAAATCACATGCTTTGGGAAGATTTTGAAACCATATATCTTATGCCAAATTTAAAAAATTCTTTTATTTCAAGCTCTATAGTAAGATCAATTTGTGCTCATAATGGTGATGTGAGCAAGCTTGTGCCAAAAGAAATTATACCTTTATTAAAGGAGAGAGATTGTATATAGCTTTTGAAGGGGTTGATTGTGTGGGTAAAAGCACACAGATAGAACTTTTAAAAAAATATTTTCATAATGCATTTTTTACTAAAGAACCAGGTGGAAGTGAGCTTGGAGTGCATTTGAGAAAAATTTTATTAGAAAGTAAAATGCAATTTTCTAAAAAGGCTGAGCTTTTGCTTTTTTTAGCAGATAGAGCAAATTTAATCGACATGCATTTAGCGCAAAATAAAAACAAACTTATCATTTCAGATCGTAGTTTTATTTCTAATATGGCTTATGCAAGATGTGATTTTGATCAAAATATTTTATTTGAGTTAAACTCTTTTGCCACAGGTGGAGTTTTTCCACAAAAGGTTGTATTTTTGCATGGTTCTAAAGAGCTTATCGCACAAAGACTTTCTAAAAAAGATTTAGATAGTATTGAAAAAAGAGGGATTGAGTATTTTTTAAATATACAAAAAGCTTTAGAAGAAACTTTAGAGTTTTTAAAAACTAAGATAGATATAAAAATTTTAAAATTAGATGCTTCTTTAAGCATTGAAAATTTACATGAAAAGATTAAGGAATTTATAGATGATTAATGCTTTAAAAGGAATGAAAGATTTGCAAGATGATCAAGCTGCTCTTTATGAAAAAGTAGTAAAAACTTGTGAAGAAGTAGCTAAAAACTATGGTTTTACTTTTATTAATTGCCCGCATTTAGAACTTACTAAGCTTTTTAAAAGAAGCGTTGGGGAAAGCTCTGATATAGTTGGTAAGGAAATGTATGAATTTGTTGATAAAGCAGGCAATGAAGTGTGTTTGAGGCCTGAAGGGACAGCTGGGGTGGTAAGATCATACATAGAAGCTAAAATGGATAAGGCTCAAAGTGTTAAAAGATGGTTTTATCATGGTTCTATGTTTCGCTATGAAAGGCCACAAAAAGGAAGATTACGTGAATTTCATCAATTTGGAGTAGAAAGCTTTGGTATAGCAAGTGTGTATGAGGATGCGAGTATTATTTTAATGCTAAATGAAATTTTTAAACGCTTAGAAATTCATACAAGTTTGAAGATTAATTCTTTAGGCTGTAAAGAATGTATGGGTGTATATAAAGAAAAACTCATAGCTTTTTTAAATTCTAAAGAAGGTTTTTGTGAGGATTGTTTAAGAAGAAAAGATTTAAACCCTATTAGAGTGCTTGATTGTAAAAATGATCATTGTCAAAGTTTAATCGAAAATGCGCCAAAACTAAGTGAAAATTTATGCCCATGTTGCAAAAAAGATTATGAAAAATTACAAAAACTTTTAAAAGAAAATGATGTTGAGTTTGAATGTGATGAGAAATTAGTGCGCGGGCTTGATTATTATTCTAAAAGTGCATTTGAGTTTGTTAGTGATGAAATCGGTGCAAAAGCTGCCGTAGCAGGTGGTGGAAGATATGATAGATTAATTGAATACTTAGATGGTAAAAGTGGCTATGGCGTGGGTTTTGCTATGGGTATAGAAAGGATTATGGCTATTTTAGAGCAAAAACAAAGTGTAAAATCAAGAGAAGGAATTTATCTTTGTGCTATGGATGAAGCTTATATAGATACTATTTTTAAACTAGCAAATACTTTAAGAAAAAAACATAAAGTATATTTAAGCTATGAAGCAAAAAAACTTGCAAAGCATTTAAACCAAGCAGATAATGCTAATGCTAAAATCTTTTTGTGTATAGGTGAAGATGAAATGCAAAAAGAAGAGATTTTTTATAAAAATTTGGAAAATAAAGATACTAAAAATATAAAATTAGCAAATTTGGAGAATGAGTTATGATTGATTATGGTATTAATATTTGGGGTGCAAATAATTTTATCATCGAAAATGGCAAAGTATGTGTAAATCATGGTAAAAAACCTGCCATTATAGATATAGTAAATACTTTGCGTGATGATGGCTATAAGGGGCCATTATTGCTTCGTTTTCCTCATTTAATCCATAAGCAAATTGAGCAGATTTATGAAAAATTTTCTAAAGCAAAAAAAGAATTTAACTATAAAGGTTCTTTTAATGCTGTATATCCTTTAAAAGTCAATCAATATCCAGGTTTTGTAAAAAATTTAGTTAATCTAGGTAAAGAATATAACTATGGCTTAGAAGCAGGAAGTAAGGCCGAGCTTTTATTAGCTATGGCTTATAATAATGAAGATGCACCTATAACAGTTAATGGCTTTAAAGATAAAGAACTCATAAATATGGGCTTTATAGCGTGTGAAATGGGTCATAATATCACTTTAACTATGGAAGGACTTAATGAGCTTGAAGCGATGATTGAAATTGCTAAAAATCGTTTTAAGCCAAAGCCAAATATAGGTTTAAGGGTGCGTTTGCATTCAGCTGGAGTAGGAATTTGGGCAAAAAGTGGTGGTATAAATTCAAAATTTGGTTTAACATCCACTGAACTGATTGAAGCGGTAAATCTTTTAAAAGCTAATAAACTTTTAGAGCAATTTACTATGATACATTTTCATTTAGGCTCACAAATTACTGAAATTCATCCTTTGAAAAAAGCTCTAAATGAAGCGGGTAATATCTACACCGAGCTTAGAAAAATGGGGGCAAAAAATTTAAAAGCTATTAATCTTGGCGGGGGTTTAGCAGTAGAATACTCTCAGTTTAAAAACGAAACAAGTAGAAATTACACCTTAAGTGAGTATGCAAACGATGTTGTGTTTATTTTAAAAGGTATTGCAGAACAAAAAAAAGATTTAGAGCCTGATATTTTTATAGAAAGTGGGCGTTTTGTAGCAGCTAATCATGCTGTTTTAGTAGCGCCTGTTTTAGAGCTTTTTTCTCAAGAATACACAGAAAGCAAGCTTTTATTAAAAGATAAAAATCCAAAACTTATTGATGAACTTTATGATTTGTATAAAAACATTAAAGCTTCTAATGCGCTTGAGTATCTACATGATAGCATTGATCATATGGAGAGTATTTTAACCTTGTTTGATTTGGGTTATGTGGATTTACAAGATCGCTCTAATAGTGAAATTTTAGTGCATTTGATTATGAGAAAAGCTATTTCTTTAGTGGGTGATCAAGCTGATTTATCGAGTTTGCAAAATGAAGTGCAAGAAAAATATTTAGTGAATTTTTCAGTATTTCAGTCTTTACCTGATTTTTGGGGTTTAGAGCAAAATTTCCCTATCATGCCACTTGATAGGCTTAATAAAAAGCCAACTAGAAGCGCAAGCATATGGGATATAACTTGTGATAGTGATGGAGAAATTTCTTATTCTAAAGATAATCCTTTGTTTTTACATGATATTGATGTAGAAGCTGAAGATTATTTTTTGGGATTTTTCCTAGTGGGAGCTTATCAAGAAGTGCTTGGTATGAAGCATAATCTTTTTACACATCCAACCGAAGCTTGTATAAGTATTAATGAAAAGGGTTTTGAAGTAGAAAGCGTACTAGAGGCTCAATCTATTTTAGATACCTTAGAAGATCTTGACTATGATATTCATGCAATTATGGATAATATTAATGAAAAAATTTATGCTTCAAAACTTGTTAATGAAAATCAAAAAAAGCATATTTTGGGTGAAATTTATTTATTCTTAAACGATAATGGATATTTAAAAAGTATAGGTTCTAAATGAGTATTTTTAAACTAATCAAAGAAGATTTTTCTATGCCAAAACAAAAAGATCCTGCATATAGATCTTGGGTGGAATTAGTTTTTAACTATCCTGGTGTTTGGGCTGTGGTAAATTATCGTTTTGCGCATTTTTTTTACCAAAAAGGTTTTAAAAAAATAGCAAGGATTATTAGTGGAATTTCTCAGTTTCTTACTGGAGTTGATTTACACCCTGGGGCTACGCTAGGTAGAAGGATATTTATGGATCATGCAAGTGGGGTTGTGATTGGTGAGACTTCTATTATAGGTAATGATGTTTTGATTTATCAAGGTGTTACTTTGGGTGGAACGAGTTTAGATAAAAATACCAAAAGACACCCCACTATAGAAGATGGCGTGATTATAGGTTCTGGTGCTAAAATTTTAGGCAATATTACCATAGGTAAAAATGCAAAAATAGGCTCAAATGCAGTTGTATTAAAAGATGTTGGACCAAATTTAACAGCTATTGGCATACCTGCTTATATTAAAGAACATGGCAAGATTGATTATGAAGAAAAAATCGCTAAACTAGAAGCAAGGCTTGCTATTTTAGAAGAAAAGCTAAATAAAGAGGATAAATGATAGCAATTACAGGTGGAGGCACGGGAGGGCATTTAGCTATAGCTAGATGTTTATTGCAAAGTGCAAGAAAACAAGGCATAGAATGCATTTACATAGGAAGTGAAAATGGCCAAGATAGACTTTGGTTTGAAAACGAAAATGGCTTTTATAAAAAATACTTTCTAAGCTCTCAAGGCGTTGTTAATAAAAAAGGCTTAGCTAAGGTTCAATCGTTTTTGCATATTGTAAAACTTGCAAGAAAAACAAAACAAATTTTAAAAGAACATAATGTTAAAGTAGTTTTTAGTGTGGGTGGATATAGCAGTGCTCCAGGCGCTTTTGGTGCTTTAATGGCAAATATCCCACTTTTAATCCATGAGCAAAATTCAAAAATGGGAAGTTTAAATTCACTTTTAAAGCCTTTTTCTAAAGTTTTTTTTACTGCTTTTGATGATCAAATTAATAAAGCAAATACTTTCTTTTGTCCTTATCCTATTAATGAAATTTTTTCACAAAAAGCAAGAGTGAGAAAAGAATTAAAAAATATTATTTTTCTTGGCGGCTCTCAAGGGGCTAAATTTATAAACGATCTTGCTTTAGAAAATGCTTTATACTTTAAAGAAAAAGGTATAAATATCATTCATCAATGCGGTAAGAATGATTATGAAAGATGTAAAAAAGCTTATGAGGATTTAAATGTCAATGCAGAGCTTTTTGACTTTGATAAAAACATTATAGATAAAATTTCTAAAGCAGATTTAGCCATATCAAGATCAGGCGCAAGCAGTCTTTTTGAGCTTAGTGCAAATTTACTTCCTTGTATTTTTATTCCTTATCCATATGCGGCTAAAAATCATCAGTATTTTAATGCTTTGTATTTAAAAGAGCGTAATTTATGTGAAATTTTAACCCAAGAAGAAAAACATCAATTTTTAAATTTGGTAGAAAATTTCTCACTAGAAGAAAAATCTTTAGCCTTGCAAGAATTAAAAAGTGAAAATGGTGCAGATTTTATGATAGAAAAAGCAAAACAAATGGGGTTTATTTAAATAAAATACTCCCCAAACGCACCATATTTGAGCCACATTTTATAGCTAGCTCAAAATCCCCACTCATACCCATAGAGCAAATTTTTGCCCCGTGTTTTTGTAAATTTTCATAGATTTTAAAAGTTTGCTCAAAACTTTCTTGAACTTTTTCCTCATCCATAGAGCCTATGCACATAACCCCTACTAGATTTAAATTTTTACACTCTTCTTGTATTTGCAAATACTCTTCTATTGCTTTATTTTGCTCTATACCACTTTTAGAACTTTCATTAGCAGTATTTATTTCTAATAAAGTATCTAATTTATAATCAAGTCTTTTATCTACAGCTTTGGCGCTTTTTAAACCATTGCAAGATTGCCAAAGTAATGGGTTTTGTTTGATTAAAAGATTGATTTTATTACTTTGAAGATTACCTATAAAATGCCACTTGATTTCTAAGTCTTGAAGTTTTTCTTTTTTTAAAGCTAAAGCTTGGACTTGATTTTCTCCAAACTCTACAATACCTTGCTTAAAAAGCTCTCGAATTTGTTCATCTTGAACATACTTGCTAGCTGCTACTAAACGCACATTTTGTTTTATGGTTTTTTCAAAAATACTTTCTAAATTCATCTTTTCCTACATCAATTCATATAATTTTTTACGCTCACTTGAGCTTCCTATACCAAGTTGCATACGATATTTAGTGATAGTTCTACGCCCTAGTTGTACACTTGGGAATTCTTTTTGAGTGAGTTCAAGAATTTTTAAATCACTCAAAGGTTTTTTAGGATTTTCTTTTTTAATTAAATTACTAAGAAAATCTTTGATTGTAGCATTAGAAGTTTCACCATCATCAACTGCAGTGGTAAAGAAAGATTTTAAGGGTATTAAGCCTCTATCGCAACTTAAGTATTTATTTGCAATTGCTCTTGAGATGGTAGAAGCATTTCTTTCAAGATCTTGTGCTAAGTCTTTAAGCTGCATAGGTTTAATATCCCCGCCCATGAAAAAATCATATTGATATTCTATAATCATAAGCCCTAGTTTATAAAGGGTAGCTTTACGCATAGCTAATGCATCGATTAAATTTTTAGCATCTTTTAAATAAGCACTTAAAAACTCATGATCTAAGCCATCTGCTTCAAAAGCAATTTCAGGGTAATAATCATCATTGATTTTAATTTTAATTTCACCATTTTCTTGATAAATAAATATATCAGGAATGATTTCCATACTCTCTTCAAAATACTCTAAAAAAGGCGGAATAGAGATTTTTTTAATTATCGCTATAGCCTTTTTATACAAAGGATCTTTGATAAAATCTTTTGCATTTTCTAAATTTAAAATCAACATTTTGCAAAACTCATAAAGCTCATCATCTAAGTCAAAATGTTCTAGTGCAAAAATAAAAGCTTCTTGATTATCTTTTGCCCCTACTCCAACGGGATCAAGATATTTAAATCTTTGCCTGATTTTTTCCACTTCTAAAGGATCAAATTCACCTAAAATCTCCTCATCATACTCAAAATAACCTTCATGATTTAAACATTCTATGATTTTTTCAGCAATGGTTTGGGATTTTTTAGTAGGAAAAAATGGTGGTATGATTTGCTCGCTTAAAAGTTCATACACATTTTTTACTTCCAAGCTTTTTGCGTCAATCATTTGCGTGGTGGTATTTTTACTAAAATATTCTTGATAATACTTGTTTTGATTGCTTGTAATACTTGAGTTTTCTTTGATCTCTATAAAAGGATTTTCTTTAGCAAATTCATCTAAGCTTTCTTTTAGATCTTCAATATTAGCTTGCAATATAGGAAGCCAAGATCTTAAGGTTTGTGATAGTTTTGCTTTTTGCGTTATAGAGGTTTTTTGTTTAAGCATTATTCAAGTCTAAACTCACTTCCAAGATAGTATTTTTTAACATCTTCATTATGTGCAATTTCATTAGCATTGCCACTAGCTAGCAACCTTCCACTTCTAATCACATAAGCTCTATCGCAAATTGCTAAAGTTTCTCTTACATTATGATCAGTGATTAAAACACCTATATTCATAGCTTTTAAGTCATTAATCAAGCTTTGAATTTCACTCACTGCGATAGGATCAACCCCAGCAAATGGTTCATCTAAAAGTAAAAATTTAGGATCACACATAAGCGATCTTGCTATCTCACAACGCCTTCTTTCACCCCCACTTAAACTCATACCTTTTCTGTGTCTAATAGGTTCTATGCTAAGTAATTCTAGCATTTGTTCTATCTTTTGTTCTAATAAATTTTTATCCTTATATATTACTTGGGCGGCTAAAAGTAAATTTTCTTCCACACTTAAATCTTTAAAAACACTACTTTCTTGAGGTAAATACCCAATGCCAAGTTTTGCTCTTTTATTAAGCGGTTCTTTTGTGATATCTTGTGAGTCTAAAAACACCTGCCCACTTGTTGGTAAAATAAGCCCACATATCATATAAAAACTTGTAGTTTTTCCTGCCCCATTAGGCCCTAAAAGTCCAACAACTTCCCCGCTTTGCACTTCTAGTGAAACATCGTGTATGATTTTTGTTTTTTTAATGATTTTTTCTAAATTTCTAGCTTCTAGCTTACTCATGTATTATATACTTTCTTTTATTTTCATAAGGAATGATTTGTAAAATTATATTAAAAATTTGATATTTATCTAAGTATTTTTTTAATTTTTCATCACCCCACTCTACCAAATGCAAACCCTCTTCAAAAAAATTTTCAATCAAACCATTTTTTAAAAGTCCATCAAAACCTTCTTGATAAATATCATAATGATACATTTTACCTTGTTGAAAATCATACTCTTGCATGATGGAAAATGTAGGAGAATTAAGTGTTTTTTCTACTCCAAGAAATTGAGCATAATTTTGCACCAAAGTAGTTTTACCGCTTGCTAAATCCCCTTGAAGTAAAATAACTCCATTTTTAGGCAAAATTTCACAAAGCCTATAAAGCTCATTTTGGCTTAAAATCATTTCTTTCATTGAATTTTTACCACATATTTTTCTTGCATAGCTTTTGGTATGCTTTTGGTTGTTGGTATATCTAAGACTTTATAAATATTAGTATATTCTATAAATTTAATGCTTATTTCATCGCCAATTTTTACTTCTTTACTAGCTTTAACCACTTGATTGTTTATACTTACTACACCACTTTTGCACATATCCTCTGAAATAGCACGGCGTTTAGTGATGTTAACTACATTTAAAAACTTATCTATTCTCATAAAAATATTTTATCAAAAAATACAAGAAAATGTTATAAAATGTTTAAATATTTTACATTATATTAAGCTAAATTCGTTAAATTTTACAATCATTTTTTACAAAGAGGAAAGACAATGAAAAAAGATATCAAAAAAGTGGTTTTGGCATATTCTGGTGGACTTGATACAAGTATAATTTTAAAATGGCTACAAGATGAGTATAAATGTGAAGTAGTAACTTTCACAGCAGATATTGGGCAGGGTGAAGAGCTTGAGCCTGCTAGAAAAAAAGCACTTTCTTTGGGCGTAAAAGAAGAAAATATTTTTATTCAAGATTTAAAAGATGAATTTGTAAAAGATTATGTGTTTCCTATGTTTAGAGCAAATGCTATTTATGAGGGAGAATATTTACTAGGTACAAGTATAGCAAGACCTTTGATAACAAAAGCTTTAGTAGAAATAGCAAATAAAACAAAAGCAGATGCTATTAGCCATGGGGCAACTGGTAAAGGGAATGATCAAGTGCGTTTTGAATTAGGTGCTTTGGCACTAAATCCAAATTTAGCCATCATTGCTCCTTGGAGAGAATGGGATTTAAATAGCCGTGAAAAACTCTTAGCCTATGCGCAAAAACATGGTATTGATATAGCTAAAAAACCAGGTAAATCACCTTATTCTATGGATGCAAATTTATTGCATATTTCTTATGAAGGTTTAGTGCTTGAAGATCCTGCGGCTAAACCCGAAGCAGATATGTGGCGCTGGGTGAAAGATTTAAAAGAAACTCCAAATGAAAGTGAAGTGATAGAGCTTGAGTTTAGTAAAGGCGATTTATGTGCTATTAATGGAGAAAAAATGTCTCCTGCGCAGCTTTTAGCAAAACTTAATGAGCTTGGTGCAAAACATGGTATAGGTCGTCTTGATATTGTTGAAAATCGCTATGTGGGTATGAAAAGTAGAGGTTGTTATGAAACCCCAGGTGGAAGCATACTTTTAAAAGCACACCGCGCTATAGAAAGTATCACTCTTGATAGAGAAGCAGCGCATTTAAAAGATGAATTAATGCCAAAATATGCAAGTTTAATTTATAATGGCTATTGGTTCTCACCTGAAAGATTAATGCTTCAAGCCTTAATTGATGAGTCACAAAAATATGTAAATGGTAAAGTTAAACTTGAATTATATAAAGGTAATGTAATGGTAATAGGCAGAGAAAGTGCGAATGATAGTTTATTTAGTGAGGCTTATTGTACTTTTGAAGAAGATGCTGTGTATGATCAAAAAGATGCAGCAGGTTTTATAAGATTAAATGCTTTGAGATTTATCATCGCAGGTAAAAATGGAAGAAAATTTTAAAAAGGAAAACAATGAAAGTATTATTGATTAAAGATGTAAAAAGCTTAGGAAAAGCAGGAGAAGTTAAAGAAGTAAAAGATGGATATGGACAAAATTTTTTAATTGCCAAAGGTTTTGCTAAGGTTGCTACACACGAAGTTTTAAAACAATATGAAGCAGAGCAAAAGAAAAAGGCAGAAAATTTAAGATTTGAGCTTGCAAATTTGGAAAAATTAAAAGAAGAATTATCTAAAATCACTATTTGCATAGCTAAGCCTGTAGGAGCTAATGGAAGCTTGTTTGGTGGGGTTACTAAAGATGAAATCGCACATGCGCTAAAGGATCAAAAAGGCATAGAGCTTGATAAAAAAAGCTTAGAATGTGATACTATAAAAGAACTTGGCATGCATGAAATTTCAGCAAAATTAGGCCATGCGATTCATGCTGTATTTAAGCTAGAAGTTAAAGGAGAATAATGTTTCACGCAACTACAATTTTAGCTTATAAAGGTAAAAATAAGTCTGTAATTGGCGGAGATGGACAAGTAAGTTTTGGAAATACTGTTTTAAAAAACAATGCAGTTAAAATTAGAAAATTAAACAATGGAAAAGTATTAGCAGGCTTTGCAGGAAGCACTGCTGATGCTTTTAATCTTTTTGATATGTTTGAAAAACTACTTTCTAGTTCGAAGGGTGATTTATTAAAGGCTGCAATAGATTTTTCAAAAGAATGGCGTAAGGATAAATATCTAAGAAAACTTGAAGCAATGATGTTAGTATTAGATAGAAATCATATATTTTTACTTTCAGGAACTGGAGATGTAGTTGAGCCTGAAGATGGCGCTATAGCTGCTATTGGTAGTGGGGGTAATTATGCACTTTCTGCAGCAAGAGCTTTAGCTAAACACTCAAGTTTAGATGAAGAAGAATTAGTCAAAGAAAGCTTGCAAATAGCTGGTGAAATTTGCATTTATACTAATACAAATATTAAAACTTATGTAATTGAGGATGATAAATGAATTTAACTCCAAAAGAGATTGTGAAATTTTTAGATGATTATGTAATTGGACAAAAAAATGCTAAAAAAATCATAGCAATTGCTTTAAGAAATCGTTATAGAAGAATGCAGCTTAGTCCTGAACTTCAAGATGATATCATGCCAAAAAATATTTTAATGATAGGATCAACTGGAGTTGGTAAAACAGAGATTGCAAGACGCCTTGCTAAGATGATGGGACTTCCTTTTGTAAAAGTTGAAGCAAGTAAATATACTGAAGTTGGTTTTGTTGGGCGTGATGTAGAAAGCATGGTTAGAGATTTAGCTAATGCTGCTTTAAATTTGGTAAAAAATGAAGAAAAAGAAAAAAATAAAGAAAAGATTAATGAATTTATAGAAAATAAGATTTTAGAAAAACTTTTACCGCCTTTACCAAAGGGTGTTAGCGAAGAAAAACAAGAAGAGTATCAAAATTCTTTAGAAAAAATGCGCGTGAAATTAAAAGCTGGTGATTTAGATGATAGTACAATAGAAGTTGAAATTTCACAAAGCGTGTTTGATGCTAATCCAAATTTACCACCTGAAATGGGTGCTATGCAAGATATAGTAAAAGTTATTGGTGTGGGTAATAAAAAAGTTAAAAAAGAAATGAAAGTAAAAGATGCAAGAATAGCTCTAGCTCAAGAAGCAAGTGAGAAAATTCTTGATATGGAAAGTATTAAAGGCGAGGCTTTAAGAAGAGCTGAAAATGAAGGGATTATTTTTATCGATGAGATAGATAAAGTAGCAGTTTCAAGCTCCAATTCAAACCGCCAAGATCCAAGTAAAGAAGGGGTGCAAAGAGATTTACTTCCTATAGTTGAAGGTAGTACTATACAAACTAAATTTGGACCTTTAAAAACTGATCATATTTTATTTATCGCTGCAGGTGCTTTTCATCTAAGTAAGCCAAGTGATTTAATCCCTGAACTTCAAGGGCGTTTTCCTTTAAGAGTTGAGCTTGATTCATTAGATGAGGATGCTTTATATGCTATTTTAACAAGACCTAAAAATTCATTACTAACACAATACATTGAGCTTTTAAAAACTGAAAATGTAGAGCTTGTTTTTGAAGATGAGGCCATTAGAGAAATAGCAAAAATAGCAAGCAAGGCCAATGAAGAAATGCAAGATATTGGTGCAAGACGTTTACATACAGTAGTGGAAAAACTTTTAGAAGATATTAGTTTTGAAGCAGATGAATATGCTGGAAAAGTTTATAAAATAGATGATTTTAAAGTGCAAGTTAAGCTTGGAGATATCATAGAAAATAAAGATTTAGCTAGGTATATCTTGTGAAAAGTGGCTTTATAAGCATAGTGGGTAGAACTAATGCGGGAAAAAGTTCTATCCTAAATTCTTTATTAGAAGAAAAAGTTGCTATGGTTTCTCATAAGCAAAACGCTACAAGAAGAAAGATTAATGCGATCATAATGCATGAAAATCATCAGCTTATTTTTATAGATACACCAGGTTTGCATGCAAGCTCTAAGGCTATGAATCAGCTTATGATTGATTTGGCGATTAAAAGCATTGCGGATTGTGATGTGATTTTATTTGTAGCTAGTATTTATGATGATATTAAAGATTATGAAAATTTTTTAAGTTTAAACCCTAAAGTGCCACATATTGTATTAATCAATAAGGTTGATTTAGTAAAAAAAGAGGTTTTGCTTAAAAAATTAAGCGAGTATTCTCAGTTTAGCTCACATTTTAGTGCTATTATCCCCTATTCTGCTAAGCAAAAATTTTATAAAAAAATTCTTTTAGATGAGATGATTAAGTATTTGCCTGAACATCCGTATTATTTTGATCCTGAGTTTATTACTACCACAAATGAAAAGGATATTTATAGAGATTTTATCTTAGAAGCTATATATGAAAATTTAAGTGATGAAATTCCTTATAGCACTGAAGTAAAAATAGAAAAAATCAAAGAACTAGAGCAAATTTATTATATCAATGCTATTATCATTACAGATAGTAATTCTCACAAAGGAATGATACTAGGTAAAGATGGAGCTACAATTAAGCGTATAGGCAAAGAAGCTAGGGTTAAAATAGAAAAATTAGCACAAAAAAAGGTAATGCTAAAATTATTCGTTCAACTTGAGAAAAATTGGCACAAAAACGAGCAAAACCTTAAGAAAATCCTTTATGATGAGTAAAAAAGTCATCAAAAAAGATTTTCTTGCTTATGAAAAACTTTTATATATTAAATTTGTAAATCCTATTAGTGAAGATGAAATTTTAAAAAAGAGCTTTGAAGAGCTTGGTCTTAAAGATGATTTTTCTTATGAGCTAAAGTATTTTCAAGATAAATCTTTTACTCATGTATTTTTGTGCAAGTATGAAGATATTTTAGATATTGATTATATAATCCCAGAACCCCTACTTTTTGAAGTGTATTTTAAGAATGATGTAAATAGTGAAAATCTTGCATTATTATTTAAAGAAAAATACATAGTTTTAGTGGAGTATTTGGGGTGTGATTTTCAAAATTGTAAAGTTATACCATTAAATGTTTATGATAAAATATATAATGAAAAATTAAAAAATACTTATAAGCACATTATAAGCATAGATGATACTCAAAATCTTAGCAGTTTTGATAAATTTAATAGTAAAATTTTTTATCAAAAATTGTTAAAAAATTGCGTTCAAGTCAAGATTAATTTTACTAACAAAGAAAAAATAAATCATTTAAAATCTTTTAGTTTTAAGATTTTATTAGCTTTTGCTTGTGGAGTTTTGCTAGCTTTAGCTTATCCTTTGTATTTGTATACACAAAAATCATTTTACGAAAATGAAAAAATAAAATATGAAAATTTAATAAAAAAGCAAGATGATATTTTAGAGCAAGCAAAAATAAATCAAAAACAAAATCAAGAGTTTAAAAAACTACAAGAAGAAAATGAGTTAAAGGTTGATTTGTTGCAAAAATTTTATATAAATACACTTTGTTATAAAGATTTTTATGATTTTTTAAAAATTTTAAATTCTCATCAAGCTTATATAGAGGCTTTGCATGTTAAAAATAATGATTTTATTGTAGAACTTAAAAATGACTATGAATTTTATGAAGATTTTAAAAAACATCATTTTGTATTAAAAAATAAAGAAGTTAATAATGGAAAAATCACTCTTGTTTTTGAAAAATCTTTATAAAAATTTAGAAAATATCTTTGCTAGGTTATCTGGGCGTGAATTTGCACTAGCTTTGATAGTTGCTTTTGTTTTTGGTTTTTTCATGGTTTATATGAGTGTTTTTGATAATTTTGAAAAACAAATGAAGTTGTCAAAAGATGAACTATATGTTTTACAAACAAAATACGAGCAAAAACAAGAAATGATTTCTGATTTAAAAGAAGATGAAAATATATCTTATAACGAGCAGTCATTCTTGAGTTTAGACAAGGACTATCAAAGCATTTTAAAAGATATTGAGAGAAATCTTGCTAAAATAAGGTCTTTACAAATCCAAAGTTATAAAAGTCAAGATGAATATTTTACTTATTATGAATTAAAATTGAGTTTTGTTAGTGATTTTTATTTTTTAATGCAATTTTTACAAAAACTAGATTCTTATATAAAAGTTAAAAATTTAGAGCTTACAAAATATGAAAATGAACTAAAAATCACACTAAAACTTATTTTTACTCTAGTATAAAAATGATTTTTTTGATAAAATTCATCTAAACATGGCAAGCGATCGCTTCTTTCGAAGAGGAAAGTCCGAGCTGCAATAAGACAAGGATTCCATCTAATGGATGGCTAGGGCAACCTAAGGGAAAGTGCAACAGAAAGAAAACTACCATATTTTTATGGAAAAGGTGAAACGGTAGAGTAAGAGCCTACCAGTAGCTTTGGTAACAAAGCTAGCTATGTAAACCCAATCTGCAGCAAGAAGGGGTGGTTTTAGTCTTATAATATAACCCTTCGCTTGAATTTGTTTGCAAAAACAAGTCTAGATAAATGATCGCTCTTGACAGAACTCGGCTTATCGCCATGTTTTACTTCATATAAGCAGAAGCTTTTTTGAGTTTTTGCAAATTTTTTGCTACTTCATCTTGCTTTTTTTTCATAAAAGCTATTGCTTCATTAGTAAGTGCCAAGGCTTCATTAGGACAATCTTTAAAATCAGGTTTTTCGATGAGTTTAACTATTTTTTCCACATCTTCAGTATATACAGCTAGTTTAAACTCATCTATCCATTTTTTTTCACTCATTTTTGATGTACTTCCCTCCAAGCTTCTAGTAAGCCTTTTACTACATTTATTACTTCATCTACTCTAGCCTCATTATTTTCTATGTTTGCTAAAGAAAGAAGTTGTAATTCTCTTGTATATAAGCCACTCAGATAATGTGCTACATCTCCACCTTTTTCATAGTCAAGACAGTTAATAAGCTCAACAAAAATAGCACTAGCTCTTTTTACATAATACACTCTTTCTTCTATATTTTCATTTTGTATAGCTATTTTTATCCTACTTGCAAAGCGTAGAATCCCTCCGTATAACATCTCTATAAGTTTTTCTTGAGATTCTACGCCTGCTTGGCTTTGTGAATATGCATTATAAACTGCACTATTTACCATTTAAATCCTTTCTTATTTTAAGAATTTTGATTATTTGCTGCATTAATCATATTAGCAATAACGCTTGCTTGATTATTTAATTTAGAAATAATACTATCATATGCTGCCCATGTTGACCACATAGTATCATATTTTGTGTCAATAGAGCTTTTTGTATTTTCTATGGTTTCATTCAAATTCTTTGATTCTTTTGTTAAAGAAGCTTTATACCCGCCAAAAGAACCTTCTGAACTCATCATTTCTCTCATGGTGTTTTTAAGCACGCCAAAAGTTCCAGTTTCTTCTTTCCAATTTGAATACATAGTTTTAGGACTTAAGCCAAATTGTTTTAAAAACTCTTCTTTACCTTGAATTTCTAAATCGCTTCCTGAAGTTCCTTTAATTTTAAATTGAATTTTTTGATCAGGACTTCCTTGATTGATAATTTCAAAACTAGCCTCTAAACCTTCTAAACCAAAGCTATTAATATGATCAACTAAATTCTGAGCCATTTCTTCATCTGTACTTCCCGTTAGCACAAAAGGATCGCCATTTTTTGTTTTAGTTAAATCTATGGTTTCTTCATTATAAATAATTTTAAATTCTGAATCAGTAAAGTTAATACCACCTGGATTGTCTTTTGCAAATCCTCCAACTTTTTCTCCACTTAAGTTTATATCTTCAAAACCATTACTTCCTACGAAAAATCTTTCAGCCATTTCCGGATCTTCGCTAAATTTGGTGTTAAATTTAGAAGAATCAAAAGTCATGGTTCCATTAGATATAGTAAGTCCATAATCAGCCAAAGATAAACTAACTTTAGATGATATTTTTGTCCCTTCTGAAGTTTCACTATCTCCAACTGTGATTGTTCCATCAACTGTGATGGTTTGAAGTAAAATATTATTAATTTGAGATTTTATATTTGAGATTGCATTAACACCTACAAAATTTCCTTTTGTCCCTGCATCAGGATCATATTTTGTAGCTGCTGTAAGATTTAACATTAAATCATTATAAGCAGTTGCTAAACTTTCCAAAGATTCAGCTATGGCGGCTGTATCTTGAGTCACATTAAAGCTTATTTCACCTTTTTGTTTAAGCTCTAAGGTAGTATCTGGACTTATATCTGTAATAGTGTTGGTTGGTCTAGTCATTTGAACACCATCTACACTAAAGATAGCATCCATTCCTTTTTGGATATGATTTTTATTATCTTTAGAAACATTATATCCTTGTGGAGTACTAGTATCTAAAGTAATACCAAATTTATCTTTCAATAATGAAGTAGCTTTGTCATCTCTAGTATAATTTGCTTTATCAATATTACCATCTTCATCTACAGCATAGCCTCCATCAAAAATTCCAAGCTCAGCCCCATTAGTTGTTTTGAAAGTTGCTGCTCCATCTTTTATTTCAAGGTTAACTTTACCACCAGTTTTTTTACTAATTTGCTCAGCTAGACTTTTATAAGTAGTATTTTCATCGATATCTATGGTATATCTATCGTAAGTATCACCATTTTTAACTACAAAAGTTAAAGAAGTTTTTTCGCCAGAGCCAAGAAGTTTATCATTTTCATTTATACTAGTAGTAAGAGATCCGCTAATTTGAGTTTTATCTGTATTACCTTGTTGTCTAAAACCAAATAAACCACCAGCGCTAATACTATTTTTATCAAGCTCCCATCCCATACCTTTTAAGAGATCTTCATCACCTGAAAAAGAAATATTATTTTGCGTTCCAGTGTCTTTGCTTTGTACTACTAAACGATATGGGTTTTCTTTATCTCCAGTATTGACTATTTTAGCTTCTACTTTGCCGCCTGTAGCAGAGTTGATTTTTTCAGCAAGTTGAGCTACGGTAGTGCTTTGATCAATTTCTATTTTATATTCTTTTCCATCTTGTGTGATTGTAAAAGATTTGGTGCCGCTTAGACCTAAATTTTGTAGTACCGATGAAGTTTTATCCTTAAAACCATTGCTTTGATATACATCTTTTTGAGCAAGTTGATCAACAATAACTTTCATGTTTGTAAGATTGGATAAGGATCCTACAGTTAAACTAGCAGCAGCACTATCTCCACTTACACTAGGTGATACTTTTTTTTGATTAAACTGTGAAGCATCTCCTAGACTATTTACAGCTGTTTGAAATGCAAGTAGTTTAGCTTCAAGCTCTGCCAAATCTTTCTGTCTTAAGCCATTGGTTTCAAGTTGTGAATTATAAAATTTCAAATTCGCATGCATTTCTGCTTCTTTTAGTTTATTAAGCGTATCGCTTGTTAAAACTCCTGAACCTATCCCTAAACTTCCTAAACTACCTACTGCCATGATTAACTCTCCTTATCAAAAATAGTACCAATAACACCTTTAAAATGCTCTATTAATTTCATTACTTCTTCACTAGGAATTTTACGTATCAGTTTTCCTGTGTCTTTTTCGGTAACATTTATATACATTTCATTGATTTTGTCATTAAATGCAAAACGCACATTTGTTCCTAGTGTTTCCATTTGACTATTAAGCTTTTCTGTCGCGTTTTTTAGTTTTTCATTTAAATTCTCATCTTGATCGTTTAAATTAACTTGTTGTTGCTTATTCTCTTGAGGTGCTTTTTCAACGCTTTTTGTGTTAAAATGAGCTACATTTGCATCTCTTTGAATATTGTTACTAATGTCCATTTTAAACTCCTTTTTAAAAGACTTTAAAATACTCTATCGACATAATTTTAAAAAACTTAATATTTAGATTAAAAATCTATATTTTCTTACAAGCAAAAAGTGTTCTCAAAAAGTTTAAAATTAAAAAATTTCAAACTTTTTGAATAATTTTTCATCATTTGGAAGTAAATTTCTTGCAATAAGTCTGTCTATAACTTCTTTAGAACAATTTGTCATTAAAGGCCATTCTTTATGGTAATCTTCTAACAATCCTTTATTTGTCGCATCAATCGCAATACAATCTTTTTTGATAAATATATCTCTTTTTGCGTCGATATTATTTACCACACGCCAAATTAGCATATAAGGATTTTCTAAAATAGCATCTGTATCTAAGAAAACTAAAATTCTAAAATGCTTTTTACAAGTTTGTAATTTTTCAAAAACTTGAGCAATTTTTTCTTTTTTATCAATCAAAATCACACAAACTGGAGCAAAGGCTTGGGTGTAAAATTGCTTTAATTTTAAAATACTTTGATCTTTTTCTTTAAAAAGTGAAAGTAAAGCTTCATCACTTAGAATTTCAAGTTCAACTTTTTTCTCATCACCACACGCATCAAGCCCTGCTTTACCACCATAACAATAAGTACTTGAAGCATGATCAAGCTGATCGCAAATTCCTTCACTAATAAGTAATTTTTCTTCATCAAAACGATTAAGTATGTAAGGTATGAGTTTGTCATAATCTTGCAAGCAAGGTGCATTTTCATCAACAAAAATAGCATGTTTTACAAAACTCATTTGTCCTACACCCCAAAAAGTATGCATGACTTGTTTTGCATGAGCTGGGTATTTTGCTTCTATTTTAGCCAAGATTAGATTATGAAAAACTCCATTTTCAGGCATGTTATAATCTATCAAATCAGGTGCGTTTGTTTGAAGTAAGGGTAAAAAAACTCTTTCTGTTCCAAGTCCCATGTATTTATCTTCTAAAGGCGGTTTTCCTACAACGGTAGCTTGATAAATTGCATTTTTTTTAGCAAAGATTTTTTCTACTTTTAAAACAGGACAAAGCTCAACCGGAGTGTAAAAACCCGTATGATCTCCAAAAGGTCCCTCAGGTGCAAATTCATTTGGATCTACAAAGCCCTCAATCACAAAATCACTATCATAAGGCACATAAAGATGATTGCTTTTGCATTTTGCTAAAATGGCAGGTTTTTTCTTGATAAAACCATAAAGTAAAAGTTCAAAAATTCCTTTTGGCAAAGGCGCTTGAGCACACCAAATATATAAAGGATCTCCACCTATGGCTATGCTTACTGGCATTTTTTGGTTTGCTTTTTTATACTCATGGAAAAAATGGCTCGCATCTTTGTGAATTTGCCAATGCATAAGCAAGGTTTTTTCATCAACTACTTGCAAACGATACATTCCAAGATTATTTTGTTTTCCATCTAAGCTTTGAGTATAAACTTGCCCCATGGTAATAAAAGGCGCAGCGTCTTTTTCCCAAGTTTTTAAAATAGGCATATCATATAATGAATTTAAGCTTTTGTAGTTAAATTCTCCATCTTTTTTAATGCGTTTTGGTGGGATATTTTTTAAATCAAGTAAGGTCTTGAAAAAATTTAATTTAGCACCAAAGCTTTGAGGTATATGCATTTTAAGCAAAGAGCTAATTTCTTTAGCCACATCTTCATAGTCTTTCCCAAATGCTAATTTTAAAGCTTTTTCATTACAAAAAGTATTTAATAATACAGGATAATCGTATTTTTTACCATTTTTTACTGCATTAGTAAAAAGTAAGGCTTTTGAGTCTTCTTTTTTAACTTCTATATAAGCTAAATGTGCCATCTCAAGATCAACATCAACAGGCTCATGAATGGTTTTTAATAAATTATTTTTTTCTAAAAGCTCTATGAATTTTTGCATTTATATCATACTCTCTGCTTCTTTTAAAATTTCTTTTGCACCTTTTGCTATCATTTCTTTAGCTAAAAGCTCGCCTGCTTTTGCGTAATCTTGCTTATCAATCACTCTTTTTTCTTTGAGAATTTTACTTGCATCAGGTAAGCCTACTATGGCGCGAATTTCTATTTTTTTATCAATGATTTTTGCGTTAATTCCTATAGGTACTTGACAGCCACCTTCTAGAGTTTTTATAAAATCTCTTTCTACATGGGTTTCTATAAAGGCATTTTCATCATTTAAACATTCAAGGTATTTTAAAATTTGTTTATCATCAATACTTTCTATGCCTAAGGCTCCTTGGGAAGCTGCGGGTATCATCTCATCAAGTTCAAAAGCTCTAATGTATTTTATTTCTTTATCCAAACCTAAGCGTTTAATACCAGCTAAAGCTAAAATAATAGCGTCAAATTCCTTGGCTTTAAGTTTTTCTAAGCGTGAGTTGATATTACCTCTTAGAGAAATGATATTTAAATCAGGTCTTAGTGCTAAAAGTTGCATTCTTCTTCTAAGACTTGTTGTACCTACTTTTGCACCTTTTGGAAGAGCATTTAAGCTTTCGTAATACTCACTTAAAAAAGCATCATTTACCACTTCTCTTTTTGAAATAGCAGCTAAAACCAAACCTTTTGGAAAAAAACTAGGAACATCTTTTAAGCTATGCACAGCTAAATGCGAATCACCTCTTAACATACTTTCTTCAAGTTCTTTTGTAAAAAGTCCTTTTCCGCCTATTTTAGCCAAAGGTGAATCAAGTAAAACATCACCTTTTGTTTTAAAACCCTCTAAAGAAATTTCTAATTCAGAATGTGTTTGCGATAATTTATTTTTTATATGCTCACTTTGCCATAACGCAAGTTGGCTTTTTCTTGTTGCGATAATTAATTGCATTTTTTATGCTCCTGTATGATTTCTACATCTATGATTTCTTCTTCATTATTTGTATGATGATGATATTTTCTTTTTTGTTTTGTAAAAAGTTTTAGTGCCATTATAAAAAATAAAAGCAAAATTCCTAAAAATGTACTTAAAATTCCTGGTATTAAAAGTAAAATTCCTACTATAGTTAAGGAAAATAATTTAATCATACCAAATAAATTCGTGTTAGTATTTTGCATAGTAATGAGATTTGTCCAAGTCTTTGCTAAAAACATTGCTCCTAAAAACATACTTGCAAAAACTATCATAAAAAAATTTAAAAAACCAAAAAAGGCTATAAATAAAATACTAGCAATCAATTCTAAAATCAAAAATGCACTTATATTTACTCTTGCTATCATAGAATTTTCTCTAAGTGTGAAATTACTTCTTGGGTTTTTAAAACTTGTTTTTCTAAGGTATTTCTATGGATTAACTCTACTTCATTATTTTCTAAGCCCTTACCTATAACTAAAGCATAAGGAAAGCCCATTAATTCAAAATCGTTAATCTTTACACCAAAACGCTCATTTCTATCATCAAATAAAATCTCTTTATCACTAAAATGAGTATAAATTTGCTCAGCAAATTCCATAGCTTTTGTATCTTTTATATTAGAAACGATGATGTCTAAAACAAAAGGAGCTAAAGTTTTATTCCAAATACAGCCTTTTTCGTCATGGCTTGCTTCTATGGCAACCGCAACCAAACGACTAACACCCATACCATAACAACCCATAGTGAAAAATTGAGCTTTACCATTTTCATCTAAATAGCTTGCATTCATTGCTTTTGAGTATTTATTTCCAAGTTTAAAAATATGTCCTACTTCAATACCCTTGCTTTGCTTAAGCTTGTGCTGGCATTTTGGACAAAGATCATGCTCTTTAACTGCCGCAAGATCTTTAAAGCGTTCTTTGTTTAAATTTACAACATTGATTCCGACTAAATGATAATCTTTTTTATTTGCTCCAATAATCATATTTGTTTCATTTTCAAGCTCATGATCAATATAAAAATCAACTCCATTTAATCCTACAAAGCCGATAAATCCTGGCACTAAACCTGCTTTTTCTAATTCTTCTTCACTTGCATCAACTAATTCTAGTGCATTTGCCGCATTTAGTGCTTTAACTTCTTGTAATTCATCATCACCGCGTATAAAAAATACTACAATTTTTTCTTCATTTTCATAAATAGCTTTTTTAGCAATAGCTTTAATAGTATAGTAAGGATTAATTTTAAAAAATTCTGCTAATTCTTCTATAGTTTTTACATTTGGAGTGTGAAATTGTGTAGCAAAGTCAGCTTCTGGTCTTTCATCTTCGCAACTTTTTTTAGCTCTTTTTGCTGCTTCAATATTTGCAGCATAATCACAATGCTCACATAATAATATATCATCCTCGCCATTTTTAGCCAAAACCATAAATTCTTTTGAACCGCTTCCACCAATAGCCCCGCTATCAGCTTCAACAGCTCTAAATTCAAGCCCTAATCTTGTAAGAATTTTACTATAAGTTTCATGCATAAGATTAAATTCTTTGTCTAAATCAGCTTCACTGCTATGAAAACTATAACCATCTTTCATTAAAAATTCTCTACATCTTAAAAGTCCAAATCTAGGTCTAGCTTCATCTCTAAATTTAAGTCCTATTTGATACAAATGTAAAGGAAGTTGTTTATAAGAATTTATTTTATTTCTTACTAAAGCCACCATAGCTTCTTCATGAGTTGGCCCTAAGACAAAATCATTTTCTTTTCTATCTTTAAAGCGTAAAAGCTCTTTGCCAAAAACATTAAATCTCCCACTTTCTTTCCAAAGTTCTGCTGGAGTATTAAAACTTAAATTTACTTCTAAAGCCCCTGCTTTATCCATTTCTTCTTTGATGATATTTTTAATCTTATCTAAAACTCTTTTTCCTAAAGGTAAAAAATTATACAAACCACTTCCAATTTGTTCTACAAAGGCACCTTTAACTAAAAATATATGACTTGGTAAAGTAGCGTCTTTTGGATTTTCTTTTGTACTTATGGCATAAAATTTACTAAATTTCATGATTATTCTCCAAATTAAATTCACATTTATAAAGGTTTAAACCTTCCATATTTTCATTTTTTAAATCAAACACATAACGCATAGCATTAACTACTGAATCATTTTGCATAGTTCCACTTAGTTTTTTTAAATTTATGCTTGGATGATGTAAAAATGCATTCATTACTTGTCTTATAAGCTTTCTTGCTTCTTCATGGTTTGAGTGTTTTAAATACCCTTTATCTATAGCCTTTTGCAATTGTTCTTTAGCGATTTCATCAGCTTGTAAGCGTAGTTGTTTCACTAAAGGCAGGGTTGCTAGTTTGCTTAGATGTTGAAAAAACTCATTTGTCATAGCACCTACTATAGAATAAGCAATTTGGGCTTGGTGTTCTCTTAGGGTTAAATTTTTTCTTACAACTTCTTCTAAATCATCAACAGCATAGACTATATTTTTTTCATTTGTTTTTACATCAATATCCCTAGGCACCGCTATATCAAAAAAATATCTTTTATAATCTTTTTCTTCTAATAAATCATTAGTTATAATAGCATGTGGAGCATTTGTGGCACTAAAAAATATCTCATATTGATTTAATGCTTCTTTTAAATTTGCAATACTTTCACAACTTGCATTTTCACCCAAATCCTCACAAAGCTTTTGGGCATTTTGTATATCTCTATTTAATATCAATACTTTGGCCTTAGCATTTAATAAATGCTTACAGGCTAGCTCACTCATTTCCCCTGCACCTACTACAACTGCAGTTTTATTTTCTAAATTTACAAGTTCTTTGGCTTTTGCTACTGCTACTGAAGCAACTGAAATAGGATTTTTAGAAATTTCGGTTTGATTTCTAACATTTGCTGCACATTTAAAAGCATAATGCACCGCTCTAGTTAAATGCACGCCACATCTTTGTTCTTGCAGAGCAAATTTATAAGCATCTTTTAATTGTCCAGCAATTTGTGTTTCACCAATAACCAAGCTATCAAGTGAGCTTGCCACAGAAAATAAATGATGAATAGCCCCGCTATCTTCGTAAAAATCAGCCTTAGTGCTTAAATTTTCTTTATCAACACCACAAAGCAAACTAAGTGTTCTTAAAATATGCTCATTAATGCCTTCAATCTCTCCAACAAAAAGAAAAATTTCAACCCTATTGCAAGTACTAAGTACTAGGCTTTCTAAAATTTTATTATTAGTATGGATTAGCTTTAGCAGTTCTCTTTTTTTGTCTTCATTAGAAAAGGAAAGTTTTTCTCTAGTAGCAATATCTGTATTTTTATGTGTAAAACTGATACAATAATAGTGCATTAAAATTCCCTTTCTATCATACTTTTAATAATATCTTCTAAATCTTTTATATTGTATTTTTCTATGGCTTTTAGTGCATTATTTGCATAAATGTTTAATTCTTGGCTAACTTGATTAAAAATTTCACGCTCTTGCATTTTATTTTTAATCCAAGCAAGCTCATCCACACTTAAATCTTTCTTGTAATAAGACTTAAGTATTTCTTGATCTTGTGGATTTAATTTTTCATATAAATACATATAAGCAAGAGTGGTTTTACCTTCTTTAAAATCATTCATAGCGGGTTTGCCTAAGGTTTGCTCATCACCTTTGATATCTAAAATATCATCAACAATTTGAAAAGCCAAGCCCAAATTTTTACCATATTCTGCAAAATCATCTTCATTTAAATCAGCAAGTATTGCCCCACACCTTGCACTAGCTTCGATTAAAATGGCTGTTTTATTATATATCATTTGTAAATAAGCGTTTTTATCGGTATTGAAAGTTTCGCTTAAATTTACATCCATTAATTCACCAACAGAAAGCATAACAACAGCATTAGAAATGATTTTTGCTAATTTTAAATCTATTAAAGAAAGCTCATAAAAGGCTTTTGAGTATAAGATATCTCCAAGCATGATAGCATTTTTAGCTCCAAATTGTGCATTGATAGACTTTACTCCTCTTCTTAATTTTGCCTCATCAATCACATCATCATGCAATAAGCTTGCAGCATGAATTAACTCTATAATAGCACAGATTTTATAGCTAATATCACTTTCCCCAGCTATTTTTAAAAGTAGTTTTGAGCGTAATTTTTTACCACCTTGAAGTTTTGAACTCATGGTTAAAATAGGCTCATAATTTAATTCAGATAAAAATTCATGCATATATTGATCGATCTTTTGCACTATGCTTTCCTTAGTTTTCTTATAATTGTATTTTATTAAATTTTACTTTAGTTTTGGTTAAGACTAGCTTTTCTAGGGTCTAAAAATTCTACTTCTAATCTTTTATCTCTATCTTCTATATATACAGTAAAAATAGCTTCGCCTTTTTTAAAATCACTAAATTCAAGTATCAATCTTGCTCTATCTATATGAGGATTTTTATAATCAGGTACTAAGGTTTGATCTACCCAGTTTAAATTTCTTCTTAAAGACATCACAAATTGTCTAGGGTATTTTTTATATCTTGAATGAACAATGATATTAGTTTGATCAAATAAAGTCCATGAAAAGTCAAAATAATAAATCTCATCAGGATAGTCAATTTCTTTTATTTTTACACTTGCTTTTTCATCTTTACTTAAGGTAAATTTATAAGTATAATCAAAAAATACTTCAGCCTTTAAAAAATTAAGTATCAAAAATAAAGATAAAAATAAACGCAAAATCAACCCTCATGCCCTAAAATTTCAGCGCTTAATCCTATGTAAAAATCATTTTTTCTCTCATCTATTAAGAGTGAATTTTCCATTTGAAATTGCGCTACATCGCTTTCATTTAAATTATTTTTTTCTAAAAGTTCTATCATAGCGATATGATTGGCTAATAATTTTTCTAAAACATTTTCTAATGCACCCAAATTTGCATATTTTATTGTTTCGATAAATTTTTCTTTAGGGCTTTTTGCAAACATTTCATCAAATATATCCATTTTTAACCTTTTATGTAAGTTTGAATTTTTTCTATTAAAGTAGTTTTATCGTTAGCTTCATCTAAGTCTTTAATTTCTTTTTGCCAAGAAATATGTATGTAATCCATCTTAGCATTTTTAGCACAAAGTCTGTCTTTTAAGCTATCGCCTATAAAAATACTTTTTTCATATTTTGCTTCATCTGCGATTAATCTTAACATCATAGGATCAGGCTTAGCTTCTATACCATAACTAACACCTAGTATTTTATCAAAATATGAAAGAATGTTTTGTTTTTTTAAAATAGGTACCAAACTTTCTTGAGGTGCATTAGTAGCTATAGCTAAATAGCAATCATTTTTTTTACAAAATTCTAAAACCTCAAGCACACCATCAAAAAGCACCACACTTTGATCATAATGCTTAATAAAATACTTCTCATAACCTTCTTTAAAGCTAGTATGTGAGTAAGTATCAACACCGTAAAAAATCTTAGCATAATTTTGCCCAGGAGTATTGATAGTATCTAAAATAAACTCTCTTTTTAAAGGTTCTAAATTTAAATCCGCTCTTATCTCATTTACTGCACATACTATGGCATTAGCACTATCTATAAGCGTGCCATCCATATCAAAAATTACATTTATCAATATTCATCCTTAAATTTAATTTTATGTTTGTCTTTTTTATAACTTTGATTATTTTTTAGCTTATATAAGGCATTGGCTTTTGAAGCTAAGGTTTTTTGATCTAAACTTTCATCTAAACACTCATTTACAAAAATCTCCAAAGCCTTAGTATAAGTAGAATCTAAAAACACCGCTTGAACTTTTTCAAAGATTTTAGCATTTTTTTGCATTCTTTCTCTAAAAAGTGTTAAATCAAAATCTTCCCTTTTTAAAGCACTTACAGCAGAGTTGGTAAATTTTTCTAAAGCTCTTACGTATTTAACTCTCAAGGCTTTTTCATCATTTTTCATTCTGCTGCACTTGTATTAATTCTACATTGCAATGCTTCTTGAACTAAATTTCTAGCTATTGAAGCTTCAGCATCTACAATGTGTAAATGTTTATCAGTATGTGGGAAAATGATCTTAGCACCCGTACCACTTGTCTTTAAAACTGTTTGTATAGGTTTGTTAAAACTAGAAAGCACTTGATAAAGCATATCAAGTTTAGCTTCATTGCTTATAGTTATAATAGCAACTGAACATTCTTCTATATTAGCTACTTTTAATGTTTCTACTTGCGCTACACTAGCAAAAAAAACATTCTCATTTCTACTACGCCCAAGCTCAACTAAATTTAAATCACTTTCTAAAACTAGATATGGAATACCTGTTTTTTTAATCTTTTGCACTACTTCTTGACCTAATCTTGCATAACCAAAAATGATAAAATGATCTTTCATTTTTTGATCGCATAAATAAAATTTAGCCATATCATTTTGCTCACCTTCAGCTGCGTTGGCTATTTTTCTAAGATTATTTAAAATAAAAGGTGTTGCAACCATAGTGATGATAGAAACTATAATGAAAATCTGTGCTGTTTTTTCATCTATAAGTGAATTTACTTGCATTAGTGAAAATACTGCTAGTGCAAATTCTCCAATTTGAGAAATACTCAAAGCAGTTTTTAAAGCTACTCTTTTTCTTGTATAAAGGATTAAAAGACCATAAATTACTACAAATTTTATTAATAACACCAAACTTACAAAAACAAAAATCAAAAACCAATTTTCAAAAACTATATGAAAATCAATTTGCAAGCCAACACTGATAAAGAAAAATCCTAAAAGTAAATCCCTAAAAGGAACTAAATCTGCTTCTATTTTATGTTTATACTTAGTTTCAGCAATCAAAGCTCCAGCTATGAATGCCCCAAGTGAATATGAAAAACCAAAAGAATGCGCTAAAAAGCTTGCTCCTATTACGGTAAAAAGTATGGTAGCGATGAAAATTTCATTTGCATTAGTCTTAATGATAAATTTTAAAACATAAGTAAAAAGGTATTTGCCTATAAAATAAAGTAAAACAAGTAAAATCACAGCACTGACTAAGGTTGTAAATAAAAGCTTTGAAATATCAGCGTTTTGAGAGCTAAATATATCAATCATTAACAGCAGTGGTATCACAGCAATATCTTGAAAAAGCAAAATTCCCAAAGCTTTTCGGCCATATTCTTCATTGATATCGCCACTATCATTAAGTATTTTTAAAACTATAGCTGTAGAAGATAAAGCTAGAGCAAAACCTGCTATCATTGCTATATGGTTTGCTATACCTAAAATATAAGTTACAAGTAAAGTACAAACCAAGCCACAAGTTAGCATTTGCAAACTTCCATTTAAAAACACTTCTTTTTTCATTGCTAAAAGGTGTTTAAATGAAAATTCAAGCCCTATGGTAAACATTAAAAAAACTATACCAAACTCAGCCACATGGATAATGATTTCATTCGTGCTAAAACCATAAAATTCGCGCACAAATAAACCTGTGGCTATATAGCCTATAATGGTTGGAATTCCAAATTTTTTAAGTATAACATTAAGTACGACAGCAACTGCTACTGCAGTTAAAAATAAAGTTATAAAAGCATCCACTCACCAACCTTTTTTTGTAATGTTTTATTATTTTATTTTCTCTAAAAAAATTAAGTCAAAATTGCTTCTGTGTTTGACTACTGCTCTTGATTTAGAAGGATTATCTCTTCTATCAAGTTCTAATCTTAATTCTTCAATGGTATTTTCAAACTCATCAATTTTTGTTTTTAGCTTTAAAATCACATCAACACCAGCTAAATTAACTCCAAGATCTCTTGTTAAGCGTAAAATCATTTTGATTCTATCTATATCTTTTTGAGAATAAAGCCTCATTTTGCCATCAGTTCTACTTGGTTCAACCAAACCTTCTTTTTCGTATTGTCTTAGAGTTTGTGGGTGTATGCTTAAAACCTTTGCAACAACGCTTATAAGATACACCGGTTCATCATAACTATGCTCCATTGCATACTCCTTTTAAGGTAATTTTTCTTCTAAAATTTTTACAAATTCAGGATCAAGACTATTAATATCAGGTATTTTTACATTTAAAATTAAATACATATCCCCATAAAGATCTGTTTTTCTATTTTGCACCCCATAGCCTTTAAGTCTGATTTTTTGATTATTTTTAGAATTTGGCGGTATGGTGATTTTAACTTCTTTTCTTGGGGTGTGTACGCTGATTTTGTCTCCAAAAAGTGCTGTTTTTAAACTAATTTCAACCTTTTTGTATAAATCATCATCTTCTCTTTCGTATTCATCACTTTTTTCAAGCTCTACTTTTAAAATCAAATCTCCTTTTTGTCCTTGAAAGCTTTTTCCTTTACCTCGTATGCGTAGCTTTTCGCCATCTTTTATACCATGTGGAATTTTGATTTTAACTTGTTCGTTATTGATATTTATTGTGTGTTCACCACCTAAAATTCCTTTTTCAAAAGGAATTTTAACACTTGCTTGTAAGTCTAAATCCTCTTCAAAACCCCCAAAACCTCCAAAACCACTTCTAAAATTATTACTAGAGCTAAAACCTCTACCAAAACCTCCAAAGCCACCGCCAAAAATATTATTCAAAATATCATTAATATCAGCTCCGCCTGCATTTCTTGAAAAATCATGAAAACTTTGCCCACCAAACATAGAATCACCATATCTATCATATTGAGCTCTTTTTTTCTCATCACTTAAAATTTCATAAGCGGCGTTGATTTCTTTAAATTTTTCCTCAGCACCTGCTTCTTTATTGATATCTGGGTGGTATTGTCTTGCTAATTTTCTATAAGCTTTTTTTATCTCATCTGCGCTAGCATTTTGCGAAACACCTAGTGTTTCATATAAACTATTACTCATTTTTTATTCCTTATTTTTTATAAGATTATATCATAAACTTTAGTCTTAGTCAATCAACTTTTATAAGTTTTAAAACTAAAGGTTTTATTTACAATTGTGTAAAAATAAAATTTTATACTTGCATAAATTGATTTTACAAAGGATAATACATGAAAAAAACTATGGTTCTTTCTTTGGCATTAGCAACTACTCTTTTTAGTGCTAGTATTGATTTTAAACAAGCAGATGATAATGTAAAAAGATCTTTACCAACTGATAATCAAAATACTATACTTTCTTATCATGATTCTATACAAAAAGTTAAAAATTCAGTTGTGAATATTTCAACTTCTAAAACCGTTCAAAGTAATTCCTTTGGGATTGATGATTTTTTCAATGATCCTTATTTTAAACAATTTTTTGGTTTTGATTTTCCACAAGCTCCAAAAAGTAAAAAGAATAAAAAAGAAGTAGTAAGTTCACTTGGATCTGGTGTAATTATTTCAAGCGATGGTTATATTATAACAAACAATCATGTTATAGAAGATGCTGAAAAAATCACTGTAAATTTACCTGATTCAAGTACTGAATATAAAGCTAAATTAATTGGCGCTGATCCTAAAACAGATTTAGCAGTGATAAAAATAGAAGCAAAAAATTTACCTGCTGTGGTTTTTGCTGATTCAGATAAATTATTAGAAGGCGATGTTGTATTTGCCCTAGGTAATCCTTTTGGTGTTGGAAGTAGTGTTACAAGTGGGATTATTTCAGCTTTAAATAAAAACAATATAGGTTTAAATCAATATGAAAATTTCATCCAAACAGATGCTTCAATTAATCCTGGAAATTCAGGCGGGGCTTTGGTAGATAGCAGAGGAGCTTTAGTTGGAATCAATTCAGCCATACTTTCAAGAAGTGGTGGAAATAATGGCATAGGCTTTGCAATCCCTTCTAATATGGCAAAATCTATTGCACAAAAACTTATCGAGCATGGAAAAATTGAAAGAGGATATTTAGGTGTAGTTATAGGAGCTTTAACTCAAGATATTAAAAAAGCTTATACTAATCAAGAAGGAGCTTTAATAACAGAAGTTCAAAAAGACTCAGCAGCTTATAATGCAGGATTAAAAAGAGGCGATTTGATCATAAAAGTAGACAAAACTGTGATTAAAAGTCCTATGGATTTAAAAAATTATATAGGAAGTATTGATCCAAAACAAGCTATAGAAGTAACTTATGAAAGAGATAATAAAGTCAAAACAGCTAAATTTATGCTAAAAACAGATGAAAAATCGCTACAATATGAAAAAGGTTATATTGATGGTTTAAAATTAGTAGAGCTTGATTCTAAAAATAAACAACAATACCGCATACCTGAAAATATTAGTGGTATTTTAATCACTGAAGTTACTCCAAAATCAAAAGCAGAAAAAATAGGCTTTGAGCAAGGTGATATTATTATAGGTATTGATCAATATGAAGTTTCAAATTTTAAAGAATTATCTAAGGCTTTAGAATTAAATAAAGGCAAAGAATATGTTAAAATTTGGATTAATAGAGGCGGTATGGTTAGAGCTTTACTTTTTTAAGAAAGGAAAAAAATGACAAATATTTTAATGATAGAAGATGATTTAGAATTAGCAGAGATTATAGCTGAATATTTAGAGCAATTTGATATGAAAGTAGATATTGCTCATGAGCCTTATATAGGTCTTTCAAGACTTGCTTTAAATCCTTATGATTTAATCATTTTGGATTTAAGCTTACCTGGGCTTGATGGACTTGAAGTGTGTGAAGAAATTCGCAAAAAATATGATACACCTATTATCATTTCAAGTGCAAGACATGATATTAGCGATAAGGTTGCAGCGCTTGATTTGGGTGCAGATGATTATTTACCAAAACCATATAATCCTCAAGAGCTTCAAGCAAGGATTAAAAGTCATTTAAGAAGAATTTCAAACACCAAAACCGCTCAAACTCAAGTTAAAAAAGATCTTGTATATGATAAATATAAACATACTATCACTATGAAAGATCAAGAAATTAGCTTTACTAATGCTGAATTTGATATTTTGAGTTATTTAATTAAAAAAGAAGGTGGAGTGGTGAGTCGTGAAGAACTTGTATATAATTGTAGCTCTATTAGTGAAGATTCTAGCAATAAAAGCATAGATGTAATCATTAGCAGAATCAGACAAAAAATCGGAGATGATCCTAAAACTCCAAAATACATTCATTCAATCAGAGGCATAGGGTATAAATTAACTCAATGAATAAATCATCAATTTTTTATACTATAACCTTTGTTTTTTTACTTGCTAGTGTTAGTGTGATTTTGGCATTTTTATGGCTTATAAAATATGATCAGCAAAATTACACTAATGAGCTTAATGCGAAATATTCTTTTATAGCTAATGCAAGATTATTGTATTTTAATCATGTAATTAGCGAAAAAGAATTTTATGAGCAAACAAAAAATTACAAAATGATAGAATTAACAACCCCATCTTCTATAAGAAAAATCATCTATAAGGCTGAAACTATAGCACGCGCTCAAACTAGTACAGGTGTGGTTGAAATCATTACTTTAGAGGATAATGTGTATTTAAAAATCATTTTTGATGGTAAGCTTTATTTGTATAAAGATTTAGAATATCAAGGTTATCGTTATTTTGTGATTAAGCTTATTGCTAGTATAGTGGTAATGGTTTTATTGATTTTATATATTTTTATCATTAGAAAATTAAAACCACTTAGAGCTTTAAAAAGACAAATAGATAAATTTGGCGAAAATAAACTCAATGAAATTCAAAATGTCAGTAAAGGCAATGATGAAATTTCTCAAGTAGCAACAGCCTTTTATGAGTCTATTTTGAGAATTCAAAAACTAAACACTTCAAGGCAATTTTTCTTAAGAAATATTATGCATGAGTTAAAAACACCTATTACTAAAGGTTTAATTACTTTAGAAATGCTTGAAGATAGCAAATATAAAGAAAGATTAGTAGGCGCTTTTAATCGTTTAGAGATTTTGATTAATGAATTTGCAGCCATTGAACAAATTACTTCAGGTGCTGGTTTGATTAATTTAAAAAAATACAATATCTTAGATCTTTTAGATGAAGCTAAAGATATAGCTATGAGCGATGATGAAAAGGTAAAAATTAGCATAAAAGAAAGTTTTAGCGTCAATGTGGATTTTAAACTTTTTACTACTGCGATGAAAAATATGATAGATAATGCGACAAAATATTCTGATGAAAATTGTGTTACCATAGAAATAACTAAAGATTATCTTTGCTTTAAAAACAAAGGAAAAGCCCTAGATAAAGACTTGAAATACTACACTCAAGCCTTTACGCAAGGAAAGAAAAACAAAGATAGTTTTGGACTTGGATTATACATTGTTAAGACTATTTTAGATTCTCATAAACTCACGCTTTATTATGAATATAAAGATGGTATCAATCATTTTTATTTTAACGATATTCAAAATATAATTTTAAACTAGGAAGCTCATGCCCTTATCGCGTTTAAATGAAGAACAATACAAAGCTGCTAGTGCTCCTTTTGGGCACAATCTAATCATAGCAAGCGCAGGCACAGGTAAAACTTCAACCATAGTTGCAAGAATAGCCTTTTTGCTTCAAAATGGTATAAAGCCTGAAAAAATTATGCTTTTAACCTTTACAAACAAAGCTAGTAAAGAAATGATAGAAAGACTTAGTAGGTATTTTGATAAAAGCATTACTTCAAAAATCACAGCAGGAACCTTTCATAGTACCGCTTATTCTCTACTTAAAGAATTAAATCATGATATTATTTTAAAACCTGCAAGTGAGCTTAAAATTCTTTTACGTTCCATTTTTGAAAAACGCACTTTTCATCATCTAAGTGACATTAAACCTTATATGCCAAGCTATTTGTATGATGTGTATTCTTTATTTCAAAATACTAATGCAAATTTAGATGAATTTTATAATTGGTTTTGTCAAAATTATGATGAACAAGCTGTTTATGCTGAAATTTATGAGGATATTTTAAAAGAATACGAAGAAGAAAAAGCACGTTTTAATTATGTGGATTTTAATGATTTATTGATTAAATTAAAACACGTTTTAGCTTCACATCATTTTGAATTTGATGAGATTTTGGTAGATGAGTACCAAGATACTAATACTTTACAAGGTTCATTAATTGATGCTTTTAAAAGTAAAAGTTTATTTTGTGTGGGGGATTATGATCAAAGTATTTATGCTTTTAATGGAGCTGATATTTCTATTATAGGAAGTTTTAAAGATAGATTTATCGATGCAAATATTTTTACTTTAAATAAAAACTATCGTTCTAGTAAAAATATACTTGCACTAGCTAATAAGGTTATTTTAAACAATGAAAGATTATATCCTAAAGAATTGATTGTAACTAGGGAAGGAGATTTTAAAGCACCAAGTTTGCTAACTTTCAATGAATTATTTGATCAATACTCTACTATAGCAAAAATAATCTTACAAAGTGGGGTTAATCTTGATGAAATTGCTGTTATTTTTAGAAACAATTCTAGCGCAGATGGAGTAGAAGTTGCCTTAAGAGAACTTGGTATAGCAAGCAAAAGAAAAGGTGGGGGAAGCTTTTTTGAAAGCTTGGAAGTTAAAAACTTTTGCTCTATGCTTGCAATCGTGCTTAATCCAAAAGATATCATGGCTTTTATACACTTGCTTGAATACACCAAAGGAGTTGGTGGGGTTTTAGCAAAAGATATTTTTGACGCTTTGTTGAAATTAGGACATTCTAGTTTGATTAAAGGCTTTTTAAATCCTGATAGTAGTGTGAGTTTAAAAAAATACAAAAAACAAAGTTACCAACTAGGACTTTTTGATGATATTGAGGAGTTAGCCTCGCCTTCAAGATTTAACCTAGAAAGTGAATTTAACACCCACCCTATTTTAAGCCTTCCTAAAATCAACGAGTTTTGTGCTAAAAATCTTGAAAAAATTTATCTTTTTATTAAAAAAGCAAGTGAGTGTAAGGTTTCAACTCAACTTGTAAATTTGATCTTAGAAAATGATTATTTTAAAGAAATTTGTGATATTTTAGCAACTAAAAGAGCAACTAATAAAAACTCTAATGTTGATCTAAATAAAAAAAATGAAATTTTAGAAAAAATCAATGCAAAAATGTTTGTATTAAAAGAACTTGCTAAAAATTATAGTGATAATTATAAATATTATAATTTTCTTACTCTTGGTGCTAGTGAAATGAGTAGTGGTAGCGGGGTTAATCTTTTAAGCATACATGCTAGTAAGGGACTTGAGTTTGAGCTTGTATTTGTAATTGATCTTGCACAAGGAAGATTTCCTAATCAAAAACTCATGAGCATGGGTGGAAGTTTGGAAGAAGAAAGAAGACTTTTTTATGTAGCTGTAACTAGAGCTAAGGATACTTTATACTTAAGCTATGCAAAATATGACAAGATTAAAAAAAGCAATTATCAACCTTCGTGTTTTCTAATCGAAGCAGGTATGTGTAAAGAAGAATAAAATAAGACTTTATTAATCTTTTTATACTATGATTAATAAAAATCATTCAAGGAGAAAAAATGAATAGTGTATTATTCAAAGGAAATAAAGTAAATTTAAAAGGAAATAATATCCAAGTTGGCGATATGGCTCCAAATATCACCTTAAAAGCTAAAGATCTTTCAGGTGTTGAAATTGCTCCAAAAGGTAAAACTCAAATTATTATCAGCGTGCCAAGCCTTGATACTCCAGTATGTGCAACTGAAGCTAGAGAATTTAATAAAAAAGCAGCAGCAAGCGGTGTAGAAGTAATCGTAGTTAGTATGGACTTACCATTTGCTATGGGTCGTTTTTGCTCAACTGAAGGTATAGATAATTTAACTGTTGCAAGTGATTTTGTTTCTAAAGAATTTGGTGAAAAATATGGTGTTTTAATGGCTGATGGTCCACTTGAGGGAATTTTAGCTAGAGCAGTGTTTGTAGTTAAAGATGGTGTGGTTGTTTATAAAGAATTAGTAAATGAAGTAACAGAACTTCCAAATATGCAAGCTCTAGAAAGCTTCTTTGGTCAAAGTTGTGGATGTGGTGGTTGTGGTTGCCACTAAAATTTAAAAGCCTTTTATAGGCTTTTAAAACTTAAAAACATGGAAAATTTTCTTTCTCATTTTGAAATAGAAAAGCAAGATCTCAAACTTATACAAGAGCACTTACAAATAATAAACATTGAAAAAGACTTTAAGGTCAATGATAAATGTTTAGGATTTATAAAAATTTTAAAAGGCGAGCTTAGAGCTTTTATTCTAACTCCAAATGCAAAAGAAATAACACTTTTTCACCTTAAAGAAAATGATGAATGTATTATTTGCTCTGAGTGTAATATGGATGGTATATCTTATGATGTTTTTATACAAAGTACTCAAAATACAAGTATAGCCATCATCCCCTCATCAATTTTTCAAATTTTAAAAGAAAAATACCCAAAAATTAATAATTATGTTTTAAGTTTAATCACTAAGCGTTTTAATACTTTAATCAAAGTTTTAGAACAAGCTTTATTTATGCCTTTATCTTCTAGAATTTGTGATTTTTTAAAAGAAAATGCTAGTAACAATACTTTAAAAATTACCCATGAAGCTTTAGCTAATCACTTAGGAAGTGCTAGAGAAGCTGTTTCAAGAATTTTAAAAGAATTAGAAAAAGAAGGTAAAATCAAACTTGAAAGATCTAAAATAATACTAATTTCTTTGTAACTTTATCACAGAAATACTTTTAAAATTTATTTATAATATCAACAAAAAAGGAGAAATTATGAGTAAATTAGAAAGAGTGCTAAGAATAGCTTTAGCCATAGTGGCATTTTCTTTAGGAGTTTATTTTTCAACTTGGTGGGGATTATTGGGTTTAATTCCTTTATTAACAGGTATTTTTGCTGTTTGTCCTATAAGAGTGCTTAGTGGAAAACAAGCTTGTCCACTTGGGGTTTGTCCTATTTCTAAAAAGAAAAATTAGGAATGATTTACTAGTTTTTCTAGCTTTGGTGTAATGACAAATCTACAATAAGCTTGGCTGGGATTATTTTTAAAATATTTTTGATGATAATCCTCAGCCTTATAAAATTTTTCTAATTTTAAAACTTGTGTAATTATAGTTTTAGTGTAATATTTTTGTGCTTTTTGTAAAAAATCACTAATGATTTTTAACTCCTCATTAGTTGGATAAAAAATAACTGATCTATATTGTATCCCCTCATCAGCACCTTGTTTATCTAAGCTTGTTGGATCATGCATTTTGAGAAAAATTTCTAAGATTTTTTCTAATGAAATTTGTTTTTCATCATAAATTATCTTAGCTACTTCTATATTCCCATCACCATTTATCACGCTTTCATAACTTGGATTTGGCTTACCACCGCTATAACCTACTTCTGTATAAACTACGCCTTTGATTTCATCAAACACAGCTTGAGTACACCAAAAACAACCCGCACCTAAGATGATTTCCTTATTTGTCATTATTTTCTAAATCCTCATTTTCTTTTAAAACAAGTTGCATAAGATAAAGCTCTTCTCCATCTATGATTTTTAAATCTTTATCTTCGCATTTTGGGCACCAAAAGATATTATTTTCAAGTACTCCGCTAAAATGGCATTTTTGACACTCAACTACTACTTCTTGAATATGCATAATAAATTTAGCATTCTTACACAAAGGACTATTTTCTTTAAAAGTTTCAAAGCTTCTTTGTAAAAGTGGAGGTTCAACCCCGCTTAAGCGCCCTATTTTAACATGCACTTCTTCAATAATTTTTCCTTGAGCATATTCTTCGCAAAGCTCTAGTAATGATTCTGTAATACTTAACTCATGCATTAGCAAATTCTTGGTAAAAGTTCGCCTTTTGGAGCTTCTAAAATGCGTTTTGCTCCATAAGCATTTTCTAAAACCACTCTTGCTTTTTCATTAGCTGTGATTTCACCTATAATGGCCGCATTAACATTAAATTGTTTTAAAATTTCTAATGCTTTTTGCTCATCTTTTTTTTCAACACAAACAATAAAAGTTCCTTCATTTGCAAGCTCATAAGGCTCATACCCAAAAAGCTCACAAACCCCTAAAACTTCATCACAAACTGGAATTTTTTCTTCATATATTAAAAGCTCTAAATTACTTAATTTAGCCCATTCATTTAAAACCGCACTAAGTCCACCACGCGTAGCATCACGCATTGCCTTTACAGAAATATCTGCATTTAAAAGTGCTAAAACTTCATCTTTTAAGCTTTTGCAATCACTTTGGATATTTGCCTCTAAATTATTTCTTTCAACCAAAACCGCACAACCATGAGCTCCAATATCCCTTGAAACTAAGATACTACAACCACTTTTTAAGTCTTTGGTATTGATTTTTTGTATATTTTTACCTATACATGAAGTGTTAATATATATTTCATCGCCTTTATTTTTAGGAACAACTTTAGTATCCCCACAAACTAGTTTTACTCTCGCTTTATCGCATTCTTCTTTTATAGATTTTAATATAATTTTTAACTTTTCTATCTCAAAACCCTCTTCTAAAATCAAAGCTAGCGATAAATATAGCGGTTTTGCTCCTACCATTAATACATCATTTAGGCTACCACAAACTGCTAATTTTCCTATATTTATATCTTTTAAAAAGATAGGATTTAATACAAAAGAATCGGTACTAAAAGCCAAGTCATCTAAAATAGCAGCATCATTTGCTTCTTTTAAAACATCATTTTCAAAAATAGAAAAAATTTCATTTATCAAAGCATTCATTTCTTCGCCACCACCACCGTGGGCTAGAGTAATTTGTTTCATTTTATGCCTTATCTTGATAGTATTTATAATAAGCCGCACAAGCTCCTTCGCTAGAGACCATACAGCTACCTATAGGATTTTTTGGAGTGCAAGCTTTTGCAAACACCTTACAATCATAAGGCTTAGCTAAGCCTCTTAAAATTTGACCACAAATACAAGCTTTACTCTCATCTTTACTTTGCACTTTACAGTCAAACACTTTGCTAGCATCTAAGTGCGCAAATTCATCTTTTAAACAAAGCCCGCCATTTACAATCACTCCAAGACCTCTAAATTCAAAATCACAAGGTTTAAAGTATTTTTCTACTAAAGCTTTGGCTTTTAAATTTCCCTCTTTGCTAACTACTCTGTGATATTCATTGTAAACTTCAAAAGTATTTGCATTCATTTGCTCTACTATATTTAACACACTAAGCATTATATCAACTGGCTCAAAACCACTCACTGCTATAGGAGTTTTGTATTTTTTAGCAATAGGTTCATAAATATTTGATCCTGTGATAACGCTTACGTGAGAAGGTCCTAAAAAGGCATCAATTTTTACATTTTCATCTTGCATGATAGCTTCTACTGCGGGTGGAACTAATACATGATTAATATGAAAAAATAAATTTTTTAAATTTAAGGCTATACTTTTTTCTATAATCACCCCACTCATAGGTGTAGTTGTCTCAAAACCTATGGTAAAAAAGATTATATTTTTCTCAGGGTTTTTTAAAGCTATATCTATCACATCCAAAGGTGTATAAAGCGCTCTAACATCAGCTCCTTTAGCTCTAAGATCAATTAAGCTTTCATAACTTCCTGGCACTTTAAGCATATCGCCTAATACACAAAAGATAGTATTTGGCATACTTGCAAGCTTTAAAGCCACATCAATACGCTCTCTAGGCATAACACATACAGGGCAGCCTGGGCCGTGAACAAAATTAATTTCTTTTGGCAATAAATCAGGTAAACCAAATTTCATAATACTATGCGTATGTCCACCACAAATTTCCATGATATTAATAGGCTTAGTAATTTTAGAAGCAATAAGTTCTTTTAGGGCTAAAATTCTTTCTTTATCTCTAAAATCATTAATTAAATCCATTTTTTAGCCCCATATCGCCTTCATTTTCATCAATTTGTCCATTTTGCATTTTCTCTGCTATATCTGTATAAATTTTTAAACTCTCTTGTGCAGCTTGAGTGTCAATTTTTTCCATAGCAAAACCTACATGTATAAGCACATAATCGCCTACTTTTAAAGGTTCGCTTATCAAGTCTAAACTCACTCTTCTTTTAACCCCTAAAGTTTCTACTATAGCTGAATTTAGCTCATCAATTTCTAAAATTTTAGAAGGTATAGAAAGACACATTAGTTAAGCTCCTTTTTCATTTTTAGATAATTTATCCAAAGATCAAATCCTGTTTTTGTTTTGCTATCTAAAATCATAATATCTATTTTAGGATTTAGCCTTTTAGCAGCCATAGAAGCCGCTTTGAAATCAAAGTCAAAATGCTGAGCTAAATCGGCTTTAGTAATGACTAATAAATCAGCCTTTCTAAACATCACTGGATATTTTTCTACCTTATCACTACCTTCTGTTACTGAAAGTAAAACCACATTTAAATGCTCGCCCAAATCATAACTTGCAGGACATACTAAATTTCCCACATTTTCAACAAAAACTATATCAAGTTCGCTAAGTTTAAAATGATGTAAAGCTTCATGCACCATAAAAGCATCTAAATGACAAGTTTGTCCTGTGGTGATTTGATGAGCTAAGCCTCCTGCTTTGATAATGCGATTTGCATCATTATTAGTTTCTAAATCCCCTTCAACCACGGCTATTTTTAAATCATCTTTTAAAGTTTTTATAGTTTCTTCTAAAAGTGTTGTTTTACCGCTTCCTGGAGAACTCATTAGATTAATACAAAGAGTATTATACTCATTGAAATGCTCTCTATTATGAGCTGCTTGATGATCATTTTTTGATAAAATTTTACTAATAACATTAATAGTTTTTTCATCTTTTAAAGCTGGATTTTCATGATGGTGATCATGATGATGTTCATGTCCATTAATAGAACAGCCACAATCTTTACACATAATCTTTCCTTTATATTTTTATTTTATTGTATATAAAAAAGTATTAAAAAAATATGAGTTTTATTAAGTTTTTAAAGATAAATAATGTACAAGTTGTCCAAGCGCAATAGAGCTATCATTGCAAGGAAATTGCAAAGAAGTCTTATAAGTGAATTTTTTTCGATCTAAAATTTCAAGTAAGGTTTTATTTTGAAATACCCCGCCACACAAAAGTACTTCTTCTTTAAAATCTTTTGAATATTCTATAATTAAATTTGCAATGCCATTAAGTAAACCTGTGCTAATTTTAACCTTATCTTTATCTTTTAAAGCTTGTAAAAAAGCATTTTTAAAGCAAATTTCTTTTTCTTGGATGTCAAATTTGTAACTATAATCAAGATTTTTATCATAATATTTTTCCATCAAAAGTCCAATTTGCGCTTCATAATCAAGCTTTTGTATATCAAAAGCAAAAGCGCCAAAAGCATCAATGATCCTACCAAGAGAACTTGTATATAAAGAGCTTTGAGTGTGAATTTTTTTAAGATTGTCTAATTTTACTTGAGAAAATTTAGCTAAAAACTCACTAGCTTTGTTTTCTAAATTAAAATCAAAAATCAAAGCTAAAGCTAAATTTGCGATATTTTTAATATCTGCATTGATTAGTTTGAAATTTTTAAAATGATTTAGCCTTTCATAGCTTTTTAAACTCGCTCTAAAAATCTCTCCGCCCCAAATTTTTCCATCATCTCCATAGCCTGTTCCATCAAAAACAAAGGCTAAAACATCATTTTTGTAAATTTTATGCTCGAATAAACAAGCGCACAAATGCGCATAGTGATGTTGTACGCGAAAATTTTTATAATCTTTAAATTCTTTTACATAGTTAAATTGTGGGTGTTTATCGCTTAAAATCTGATCAAAATTTAGTTTATAAGAGTTTTGAAAGAAAGTTAAAATTTTAAAAAATCTCTCTTGTATGTCTAAACTTTTCATATCGCCTATATAAGGAGAAATGAAAATTTGATTTTTAAAAAAACATGCAAATTCATTTTTTAGCTCACTTCCTAGAGCTAGAATATTTTCTTTTACATTAAAAATATCTGCTGTGTTAATATAAAGTGGGTTAAGACCTCTTGAAGTCCTTAAAAACATTACTTCTTTACCGATAACTTGAGCAATGCTATCATCGCTTGAATTATGTATTGCTCTATCATAATCAAGATAAAAATCAAACACATCACTAAGTTGCTCTAAAAGTTTTGTTTCTTCATAAATAATGCTTTGTGAGCTTAGATTAGCACTTGTTGCAATGATAGGTTTTTTAAAATGCTCAAAAAGCATTAAATGTGTTCCCATATAAGCTAACATAATACCTATTTTATTAGTATCTGGCGCTAAGCTTTTATGGATATTTTTGCTATTTAAAATAACTATGGGTTTTAAATTTGAAGTTAAAAGTTTTACTTCAGCTTCATTGATAAAAGCTAATTCTTGAGCCATTTTAAGATCTTTTACCATAATAGCAAAAGGCTTTTTAGAGCGATTTTTACGTATTCTAAGTTCATTTATAGCATTTTCATTTGTGCTATCACAAATTAAATGAAACCCACCCATACCTTTAAAAGCTATGATTTTACCTTGTTCTAAAAGCTTTGCAAGCAAGATAAAAGCTTTTTTATCTTTAGCTAAAATATTTTGATTTTTATCTTTTAAAAAGATAGTAATTTTGCATTTTGGGCATGAGAGTGGTTGAGCATGAAAGCGACGATTAGTAGGTTCTTCATACTCGCTTTGACAAAAAGAACACATTTTAAACTCATCCATAGTCGTATTAACTCTATCATATGGAAGTTTTTTTATAATAGAAAATCTTGGCCCGCAATTTGTGCAAGTGATGAAAGGGTATTTAAAACGTGGATTTTTCTCATCATAAAATTCATTATAGCAATCCTCACAAAGAGCAAAATCACTCAAAATCGGACTAAATTTTTCACTATCTTGTGAAGTACTTATACTAAATTCATTATAAGTTTTTTGAAGTTTTTTATAAGAAAAATTAAAATCATCTATCCTAGCTAAAGGTGGTAAATTAGCAAAAAGTTTTTCTTTAAAAATTTCTAATTCATCATTGTTACACTCAAGAATTATAACAACGCCTAAGCTATTATTATAAACTTCACCTTTTAAATTAAGCTCTTTAGCTATATTAAAAACAAAAGGACGAAAGCCAACGCCTTGCACTAGCCCTTTAATATGAATTTCATATCCAAAGCGGGACATCACTTAACTTAAAAAATGGTATGTGTTTAAATACATTTTTACTAAGGCTCTTATGTTCAAACAAGCTCCCACTAAGCACGGCACAATCAACTTGCTCTTTAGCCTTTAAATCATCAAATAAATCTCTTAAAAAATACGCCAAACTCTCAACAACACCTAAGGCTATGATTTGATTTTCTACTCCAGCAAGCTTAAAACTCATCACGCTTCTTAAGGTCTTAGTATAATCAAATTCCTTTTGCTCATTAAGCTTAAAGTCTATCCTAACACCTTTTGCCATTTTACTCTCATCTGCTAAAGCTAAAAGCGCTAATGCTGCTTTTTTCTCGTCTTCACCAAGCTCTAAAATCATCCCTACCATGCCAAAAAGATTAAAAAAATTATTAGCCATGTTTAGTTCTTTTCGCACTAGGGTAAATTCTTTTTCATAATTAGCTAATAATCTCTTAGCAACATCATCTTGACTTATAGTTTCATAAAACTCATCAAAGCTTTTTGGTAAATTTAGTTTTAAAAGATTGATTTCTTTATCAAGTAAAATAATATCATCATTTCTTTTACTAAGTTCTAAAAGCAAAGGCTTTTTGTCTTTAAAATCAGACAATATACAAGAAATTCTTGCAAAATTTTTATCTTCTTTTTGAAAAATCAAATTTTTAAACTCGGGCAAAATATAATCATAACCCCTACAAACTACTAGTTCATTTTCGATTAAAGCTACTTCAAAATCATCCTCAAAATGTTCTAGCTTTTTAAAATTTAAAAATTTAATTCCTTCTTTTTCAAGCTCAAAACACAAGGCAAACAAGAAAAGATTATCATATATTTTTATTTTAAAATACTCATGATTTAACTGATGATTTTGTCTAAAAATAGCATTAAATTTAAGCTTCATTAGAGGCTTTTCAACTCCTGCTAAGATTTTAAATTGCTCATTATTGCAGGAAAAAAACACATTGATATGCTTTGGATCGCTTGGCATTAAAAAATCATCTAATGTTTCATTAAAAATTTCAAAAGCATATATTCCTTTTGAGTTTTTAAAATATATTTTTTCTTTGTTTTTTAATTTTTCTAAGGCTTTTTTTAAATTATCGCAGAAATTTTCTTTAGTGATTTTTATAAAATCTTCTTCTATCTTAAACTCTTCTTCTACAAAAACACCCCATTCATTTTCTAAAAGCTCGCCATTAGTATAAGCATTTGCATTAAGTCTTGTTAAAAAACTTCTTTTAGTGAAGTTTTTTTCTTTTTTTATAGGTGTAAAATCTTCTTCTATAACTTTTAAGTCGAATTTGTTTAAAAAAACACTGTGGCTGATATTTTCTAAATTAGAACAAAAGGCTTGAATTTCATCTTTTTCGCCTTTAACTTTAATGATGATTTTTTCATCTTTTTGCTCATAATTATACACATAATCTTTAGCATAATAAGCTAACAAATACTCAAAAATATCATTTTTAGATTTATAATCAAAAGTAATTTCTAAAAGCAAGTTTAAAACCTTAAAATTAAATTTTTAAAGCATAAATATAACAATTTTAATTCTAAGGAAAGCTTAAACAAGCTATCTAAAATATAGATAGCTTGTCATTTTAGTAGTTAAATTCAGAACCGATAGCGATTTTTTGAATTTCTTTTTTGTTTTCAAGTTTTAAAAGTGGAGCATTTTTATCCATACCTAAAACTTTTGCTTTTTTACCATCAAGTGACAATGCAACACCTTCAGGTAAAGCATAAACCACTACTTTAGGATTAACAATCAAAAACTCTTCAAGTCTTTCTTCACGGCTTTCACCGTTATGTCCTACTGGTTTACCTGAGATAAAATGTGGGTTGATTTGATGAGGGAAGATATTGAAAGTATTGAATGATTTTGGTTCAACTATAGGCATATCATTGGTTGTCATCATAGTTGCACCTGCTACGTTTGAGCCTGCTGACCAGCCAACATAAGGCACACCCTCACTTACTCTTTTTGCAATGAGTTCTACTAGGTTATTATTATAAAGTTGATTTACAAGTTCAAAAGTATTTCCACCCCCTACAAAAATCGCATCAGCACTTTTAACAATATCAACAGCATTGCCTCTATGTACACTAATTATTTGAAGTCCTAAGCTTTCTAAAGCTTTAGCAACTTGTGCTTCATATTGCTCATAAGTTTTTCTAACACCCGCATAAGGTATGAATGCTACTTTTTTACCTTTTAAGTTATTTTTTTCAACAAATTCTTTAAGCCAAGGTAAAGCATGGTTTAAATACCCAGTGTCTTTATAGCCCGAACTTGAAAGCAATAAAGCTTTTTGCTTATCTTTTGGGAAATTAACCACATCATTAGCATTTAAAGCTACCCCACTAAAAAGCATAGCAGCTAAACCAAGAGCACCTACTTTTAACAAATTTCTTCTTTTCATTGTTTTTCCTTTAAAAGATATTTAAAAACAGTTTATTTTAATAAATAATTTTTTAAAATAAAATAAATTTTTGTTAAAAAATAAGACTTTTTAGAAAAATTTCCCTTGCTTTATAATCAGGCATAAATTTATATAAAAAATCATAAAATTCTTTTTGATGATGTGGGTAGATTAAATGTGTAAGTTCATGTAAAATCACATATTCTATAGCTTTTATAGGTTTTTGCATGAGTTTTAAATTTAAGTTTATGTATGCTTTTTGATGATTGCAAGAACCCCATCTTGAGATCATTTTTTTAATACAAATTCTTTGTACCTTTCTCTTGCAAACAAATTGCCATTTTTTTATAAAATACTCAAAAATTACCCTAGCACTATGCCTTAAAAAAAGATCTAAGGCTTTTTGATTTTTTGCAAAGATTTTATCTTTTTTTATGAGAACTTTTTTATGATTTTCATTAAAAACTAGCTTATATTTTCTACCTAAAAAACACAACTCATCACTTGCTAAAACTATTCTTTTTAAAGAAAGTTCTTTTTCTTTAGCTCTAATCCAACTTTCATTTTTTTCTAAAAATCTTAAAACATCTCTTTGCTCATAATATAGCGGTATGCTAAGTTTGAAATTTAAATCCCTATCTATCCTAAGTCTTAGATATTTAAGTTTTTTCTTTTCAAAAGCAAAACGAAATTCTTTAAATTCTAAAATTCCTTTTATACTAGTGCTTTGCCTTGCCATTTTTTACTTTTCCATCTATATGAATTTACTATACCGCGTAAAAACTCATCTACACAAAAACCTATCCAAACTCCCAAAATTCCAAGTCCAGCATAAAAACAAAGCACATAACCAACCGGTAAAGAAACCCCAAGCATAAACACCACTCCACTTAAAAACGGAAATCTCGCATCACCACTTGCTCTTAGCGAATTCACCATGACTATATTAAAAGTTCTTGAGATTTCTAAGAAAATTGAAAGAGTAAAAAGTGGTATCATAAGTTCTTTTAAACTTTCTTCAAGCTTTACCACACCCATGGTAAAATCTTGCAAAACATAATTAAGCAAAGCTACAAAAGCACTTGCTATCACGCTAAAATATAAAGCTATCCAAGTATGTTTATAGGCTACATTTAAGTATTTTGCGCCAACTAATTTACCTATGATAATTTCATTTGCCACGCTTATAGCTTGCCCTACTAGCATGATAAGCAAAGAAATTTGAAAATAAATCGTTTGAACACTTAAGTTTTCTTTACCTAAACTTGCTACAAAAGCAAAAGCTATGGTGTATTGTATAAACCATATCAAATGCTCTCCTGCTGCAAAACCACCGATATTAAAAATCTTTTTAAGCACAGCTTTTTCAAGGCTTATCATCTCTTTGATTTTAAGATGAATTTTGAGCTTAAAACTAAGTATTGCTACAAGCATGCTAAAGGCTACCAAACGCCCAAGTATATTACTAAGCCCTACCCCAAAAAGCTCTAACTTAGTAAAATGCAATACATAAAAATTTCCTATAAATATCACAATATTCATCAATAAGGTAGTAAACATAACCCAATAAGCCATATTATACACCCTAATAATAGCAGCCAAAACTATACCCATAGCATCAAAAAACAAACAAATTCCAAGCATATGCAAGTAAATCGCACTATCTTTTAAAAGCTCATTTGGGATTTGCAAAAGATAGAGCAAAAACTCTCCATGCCATAAAATCAAACTTCCACACACAAAACCAAGCAAGGCATTTAAAAATAAACTTTGATGAATTGCCTTTCTTGCTAGAGTGTAATCCTTAGCTCCTAAAGCTTGAGCGATCACTACACTACAACCCACACTTAAAAAACTAAAAATAATGATAAATAAATCTGCTACTTGATTACCCGCACCCATGGCTCCAACTAAAAAGTTAGAATACTGCGAAACCATCACGGTGTTGATAATCAAAGAAAAATATCTTAAAAACATTTCAAGTAATATAGGCATACTAAGATGTTTAAGTGAAAGTTGTTTGCTAGCCATAAATACTCTTTTTGATAATAATCTTTTGAAAGTAAAAAGTAATTTTACTTAAAAATTACTTTTTATAAAATAAATAATATTAATTCGAATTTACTATACTTAAAACAATCTGTTCATTTTCCTCTTTAAAAGTATATATTAAATCATCACACTTATATGAGATTTCTTTTTTACAAGTTTTATCTTTTAAAGGTTCTTGTAGAATTTGTGGTAAGTGTTTTTTGACTAAAGTTTTTATTGACATTCCTAATCCGTGATTTAAATTTTTAATCAATCTACCATCTATTTGTTTTTCACAATTAATTTCATATAAGCAAGTATTAAATCCTAATTCACTTAAAAACCTATATAACTCTTTTTTATCCTTAAATGGTGCTATGGTATCATATATACTATGATAGCTAATATAAGGAATTTTTTTATAACTTGATTGAAGTTTTAAATGTTCATAATTTAAAATATCTCTAATATTTTTTCTTGCATTAGAAAAATAACAAGGAGAATATTGATTAGACGTCCAAAAACTTTTAGTAAACAAAAATAAATCAATATTTTCAGAATAATTTATATAAAATTCGCAGTTCTTAGTATAATCGATTTCTTTAGCAAAACCCAAATATGAAAGAGGTGCTAGAGTGTATGAGGAATTATCTATTATGGCATCTACAACCCAAGGGCTTATTTTGGCACATAAATTTGCTAAATATCCCCCATGAGAACTACCAATTAAAATTACTGGTATACCCCCCCCCCATATTTTTTTCCACATGTAATATAGCATTAGATATATCTATTGCTTGCATGATGCCAAAATTTTGATACTCATTTTTAGTTGGTTTTAAAGTGGCGCTAAGTTGAATTTTACTTTGATTGTGAATTTTATTTGTTGATTTTAATTCAATCATTTGATGGTCTATATATTTTAAATCATCATAGGCAAAATCTTTCCATTTTATACCAAAAGCTTTACATGAATACTCTAATATAAATTCATCTATATTATCAAATACTATTTTTGCACCATTATTTAATCTTGAACCAATACAGTGATACTCAACACTAAGTACAATTACATCAAAATTACTACAAATAGCTTCAGCTAAATGTCTTCTATAATCGCTATTTGCATCATCTCCAAATCCAGAAATAATGCAAACAATAGCTTTCATTTGCTTGTTATCATCATAAGTGATTCTATATTCTAATTTACTTTCTCTTTTTATATTTAATTCTACATCATCGCAAGAGTCTATGAAATAAGTTTGATTTTTAAGCATATTAAGCCTTTTAGAAATTTTGATTAATTATATCATCAAAATTTCTAAATAAATAAAAATCATCCAAAAGCTCCATTTAAATAAGATTTTGTTTTTTCTTCTTTAGGATTTTCAAAAAATTCCTTACTCTCTCCAAATTCTACAAGTTCTCCTAAATGAAAAAACGCAGTATAATCAGCCACGCGCTTACCTTGTTGCATGTTATGTGTTACCATAATCATGGAAAGATTATGACTTAATTCTTTAATAAGCTCTTCTATAACACTTGAAGATATAGGATCAAGTGCAGAAGTTGGTTCATCTAAAAGTAATAATTTTGGCTTTATAGCTAAAGCTCTTGCAATACAAAGGCGTTGTTGCTGACCACCTGAAAGTGCTAGAGCATTTTGTTTTAGTTTATCTTTTACCTCTTCAAAAAGACCCACTTTTTTAAGACAATCCTCCACTAAAACATCTTCTTCATCTTTGTTTTTGATCATCCCATGGAGTTTTGGAGCATAAGAAATATTATCATAAATGCTTTTTACAAAAACATTAGGTTGTTGAAATACCATTCCGACTTTTTTTCTAAGCACAACTAAATCTTGATTTTTAACATCTTTTCCATCAATCTCAACAAGACCATCGATTTTTGCTATTTTGTCATTCATCCTATTAAAACAACGCAAAAATGTGGATTTTCCACAGCCTGAAGCACCTATTAAAGCTGTTATTTTATTTTTTTGAATTTCCATATTAATATCAAATAAAGCTTGTTTTTTACCATAAAATAAATTTAGATTTGTTGTTTTTGCTATCATTTTAATTTTCCTTGAAAATATCTTCTTAAAAGTATTGCTGCTAAATTTAAAATCACTAAAAGAGATAAAAGCACTATAATCCCTGCTGCTGTTCTTTCTAAAAATGCACGCTCTGGCATAGCTGACCATGAAAAAATTTGAGCAGGTAAAACACTTGTTGGCGCAAAAACACTATTTGCCACATCAGGTATAAAAGCTATCATACCTATAATCATCAAAGGCGCGGTTTCGCCAATAGCCCCTGCTAGAGTTAAAATAGAACCTGTTAAAATCATAGGCATTGCCAAAGGTAGCATAATGCCTTTTATCATTTGAATTTTAGTCATGCCTAAAGCATATGCTGCATTTTTCATATTAATATCCACACTTTTTAAAGCAGCTTTAGTTGAAACAATAATAATAGGCAAACTCATAATAGCCAAAGTAAGTCCCCCAACTAAAGCACTAGAACGAGGCATCCCAAAAAGATTAATAAACACTCCAAGTCCTAAAAGTCCAAATAAAATACTAGGAATACTTGCAAGGTTGTTAATACACACTTCTATAAAATGCGTAAATACATTTTGCGGAGCAAATTCTTCTAAATAAATAGCTGCTCCAACTCCTATTGGGATACTCACAGCCATACATACTAACATTACAAGCAAAGTTCCAACCACAGAAGCAAAGATTCCTGAATTTTCAGGTGATTTAGAATCTCCATTAAGAAAAAAATTCGTATTAAAACTTAGTTTGATTTCTTGCTTTTGAACTAATTCATCAACTAAAGTTTTTTGTTCATCGCTTAGTTTATTGTAGTTTTTTTTCATATATTGATCAACTTCAGAATTTGCTAAAAGCCAAGATTTTTCTTTGATTTGACCTGTTCTTATTTTCCTTTGTTCAGCACGCGATAAAAGCTCATACGAAGGGCTATTTCTATCAGCCTGGGCATAAATGTAAGTTTGCTTAAAAGCTCCTATCCCAAGATACCCTACACTTGATAAAAAAATACAAAGAAAAATAAGGTTTATATAAAGCCCTATTTTACAGAAGCTTTTGAAATTTTTTGAAGCTTTTTTTCTTTGTTTAAAAAGTCTTTTCATAAATTTTTCCTTTTATGGAAGCGATTGATCAAATAAACGCTAAAAACATTAATGATTAATGTGATAATAAAAAGCACAAGCCCTAAAGAAAATGCACTTAAAGCTAAAGAACTATCAAAAGCTTGATCACCACTTAATGCTTCTACTATTTTTACAGTCACTGTTGTCATATCTTCTAAAAAATTCATTGTTAAATTTGGACGCAATGAAGCAGCCATAACAACAATCATCGTTTCACCTAAAGCTCTTGAAAGTCCTAAAAGACAAGCTGCAACTATACCTGGCATTGCTTCTGGTAAAATTACTGCAAATACGACTTCTTTTTTAGTCATACCTAAAGCATAAGCTCCATTTATCCTTTTTGAACTTACAGCTTCAATGCAATCTTGTGAGAGTGAAGCTACTATAGGAACTATCATGATACCCATGATAAAACCTGCACCTAGGGCACTTTGAAAACTAGCTTTGATACCAAAAAGAGAAAAAAACCACACTATAAAAGGAGCTACAACTATGGCTGCGAAAAATCCAAAAACTACAGTAGGAATTCCTGCTATGATTTCTAAAATAGGTTTTAAATAGTTTTTAGATTTTTTACCTGCAAATACTCCAAGATAAATAGCACACATTACACCTAAAGGTAAGGCTGTTAGCATTGCTATTAATGAAATATAAAAAGTTCCCCAAAATAAACTCAAAGCACCAAAAACACCATGCTTGCTACTTCCATCAGCACCTACAAATGCAGCATCTGCTGCCCACTGACTTGAGAATAAAAAAGTAAATACACTTTCTTTTTGAAAAAATTTTAAAGCCTCGATTAAAATCGTCAGCATAATAGTAAAGCTTACTACTACGCTAACAAAAGCACAAAGAAAAAGCGTTAATTTTATTATTTTTTCTTTTATCAATTTTTCATCCTAAATCAAAAAACTTTCCCTGCTTTAACAAGCTCATCAGTTAATAAACCTTTTTCTTCTATATGTTTTTGGGTTTGTTTTAAAGTTTTTTCATCCAAAGGAACTAATCCTATTTTTTCTAATTCTGCCCCACTCTTAGCTAAATCATCGCTCATATAAATTTTTGCAAATTCAAATACTTCTGGATTTTTCTTAGCATTCATATATATAAATAAAGAACGAGCTAGTTTATATTTTCCTTCGGAAATATTCTTCTCATCAGCTTTTACACCATCAATGTAAGCAGCATTAATTTTATCATCATTGCTAGCTAAAAATCCGTATCCAAAAAGCCCAAAAGCTTCTTTATCAACAGAAAGTTTTGAAACAATTAAATTATCGTTTTCACCACTTGGTATAAATGCTCCATCTTGGCGTATAGTTTTATATGCACCTTTGTATTCAGGAATTTTTTTAGAAATATCTACCATTATAAGCTCTTCTATACTATCTCTTGTTCCTGAACTTGATGGGGGACCATAGATTGTAATTTTTCTATTTGGTAAATTTTTATTGATTTGTTGCCAATTTGTATAAGGATTTGGGATTAATTTTCCATCTTGCGGAATTTCTTTAGCCAAAGCTAAAAATAACTCATGTAAGCTTATATTTAACGGGGCATTGATTTTATTTTGAGCTAAAACTATGCCATCATAACCTATCATAATACCGACTATATCACTCACACCTGATTTTTTACAAGTTTCAAATTCACTTGGCTTAATTGCTCTTGAAGCATTAGAAATATCAGTAATACCCTCGCAAAACACTTTAAAACCACCGCCTGTGCCAAGACTTTCAACTATAGGTGTTTTTGTATTTTTTATAACAGCATATTCTTCAGCAACAAAAGAAGTAAAAGGATAGACAGTAGATGAACCTGCTATTTTTAATTCTGCTGCATTTAAACTAATAAAGCAAGCCATACTTAAAGCTAAAAGTTTTTTCATTTTTTCTCCTTAGTTAAAAAGTAATGAAAATTTAAAAAAACTTGGAAACATTTTGGATACATGTATTTTTTGATATAATTTTTATATGTTAAATATTATTTTGATAGAAGATGATAAAGATTTAAATGAGTTAATTAGTTTAAGACTTAGTCAAGAAAATATAAAAATTTATAGTTATTTTGATTTTTTTGACTTAGAATATTTTCTAGATACAAACGAAATAGACTTAATCATCATGGATAGAAATTTACCAAGTGGTGATAGTGTAGAGATGATAAAACAATTAAGAAAAAAAGGTTATATGGAGCCTGTGATTTTTCTTAGCGCAAAGACTTTACAAAAAGATATTTTAGAAGGTTTTGAGCAAGGCTGTGATGATTATATATGTAAACCCTTTGATTTTAATGAGCTTTTATTTAGAATTAAAGCTGTAACTAAAAGAAATAAAACTCCAAAAGAACAAATTTCTTATCAAGATTTTACCTTATATATAGAAGACAGAAAACTAACCTATAAAACAAATACATTTGAAAATTTATCAACCCTAGATGTGGAATTACTCAAGTGTTTTTTTAATCACAAAAATCAACTTCTAAGTCGTCAATTTTTAAGTGAGCAAGTATGGAAAAATGACACAACAAGCGATAAGACAATCAATACAGCTATTTTAAGATTAAAACAAAAAATTCCACAAATTAAAGAAAATATCATTTCAGTGCGCTCGGTGGGTTATAAATTGTGCTAAAAATAAAAACATTTTTCCTTTTTACACTTGGATTTTTTTGTATTGCTTTTTTTATATTGTTTTATTTTTTCAATGAAAGCTATATCAATACTACGGTAAAAAATACTTATGAGCAAAAATTAAAAACACTCAATGATGTTTTACAATTTCAGTTATTAGATACACTAAATTCCAATAACATCAAGCAATTTGCTCAAAATACCAGAGCGGATTTTATCATTAAACAAAATGATGATATTTTTTCATCATTAAAAGATTATTCTTATTTTCTAAATCATTTTAAGTCTAATTTTACTCATGATTTTTACAAACAAAAAGAAATTTATTTTAAAGCTTATGCTTATAAAAACTATCAATATATCATCATTGTATATCCTAAAATACACTCTTTGGTGCAAAATTTTTGGATTAAAAATATTATTATTTTTTCTTTCTTTTTACTTGTACTTGTTGTGTTTTATTTTGTTGTATTTAATTTTTTCAAAAATTATTTTCAAGAATTATTATTGTTTGTTAAAAGTATCAAATCAAATACTAATTTTATTTTAAAATATAATTTCGTTTATGAATTAAAAAATTTAAATTTACGCTTATTGAAAATTAAAAAATTACTCATCAAGCAAGAATTAAAAAACAAAAAACAAGCAAAGAAAATTCAAACCAAAAACACCCAACTAAGCAATGTAATCAGCGCTATATCACATGAGCTTAAAAACCCTATAAGCGTTATAGATTTAAGCTTGCAATCTTTAAAAGAAACCAATGATGAAAATATGAAATTATTTTTACTTGAAAAAATTCACAAACAAAGCGTAAAAATCAACCAACTAACACACAAACTCAATTTTGTTTTTAATCTTAATTTTGATTCTTTAAATTTAGAAAAATTCGACCTATATGCTTTAAGTAAAAATTTATTAGAAAGTTTTAGAGATGATAGGTTGAAAATTCAAGGCCAAACAAGCTTTATCAAAGCGGATAAATTTCTCGTAGAACAAGTTATCATTAATCTAATAGATAATGCTCTAAAATACAGTAAAAAAGAGGTACTAATCATCATAAAAAATCAAAATTTTACTATCATAGACCAAGGTATAGGCATAGAAGAAAAACACCTTAAATTTATAACAAAAAAATTCTACAAAGCAAACTCAACACAAAATAACTCTTTTGGATTAGGATTGTTTTTAGTTAAAAAAATACTCACTTTACACAAAAGTTCTTTAAAAATTCAATCTAACCCACAAAAAGGTAGTGTTTTTTCTTTTAGTATTAATTTATAATTTTATGAATACGCTTATTAATGTATTTTTAATGTAGTTCTAACTAATATAACAAAAATAATTCATAAGGAGAAAAAATGCTTTCTAAAGAAGTAGTGGCTTTATTAAATGAGCAAATCAATAAAGAAATGTATGCAGCAAATTTATATTTAAGCATGAGTTCATGGTGCTATGAGCATAGCTTTGATGGTGCGGGGGCGTTTTTGTTTGAGCATGCAAGAGAAGAAAGTGATCATGCAAGAAAACTCATCACTTATTTAAATGAAACTGATTCTAAAGTAGAGTTAAAAGAAGTTAAAAAACCTGATAGTGATTTTAAATCATTACTTGATGTATTTGAAAAAACTTTCGAGCATGAGCAAAGCATTACCGCTTCTATTAATAATCTTGTAGATTTTATGCTTTCAAGTAAAGATTATTCAACTTTTAATTTCTTGCAATGGTACGTAAGCGAACAGCACGAAGAAGAAGCGCTTTTTAGAGGTATAGTAGATAAAATCAAACTCATAAGCGATAATGGCAATGGCTTATATATGGTAGATCAATACATCAAAAGCTTAATTAATAAATAATTTTTTAGCTTCCGTAAATTTGGAAGCTAAATATCTTTTAATTTAAAAGAATTCTTGCAAAATAAAAGTAAATTTGCTAAAATACTTTTTATTTAAAAGGATTTTTATGCAAATGAATGAAATTACTGATAAACTTAAATTTATACTCCAAAAAGAAGGCATAAAAAATGCCAAAGATTCTGATGTAGCTAAAATGCTAAATATTAATCCAGATACCTTTTATAGTATGAAATTTAGAAATTCCATACCTTATAAGCAAATACTTCATTTTTTAAATGAAAGAAATATCAACATCAATGCATTTTTTTATGAAGATTCCCTTGAGAGCAATACTCCAACACTTGATCTAAACTATAATGTCTTAAAATATTATGATGTTAATGCTTCTATGGGGGGTGGAGCTTTAAATGATAATGTGAGTTTTTCAGAAGTGATTATAGATGAAAAACTCAGTGATTTTTTTGGCTCAAAAGATTGCGATATCATCCCATGTATAGGCGATAGCATGGAGCCTGAAATCAAAGATGATTCTTTGTGCTTAGTAGATAAAAGCAAAAGCTTTAAAGAAGGCGGAGTTTTTGCGGTAAATACTCGAGATGGTTTATTCATCAAACAAATTTTTAAAAGCAATAAAGGCGGAGTTTATTTACACTCTTTTAATCTAAGTTATGCAGATGTGCATTATCAAAATGGCGATTTTTTAATCGTGGGTAAGGTAGTAGGGACTATAAGTAGAATTTAGTATTTAGCAAATAACTTCTTTTTTCTATATGATAATTTTTATTATTTAAATTAACAAAAAATAAATATAAGTATATTTTTAAGTTAATTTTTATTAAAAAATAGTCACAATTATACTTTAATAGTTAATAGATAATAAATAAGAGTATTTTTATCTTTTAACAAAACACGCGAAAGGGAAGTTATGAAACACAAATTAGCTAAGGTTGCTACCTATGCCTGTTTAGCTTTAGGCATAAGTTTAAGTTCGCAAGCTTTTGCTTCTTCAGAGCCTAGAACCCTTGATGGTTATGTAGCCCAAGAAGATGCATTTTTTGACTATCTTTACAAACATCACCCTATTTTTAAATATGAAAAAGAAGGGCGTTTGGTGGGTAAATTTACCCATAGCGATAGAACTGAAAACTGGGTTTTAAATCAAAATGGAGCTAAATTTGCTGCTGAGCATGATTTAAAACAAGCTTCTATTACTTACCGCTTGCCTTATGAATCTTTTTTGGATTTTCCAAACAAATTTGTAGGTCCAAAAAAATGCGGTGAGTGTCACCCTGCTCAATATGCCTCTTGGGAGCGTTCTCGCCATGCAAAAACCGTGCGTTTTCCGCATGAAATGGAAGAAGTTGGCGGAGCTGAAGGTTTAAAAAAACCTATGTATAACTCTCAAGCTACTATTTTACCTGATGGAATTTATCCAAATGATGTTTATGCTCTCATTGGAACACCAAGAACAAAATATGGTTTTATAGATAGATGGCTTGTGCGCGGAACTTACCATGTTGAAGATGGAAATTTGAGTGATTTAAGTGGTAAATTAACCGCTGGAGGCAATCAATTCTCAAGACTTTGGAGTGAGTTTTTAACTCCTGAAATGGCACAAAAAATAGCTGCTTTTGCACCTGGTTTTCCTACTAAAATGGAAGATTTTGGAGGAAACGGCTCTCAAGTATGGGGAACAAACTCTTATGCTGCAACTTATAAAGAAAAAGCAGTTTTCCAACCTGCTACTGCATATTGTGAAACCTGTCATACTTTTAAATTTGATTTTAAGAGTAAGGAAGAATTTTACAAAGCACTAGGCAATCCAAAAGAACTTCAAAAACATACCATCTCAAAAGGTATTACTTGCGAGGAATGCCATGGGGCTGGAGCACATCTTTATGGAGCAAGAGGTGCGGGTATGCCATCAAATTGTGAAAGATGTCATCAAAGATTTTCATATAATGAAGCTGATGCTAAAATCAATCCTAGAAAACCTTTCAATGCGTATTTTAAATCAAGTTGTCCTGCATGTGGTACAGAAGGTGCTCAAATGTATTCTTCAGCACACTATGATAAGGGTATGAGATGTAATACTTGTCATGATCCACACGAAGTAACTTTTAATGATTGGAAAAGCGGTTATACTAAAACAAAACTTAAAAAAACTTGTAAAGATTGTCATGAAACCCAAGCTAGCTTTTTCAAAAAAGGCGGAATTCACGCAAAAGATAGCTGTACAGCTTGTCACATGCCAAATATGATGAGTTGTGAAAACTTTGGAGCAGTTCAAAACCCTGATAAAGGTGGATTTGACAATGTTAGAGCCTCTCATATATGGAATATCAAAGTAGACAAAACCGCAAAAACACTTAACCCACCAGAAGGCAAAGAAAGATCGCCTAAAGTTGGTGGTTGGACTATAGCTAGAGATGATGAGGGTAGATTTTTCCTTGATTTAATGTGGAGTTGTGGTAGAACTAGTTTTAGTGATATTAATCTAATGGGTCCTGGCGCAAGTGGTTGTCATAGCCCTGTGCAATCAACCTTGCCTGAAAAACTTCACTTTAGTAATCAAGAAATGATTTATGATAAAGTAATGCAGTGGCAAAACCCTGTTAAAGAAGGCTATGATAAAATTAGAAAAGGCATAGCAAATATTGATAAAACTTTTGCTGAAAAAACCAAACTTTCAATAGAGCAAAAATCAAAAATACTAAGCCTAACTAATCAAGCTCAAGCCATAGCTGATAGACTAGAAAAAGATGGTTCTTGGGGTGTTCATGGACCTGCTTATTCTAAGAAAATCATAGAAGAAGCTTTAATTTATATCCAAGAAGCACAAAATATCCTAAATGGTAAATAAAAACAAAGGAAGAATGAAAAATTCTTCCTTCAAATAAGGAGCTAGTCTTGAAAAATTTAATCACTCGACTTTTTATTGTCCTTTTTACTCTTTTTATGCCATCAGGATTTATTTTTGCTGAGGCTAATGGAGAAATAGGCTCAATAGAAGGTGTAAAAAGCATTAGCTTAGCGCAAGCTCAAGAAATGCTAGATCAAAATAATACTTATTTTTTTGATGTCAACTCAGAGCAAGATAGACAAGCTAATGGCTATATACCTAATTCCATATCAACCTATGTGGAAAATTGGCAAAATTTACTACCTAATGACAAAAATGCAAATTTAGTATTTTATGGTTTAAATCGTTTTAGATTTGAAGCTTCTCAAGCTGCTGCAGTTGCTATAGAACTTGGCTATAAGAACTCTGTTGTAATGCTTGATGGCATTGAATCATGGATAACTTCAGGTAGAAAAGTTGAAAAAATAGACACAGTTAAATGGGAAAAAGCTAAAGAAATTATCGAGTTTAAAGATACTATCCACTCAAGATTTAAATTTAGCAATACCCCATCTTGTCGTGATTGTCATGCTCAAAAAGGTAAAGGCATTAGAGCTGATATTGCAGCAAGTAAAAACTTAATCAATCAAAAATGCGCAACTTGCCATGAAAAAGCAAGCAATGCTTTGGCAAAAAGCGCTCATGGAGTAGAAAAGTTCTTACCTGCTCAAGATATGCAAAAGAAAAAAGAAAAACCATCTTGTGCGACTTGTCACTCTATTCATGTTACCCCAAAACATTCAGGAATTTATTCACAAAAACAATTAGTCGATCAAAAATGCGCACAATGTCATAAACAAAAAAGCACAACTTTTCATATGACTTTCCATGGTAAAGGTATGGTATTAAGCACACCAGGTGAAACTCCAAGTGTTGCTACTTGTTCTGATTGTCATGGCAAACACAATATTTTAAAATCAAGTGAAAGAAGCTCAACTCTCTCGCCAATAAACCGTGTTCAAACTTGTAAAACATGTCACCCAAATGCAAATGAAAATTTCGTAAATTGGATGGCACATGCTGATCATAGTGATGGAGAAAAATATCCTGGATTACATGGTGCTTATATATTTATGACTATTTTGGTAATTTCTGTATTTGTTTTCTTTGGAGCTCATACTATACTTTGGTGCTTGCGTTTAATTGCTATGCGTATAAAATATCCTAAAGAATGGAAAGAAGCAAGAAAAGCAGCACATGAAGATAAAGTAAGAATAAGAAGATTTAGCACTTTCCATAGAATTCAGCATTTCTTTATGGCAGCTAGCTTTTTGGGTCTTGCGTTCTCAGGCTTACCACAAAAATTCTATGATTCAGCGTGGGCTAAACCTATGATTGATTTAATGGGTGGAGATATCATTAATGCAGCAACCATACATCATATTTCAGCTATAGTAATGTTTGCAGTATTTTTCTCTCACATTGGAGAAATCATCATTGTAAATTGGAAACGCCGTGATGTAGCAAGAGATCCAATCACTGGCAAAATAAGCTTTATGAAAGTTTTAAAAGCTACTTTTGGTCCTGATTCTTTAATGCCAAATTGGCAAGATTTTAAAGATATGAAAGATCATTTTAAATGGTTTTTTGGTTTTGGACCAAGACCGCAATTTGACCGCTGGACTTATTGGGAAAAATTTGATTATCTAGCAGTATTTTGGGGTATGTTTATTATTGGTATTTCAGGGCTTATTTTATGGTTTCCTGCTTTCTTTGGTAAATTTTTACCAGGTGAAGCAATCAATTTAGCAACCCTACTTCACTCTGATGAAGCTTTACTTGCTACAGGATTTATTTTTGCAATTCACTTCTTTAATACACATTTTAGAGCAGATCGCTTCCCTATGGATATGGTGATTTTCTCAGGAAATGTTAGCGAAGAAGAGATTAAACAAGAAAGAAGCGTATGGTATAAACGCTTAAAAGAAAGTGGAAAATTAAGCACTTTATATGAAAATAAAAGTAATTTCAAAGCATATCAATGGCTAGCTAAACTTGCAGGATTTGCAATGCTAATCACTGGTTTGGTATTTTTATTTTTAATGCTTTATACTTTCTTTAACACTATCTTATAACCTTATTCGCTATAATAGCGAATAAGGACTTTTCCTAACTTTTTCAAGGATTTTAAATGTTTAAAACAATACTCACACTTAGTTTTTTAAGTATTTTTTTTACAGCTTGTTCTAATGAAGAAAAACTTGATTCTAATTTAATCTCAAATGGCACACAATTTTCTAAAGAAAATTTACAAAAAGCAAATGATTTAGATAAAAAATCTTATGAAGAAATAGCTCATTTATTTAAAGATAATACAAATATAAAAAGTGATGATAAAAATATTTTAATCATTTTTAGCGCAAATCACTGCCTTTATTGTGATAAATTAAAAGAAGAGATTAAAAATGATAAAAAAATACAAGAACTTATAAAAGAAAAATACAGCTCATATTATATAAATATAAGCTATAAAAAAATTCATACATTTTATAAAAACCATAAAAGCGACTTAAGTACAGCTGAACTTTCTAGTATTTATGATATAGTAGCCACCCCTACTATTGTAATTTTAAACAAAAACAGCCAAACTTTGCTAAATTATCCTGGTTTTATTAGCGCAAAAAGATTAAGCGCCACAATGGAGTTTTTAAACCAAAAAGAAAATCAAAATTTAGACGAAGCAACCATAGCACAAAAACTTATACATTTTTATAAAGAAAATAATATTTAAAGGTTAAAAATGCAGTATTTTTTTTCTTTTGCAATGAGTTTTTTGCTAATGAGCATATATGCTATAGCTTGCGCTGTAGCAACCTTTATAGAAAATGATTTTGGTATTAGCGCAGCTAAAGCTTTGATTTATAATAATGCTTGGTTTGATATGTTGCATTTATTACTAGGTTTAAATTTAATCGGAGTGATATTTTATAACAAGCTTTTTCAAAAGAAAAAATACTCTATCTTACTTTTACATTTATCTTTTATAGTGATTTTAATCGGTGCTGGACTTACTAGATATTTTGGCTTAGAAGGTGGAATGCATATAAGAGAAAATCAAAATTCTAACACCATAGTTACTAGAGAAGAATTTATAAAAATTACTGATTTTGATACTAATGCTAGTTTTGAATTTCCTATTAGCTTTACCCCGCTAACTCAAAAGCATTTTGAAAAAACTATAGACCTAAATGGCGAAAAATTAATCATAAGCTCTATCAAATATACTCCACAAAAAGATTCTATCACACCTGCTAGCTTAAAATTAAATATTACTTATCAAAAAGCAAATACACAAATAATCTTAAATCCAAATTTTACAAACAAACAAGCAGTGCATTTTAACTTACAAGGAAAAGATTTTACTATCAATTGGGGACCAAGAGAAATTAAGCTTCCTTTTGCATTACACTTAAAAGATTTTATACTAGAGCGTTATTTAGGCTCTATGAGTCCATCTTCTTACACTTCAAAAATTCAAATCATAGATGAGCAAAATAATATTAACTTAGATTATGATATTTTTATGAATAATGTTCTTGATTATGGTGGATATAGATTTTTTCAAAGCTCTTATGATCAAGATGAGCAAGGCACTATACTTTCAGTTAATAAAGATCCTGGTAAAATCCCTACTTATATAGGTTATACTTTATTGATTTTAGGATTTTTATGGGTTTTATTTGATAAAAACTCAAGATTTCATCGTTTAAGTGTTTATTTAAAAAAAGGCCAAAGTTTTATATTGCTTATTTTGCTTTTTGCAAATTTACAAACTCCGCTTTTTGCACAAGAAAATAAAAATGAAATTTTAAATTTACTCTCAAATTTACAAAAGAATTCCTATGAGCATTCTTTAAATTTTGCAAAATTACTTGTGCAAGATCATAATGGTAGAATCAAACCTTTAGATACTTTGGCAATGGAGTTTGTTTATAAAATCACTCAAAAAGAAAAATTTTTAAATCTTCACTATGATCAAATTTTTCTAGCTATGATGATTTATCCTAAAGAATTTAGAAAAATCAAAATGATAGCTACAAAAACAAGCAAACTAAGAGAATTAATAGGTGCAGATATAAATGAAAAATACATAGCATTTGATGATGTGTTTGATAATGGGATATATAAACTTAGTAATTATGTTGAGGAAGCTAACCGCAAAAAGCCCTCGCTAAGAACTAGCTTTGATAAAGATTTGCTAGCCTTAGATGAAAAAATAAATCATGCATATTATATTTATAGTGGTCAAGCTTTAACTATTTTTCCTGATATTAATGAGCAAAGTTTAAAGTGGTATTCTCCGGTGCAAATTTTACCTTTTGCAAAAGAAGATGTAGAACGTTTACAAATGCTTTTAGTTAGCTATTTTTTACAAGTTCGTAATGGTGTTGAAAATAATCAATGGCAAGATGCAAATGAAATTTTACAATCCTTAAAAGACTTTCAAAATCATTATGGAAGCAGTGTTTTACCACCAAAAGAAAGATTAGATCTTGAAATACTGCTTAATCATTATAATATCTTTGATAATCTAACTTTTGTTTATATTAGCTTTGCGTTAGTTTTTTTCTTTTTAAGTTTTTATACTATATTAAAAAATATTTCTTTATCTGCCTTTGTATATAGATTTTTTTACATCATTTTAAGTATGTGTGTAATCATACATGCACTAGCTTTAATCATTCGTTGGTATGTAGGTGGGCACGCTCCTTGGAGTAATGCTTATGAAAGCATGATTTACATAGCTTTTGCTTGTGTGATAAGTGCTGTGATATTTTTTAAAAAATCACTTTTAGCTTTATGTAGTGCGAGCTTTTTAGCAGGTATTTCACTTTTTGTAGCTCATCTTGGCTTTATGGATCCTCAAATTGGAAATCTAATACCTGTTTTAAAATCATATTGGCTTAATATTCATGTTTCTATTATAACAGCAAGTTATGGATTTTTAGCACTTTGTTTTATTATAGGGATTTTGAGTTTAATTCTTTTTGCTTTAAGGGGTAAAAATAAAAATATAGATTTAAACATCACCAAACTACACTGCGTTAATGAAATGTCCATGATAATAGGGCTTGCAATGCTTACAATAGGAAATTTTTTAGGCGGAGTTTGGGCTAATGAAAGCTGGGGAAGATATTGGGGTTGGGATCCAAAAGAAACTTGGGCTTTGATTTCTATTGTAGTTTATACCATGGTATTACATTTAAGATTTATTTTCAAAACTTATTTTATTTTTGTTTTTGCAAGTGCTAGTGTTTTAGCCTTTTATAGTATATTAATGACTTATTTTGGAGTAAATTTTTATCTCTCTGGGCTTCATTCTTATGCAAATGGTGACGCCTTCCCTATACCAACTTTTATATATGTTTTGATTGTGCTTAATTTTGTTTTAATTATTAGCGCAGGAAGAAAACGGGATTTAAATACGCCTAGTTTTTAAACTAGGCTTTGTTTTTTTCTATTTCTTGAAGTGCTAGGATAAGATCTTTTAAATTTTCATAAGGAATATGAACTTTCCAATCTATTCCATTTTCCTTTTTTAAAGCCACACCTATGCTTAAGACATCATTACTTCCTACACCATAAGGATTAGAAAGATTACAAAGACTTATTTCTCCACTTTTACTACCATGTAATTCTATAGTTTTAAATATTTTTTTACTCATGTTTATCCCTAAAAGCTGTGATAATTTTTGCTTGAAATTTCAACCAATCTTTTTGAAGCATAATAGGAAAACCACCATAAACCCTAGCACCTTCTAAATTTTTAGTGACCCCGCCTCTTGCGGCTATGGTGGCAAAATCTCCTATTTCTAAATGCCCACTTGTAGCACTTTGTCCACCCATAGTGACATTTTTACCTAAAATACTTGAACCCGAAATTCCACTTTGAGCTACTATAAGACAATTCTCCCCTATTTCACAATTATGTCCTACTTGAACGAGGTTGTCAATCTTTGTACCTTGCTTTATGATAGTACTTTCAAAAACTGCTCTATCAATAGTCGTACAAGCTCCAACTTCTACAAAATCTTCTAAAATAACATTTCCATTATGATAAATCTTATAATGCTCGCCATTTTTTGTATGCGCATAACCAAAGCCATCACTACCTATAACACAATTTGCCAGCAAATGGCATTTTTTACCTATTTTAGTGTCATTATAAATCACAGCATTTGGATGGATTATAGTATATTCACCTATACTTACATTATCGCCTATATAAGCACCTGCCATTATCACTACATGATCAGCTATTTGGACATTTTCGCCTATATAAACATTTGGCATAATCTTAGCACTTTTGGCAATATTAGATTGTTTTTTTTCACTAGAGATTAAAGGTTTAGCAAAAAGCTTACTTAAAAGCGCAAAAGATAAATGTGGGTTATCAACAACTAGCTTAATACAATCTTTTGAAACTAAATTTTCAAATTCTTTTGAGATTAATATAGCCCCAGCTCCACTACTTGCGATTTTTTTAGAGTTTTTTTCTCCATCACAATAACTAAGTTCAGTAAAACTTGCATTATTCAAAGAATTCAAAGCTGTAATTTCTATATCATCTCCACAATATTCTATGCCTAAAAATTTAGCAATTTCACTAATTTTCATTTTACCTCCATTAAAATAGAACCACTTCTAACAACACTAATAGGATTATACTTTTTCATGGTTTTTAAAAAGTTATCGATATTTTTTGCATTATCACTTGCCATTACTATAATAAACTCATCATCACTATAAGTCACACTGCCATTATAAGCTTTTAATATAGCATCTAAGCCTGCAAAATTTTCATTTAAAGCAATCTTTACCAAAGCTGTTTCTTTTTCTATAAAATCACTAGAATCAATCACCTTATAAGTAGGTATGAGTTTATGAAGTTGTTTAATAATTTGCTCAAAAACTTTTTCATCGCCTAAAGTGACAATATTTATCCTTGAGAATTCTTTATCATCAAGTGGTGCAACTGTAAGAGATTCTATATTATAGCCACGTCCTGAAAAAAGCCCAACAACGCGTGATAATACCCCATGCTCATTTAATACAATGACAGAAATTACTCTTCTTTTCATTTTTTATCCTTGTTTTTATAACTAGGTAAAATCATATTATAAATTGCTCCACCTGCAGGTACCATAGGTAATACATCTTCATAACGATCTATAGCTACATTTAAAACACAAGTTTTTTTAGATTCCAAGGCTTCTTTGAAAGCTTTTTGAAATTCCTCTTTACTAAAGACATTATAACCCTCACAATGAAAACCTTTAGCAATAGTGACAAAATCAGGTTGGCTTGTTAAATCTGTATTAGAAAATCTTTCTTTATAAAACATACTTTGCCATTGTCTTACCATGCCTAAAAAAGAATTATTTAAAATGATATTAATCACTTTAATTCCATAAGCACTTGCTGTCATTAGCTCTTGTATATTCATTAAAAAAGAACCATCACCTACAAAATTTACAACCACTTCTTCACTCACAGCTAATTTAGCTCCAAGCGCAGCCGGTAAAGAATACCCCATAGTTCCTTGCCCACCGCTTGTTGCAAGTTGTCTTGCATAATTAAAAGGATAAAATTGCGCTACCCACATTTGATGTTGCCCTACATCAGTAATTATCCTTGCATCAGGAGCTAATCTAGCACATTCTTCTATAACCCATTGAGGTTTTAAAACTTCATCACTATCTTCATAGATTAAAGGATATAATTGTTGATATCTTTGTAAAGTTTTAAACCATTCTTGGTATTTTGTATTATCAAAACTTTCTTTTTTTAATTCTTCTAAGGTATCTAAAATAACACTTTTAATATCCCCAACTATAGGAAAATGCGCTTCGATGATTTTAGAAATAGAGCTTGGATCTATATCAATATGAACGATTTTTGCACCCTTGGCAAACTCACTTGTTTTACCAGTAATCCTATCATCAAACCTAGCGCCCACAGCAATGAGTAAATCACACTCACTTAAAGCAATATTTGCACAATAACTCCCATGCATACCTGCCATTTTTAAATTAAGCTCATCATCACTTCTTAAAGTCCCTAGAGCCATCAAGGTTTCAACTGCAGGAATTTGACAAAAATGAATTAATTCCCTCAACTCATCACTAGCATTAGAAGCTATACAACCTCCACCTAGGTAAAATAAAGGTTTTTGAGCATTTTTAATCAAACTTACTAATTTTTTAATTTGCTTAATATTTCCTTTATAGGTTGGCTTGTAAGTTTTCATAGAAATTTCTTTAGGATAATGCCATTTACCTATAGCGGCAGTAACATCTTTAGGTATATCAATATGCACAGGCCCTTTTCTACCTGTTGTAGCAATATAAAAAGCTTCTTTTAAAATTTTAGGTAATTCTTCAATATTTTTTACTAAATAATTATGCTTTACACAAGGCCTTGAAATACCTATAGCATCAATTTCTTGAAAAGCATCAGTTCCTATTAAAGAATTTGCAACTTGAGCTGAAATTAAAACCAAAGGTATAGAATCACTATAAGCAGTAGCTAAACCTGTAACTGTATTAGTAAAACCAGGTCCACTTGTAACTACTGCCACACCAACCTCACCACTCATTCTAGCATAAGCATCAGCACTATGCAAGGCTGCTTGCTCGTGTCTAACTAGGATATGTTTAAAATAAGTTTGCTTATAAATTTCATCATAAATATTTAAAGCCGCACCACCAGGATAACCAAAAACTACTTTAACATTTTCTTCTTTTAATGCTTCACAAATCATTTGCGAGCCATTTAGCTCTTTCATTATTTTACCTTTTTGCTTAAAATGGAAAATATTATAACGATAATTTAATAAATATTATTTTATAAGGAGAGTTTCTTGAAAAATCAAGAAACTACTTGTGCTTTTTTAGCGTATTCTATACCTAAATCAAAAGCTTTTGCATTTGCTTCTTTAGTTTTTGCAGGCACCATATCAAGCATAGTTTGTTTTAATGCATCAATATCAATGCATTTACTCATATAAGCAGCAATAGCTAGAGCAACAACTGATTGAGTAGCTACATTACCTACTTCTTCTTTAGCTATAGTAATAATAGGAATTTCAAAAATTTTCCATCTAGCATAATCTTCTTTGCTTGGATGAACTAAATTTGGCTCTACAACTATAACACCACCATCACAAACACCATCTTTAAAACTATGATAACCCTTATCAGCAGTTGAAAGCATAAAACTAACTTCACCTTCTACTGCATAAGGAAAAAAGATTTCATTTTCATCAATGATGATATCAACCTTAGTTGGCCCACCTCTAACTTGAGAAGTATAAGTAGAAGCTTTAAAAGCATTACGTCCTTCTTTAATGGCAGCTTTAGCTAAAATTTCACCTGCAGTGATAACCCCTTGTCCACCTTCACCGCAAAATCTTAATTGATATTTCATTTTAATGCTCCTAAATCAACCATTCTTTTTTCTTTTAAAGCTCTTCTAACTTCTTCATAAGCTTCGCAATATTCTACCTTGCTTTCATCTTGGTGTAAAATTCCTGTAGGAAATTTATCTGCTCTTTGCTCATAGTCTAATTGTTCAAATTTAGACTTTTCAACACAACGATTTTTAATCCAATCAAGCATGCTTACAGCTTCACCCATTTTATTTTTTCTACCAAGATTAATATGGCAGTTTGAAAATACATCTACAAAACTATAACCTTTGTGCGATAAAGCTTTAAAAATGATATTTTCAAGCTTATTTGCTTCTATAACATTTGTTCTTGCTACAAAAGAAGCCCCAGCAGCTTTAGTAAGTTCACAAGCGTCAAAATTTGGATCTATATTACCTGCTTGAGCAGTAACAGTATAAAAGCCTTGTGGGGTAGTTGGCGAAGTTTGTGAATTTGTAAGCCCATAAATAAAATTATTGATTAAAATATGGGTTAAATCTATATTTCTTCTACATCCATGAATGGTGTGATTTCCACCAATTGCTAACGTATCACCATCTCCGCTTACTACGATTACATGTTTTTTAGGATTTGCTAGTTTAATCCCTGTTGCATAGGCAATAGCTCTACCATGGGTAGTATGCACTGTATTACAATTTACATAAGAACTCATTCTACCACTACAACCTATACCAGAAACTAAGCAAACATCATCCATATTCCAGCCAAGTTTTTGAATAGCTCTAATAATAGCTTTTAAAACAACGCCATCCCCACAACCCCAGCACCATTGTGTTGGAAGTTTATCTACTCTTAAATATTCATCATAATTAAAAGCCATTTTACATATTCTCCTTTACTTTAGCAATAATTTCACTTGGGGTTATAGGGCGACCATTTGCACGGTGCAAGCTAATAAAATCATCTCTTTTACTTACTCTTTGAATTTCTTCTAAATATTGCCCCATATTAAGCTCACTTACCATAACTTTTTCAAATTTAGATACTACTTGAGCTATTTTATTCTCAGCTACTGGATAAAGGGTAATAGGTCTAAAAAGCCCTACTTTTAAACCCTCTTCTCTAAGTCTTAAGATAGCTTCTTTGGCAGATCTTGCAACGCTTCCATAAGCAATGATTAAAAACTGCGCATCATCACACATAAACTCTTCATAAGTGCAAATTTCATCGGTATTATTTTTGATTTTACCAAATAATCTTTTTATATTTTTATCTACTATCGCTCCATCTTCAGTTGGAAAACCTATATCTCCATGATGAAGCCCTGTGATATGATAACGATAACCTTCAAAGAAAGGATTTAGCGTAGCAGCTTCATTTTCCCCTGCTGCATAAGGTTTATAATCTTTTTTATCGCCCGTAAATTTTTTACGGTTAATAATTTCTAATTCTTCTAAATCAGGTAATTTTGCCTTACCATTCATATGTCCTATAGTTTCATCTAAAAGCAAAAATACTGGTGTCATGTATTTTTCAGCTAGATTAAAAGCTCTAATGGTTTCAGTGTAAGCTTCTTCCAATGAAGCAGGAGCTAAAGCTATACTTGCATAATCTCCGTGTGTTGGAGCTTTTGCTTGAAATAAATCTCCTTGTGCAACTCTTGTTGGAAGACCAGTTGATGGACCACCTCTCATAACATTTACAATTACTAGTGGAATTTCAGCTATAAAACCCAAACCAATTTGCTCAGCTTTTAAAGAAATTCCAGGCCCACTACTTGCTGTCATGGATTTTACCCCGCTCATAGAAGCACCCAAAGCCACACTAATACCTGAAATTTCATCTTCCATTTGTATAAAAGTACCATCATTTTTTGGTAGCATATGACTTAATTCATGTGCTATTTCAGAACTTGGGGTAATTGGATAACCACCAAAAAATTTACAGCCACAATCAATCGCAGCTTTTGCTACTAAAACATTACCTGTTGATATCACTTCTCTCATTATTTTTCCTATGCGTTTAATTTTTTATATTTATTTTCTTTAATAGCTTGTGCTCTTTCTTTAGCTTCTGGCGTAAGTTTTGCAAATTTAAATTCATCTCTTTTAGCAACAAAAATTGCAAAATCAGGACAATGACTTTCACATTCACTACAGCCTATACAAGAATCAGGATGAACCACTTCTATCATCTGTCCTAAAACTGCGCTGATTTCATCTCTCATTGCTAAAACTCCAGCTGGACAATAACTAACACAGATATTACAAGCTTTGCATCTTGCTTCATCAACCCAAACCGGTGTATTTTCTGGGGCTACCATTAAAATTCCTTTCTAATTTTTGTTATTTTCAATGATTTTTTATTAAAAGTTATCTTTAAAACAAACTTTTTATTATAGCGAATTTATAATATGAGTAAATATTATTTAAAATATAAAGCAAAACAAATAAATATTTATAACGCAAAGTAACATTAGGAGTAAAAAACTCCTAAAAATTATTTGTAATTATACTGAATGAGAGAATTTTCTAAGATATTTTGCTCTTGGTTATCTAACTGTAACTCCAAAATTTCAAGTACCCCATCAAGACTAATCCTTGCCATAACACCAAAAGCTTTTTCTTTTATATTATATTCTCCATCTAAAATCACACATATTGGTAAAAATTCTCCACTTTTTAAAGCTTCTATCATTCTTACACAAGCACTTGCAGGGGCTAAATATGCTGAAGTTTTTAAATATTTTATAATTTTAGCACCACCGGTTTTAACTTCTTGTTCAATTTGAGCAAGATCATATTCATTTAAAACCTCATTTAATGCTTTATTTTGCACTTTACTTTGAGATTTTACTAAAACCATGCTATCATTGTGAAAACCTATAAGCTTAGTATCTATATAAGAAGTTTTTATATTTAGTTTTTTACCCACTTCATATTTAAATCTAGCATTATCTAAAACACCTGCCATGGCAATGATTTTTTTTGATGAAAATAATTTGCTTTCATAAAGAGCATTAAGTAAAAAATCCACAGGGTTACTTACTATGATAAACAAAGGATCGTTATTAAATTTTTTAATATTTTTTGCACACTCAAGCATAATTTTAGAATTAATAGCAAAAAGCTCATCTCTACTTTGACCTTCTTTTCTAGCTACTCCCGCACTAAAAACAACCACTTGAGAATCTTTTGAATGTGCATAATCATCTGTGCAAGTTATTTTAATATCAAAATTAAAAGCAGCTATACTCTGACTTAATTCTAATTCTCTAGCAAAAAGCAAATCTTTATTAATATCAATTAAAACAAGCTCATCAACCAACTCCCTTAAAATCAAAGCATAAGCAGTGCTTACACCAACATTTCCTGCACCTATGATGGTGATTTTCATTTTTTCTCCTTTTTGTATTTATTTCACTAAATTAGCCGGCAATTCAAAAATATTTTTAATTAAATGATAAGGAAGTTGCAAGCTTTGTGCAATAAGCTGGGTCTTAAATTCAGGGTTTTCTACTGTTCCGCTTAATTTAATTTGCGTGCTAATTTGTCTATCTTTGCCTAATATGATTTGATTAATGATAGGAACTTTAGAAATAACTGAACTTGCTGATTTTAACGTTCTAAGCTCTAATAAACCATCTACTTGATTATTTCTTAAGTTGATTTTAACTTGACCTAGCACATCTGCACTATCGCCATTAAAATTAAGTGCGTCTATCTCAAAAAGATCTTTTTTACGGTTAAAACTTATACCAGCATTTTCAACACTAAAGCCTTTTTCATTAAAAGTTGGAGCTTTAAATAAAAGCAAACTAGGTATGGTATCAATAAAACTTAAAAGCTGTTGATGGAATTTCAAATCTTTTAAATAAGTATCTTTAAATAAGAACTTACCTTTAAAAAAATCAGTACTATTACCATCTATATAAAGATTAAACTCACCTTTTTCAAAAACATTTTGACGCATAAAAGTGTTTAAAAAATCATCATCCATTTTTAAAGCTCTAATTTGCATTTGATTTTCTTTAAGCAAAAAATCAAATTTAGATTCATTTCTATTTGCCCAAGCTTTCACGTAATCTTTTTTAATTTTAGCGTCAAATTGATCAAAATCTAAGGTTTTATTAAAATCTTTCAAAATTAAATCTATATTTTTCCCGCTAATATTATAAGTTGAATTTTCAAGGGTATCTAAAGTATTTTCCGTATCTTGCTGAGAAATTAACAAATTAATATTATTTAAAGTAATATTCACATCATCATTATCTTTTTGTGCAAAAACACTACCACTTGCACTAGTTAAATTAAAATCATCACCTTTTATTTTTATGCTAAAACTATCATATTCATAAGGATTGTTATCTTTATAGAGTAAAAATGATTCAAAAGTAGTATTATTAATATCTACATTAAAATCTTGGAAATTTAAAGTGTTTAAAGATAATTCACCATCATGCACTTTATTTTTTTGCATTAATTTAGAATAATTTTTATATTTTGCAAGTTTTTCAACAAAAACAGACATACCTTTATCAAAATTTAAAGTTGTAGTAAATTCTTTATTATATAAACTAATATTTTTGTCAAAATCAAGGCTTAAATCAAGAATTTTATTTTCCATTTTTAAGCTCTCTTGTGGTAATTCTAAGTTTGTTATAAAGGTTTTAAAATCACCTTTTTTCTGTTTTAAATTAACACTTGCATTAAAATCACCGTTAATCATACTACTTTGCACACTTGCATTTTGTATATCTAGCTTATCTTTTTTTAAAGTAAGATTTGCTTGAGCTATCTTAAAATCACTTATATTTATATTTGAATTAATAATATTAAAACTACCATTATAAGTAGTTTTCTCAGGATGATCAAAAGGAATTTTCAGTGTTAAATCAGTCTTTGTGACACCATTATTTTGTAAAAATGGTAATTTTATATCGTATAAAAGCAAAATTTTATTAACCCTATAATCAGCTCTAGCATTATCACTTTTAATGCGTATATAAATTCCTGCTTTTTCATTTAGCATATTATCTATATAAATTTGACTTTGAGCTAAATCATAATTATTAAAACGCAATTCATCGTAAATAAAATCAAGTCTTTGTTTTGCAAATTCAAGTCTTACAAAAGGACTTACGATAGGATCTATTCCTTTATCTAAAACTACTTTTAAATTATTTACATAACCTTTAGCATTGATATCATTTAAATAATATCTATGTTTTCCAAAATCTGCAAAACCGGTTAATTTTTCTATAAAATAAAAATCAGCCTTTACCTTACCACCCACCCAAAGAGCAAGATTAGAAGGTAAATCCACTCCATTTTCTACTAAAATATCAAAAATTTGTGAAATGTTATTTGAGCTTATATTTTCTAATTCATAAGCAATCTCTTCTCTTTTGAGTGAAAATTTAACATCACTTCTTAAAAAATCACTATCAATTTTACCTTTAAAAGTATAAAATTTTGTCTTAGGATTGATAAGCAAGGAGCCGACTATACTAAGGTTATGATCTTTTAAAAGAAAATTATCAATATTAGCTTGTATATTTTTATCACTAATTTTTAAATTCACTTTTACTAAAAGATTTTTACTATTTACAAAGAATAGATTATTTTTATAAATTAACTCCACAGGATAGTTATTAACAAGTATTTCATCGATATTGATTTCTTGAAAAAACCAATAAATATATTTTACATCTTTGATAAGCTGCACAGCTTTACTTGCGCTAGTTTCATTTTGAGTACTTTGACTTTGAGAATTTACTACGACTTTTTTAGCATTTAAAATGAGTTTTTTATCTAATTTAATATATAATTTCTCCAAATTAATAGAAGAAAATTCTAATTTTTCTATGTAAATTCCATTTTTGAGGTAAATAAACAAAGCAATGAAAAGTATCATAGGTAATGCTAAAAATTTAAGAATTTTTTTAATATGTTGTGATTTGATTTTAATTTTTCTTTTATCCATTTTTTATTATCTACTTTTACCTATAAAAACAAACTCTGTAGTTTTTATACCACAAGGTTCTGTTAGCAAGATTATAACGCAATTAGATAAAAATAACTATAAAATGAGCAGTATTGATAAATATACTTTATATTTTTTGGGCCATCCGCAATCTGGCTGGATAAATATAGGCACAAAAGAATTAAATAGAGTTGAATTTTTACATAAGCTTACCGTTGCTAAAGCAGCGCTTGAAACTATTACTTTAATTCCTGGAGAAACGACTGAAATTTTCTTTGAAGAATTAGCACCAAAATTAAATTTAAATGCCAAGACTTTAATGCAAGAATTTTACAAACAAAGTCCTTTTAAAGAAGGTATGCTTTTTCCTGAAACTTATAAAATTCCAAAAGGTATCACAGAAGAGCTTTTGGTAAAATATCTTTTAGCTTATTCTACAAATGAATTTAAAAAACTTTCTTATAAAATTTTTAGAGAATATAATGAAAAAAAATGGCATGAGTATATCATTATAGCGTCCATTATACAAAAAGAAGCAGCGAGCAATGAAGAAATGCCTATAGTTTCATCTGTGATTAGAAATCGTTTAAGAAAAGGTATGAAGCTTCAAATGGATGGAACATTAAATTATGGAAAATACTCTCATGAAAAAATTACTCCACAAAGAATAAGATCAGATAATAGTTCTTATAATACTTATAAATTTAATGGCATACCAAAAGAAGCTGTGTGTAATGTTTCATTTGAAGCTATTAAGGCAGCCATTTTTCCTGCTAAAACAGAATATTTATACTTTGTAAGAGATAAAAAAACCAATAAGCATATTTTTACCTCTACTTTAAAAGATCATAATAAGGCAATAAGAAATTGATTATAAAATTTCTCTTTGCCCTTTTGCATCAGGTTCACTTAAAACACCTGTTTGTGAAAGTTGTTCTATGATATTTGCTGCGCGGTTGTAACCTATTTTTAAGCGTCTTTGCAAATAAGAAATACTAGTTTTTCTATCTTCTAAGATCACAGCCTTTGCCTCTTCATAAAGCTCATCTAAATCCCCATCATCAAATTCACTTCTTTTATAAGCTCCATCTTGGCTATCATCTTTTAAAAAACTCTCATCATATTCCACTACTTGTTGAGCTTTTAAAAACTCTACTATATTCTCTATTTCATTTTCACTTGCAAAAGGTGCATGTAAACGCACTAAACCACTCATACCAGGAGGGGTAAATAAACAATCTCCACGCCCTAGTAGGCTTTCAGCGCCCATAGAATCTAAAATAACCTTAGAATCTATCTTTTGCCCTACTTTATAAGAAATTCTACTTGGTAAATTTGCTTTTACAACACCAGTAACAACATCTACTGAAGGGCGTTGCGTAGCTACAATTAAGTGAATTCCACTTGCTCTTGCCATTTGCGCTAAACGACCTATATAAAACTCTACATCCTTACCCGCAGTCATCATTAAATCAGCCAACTCATCAATAATCACTACGATAAATGGTAAGATTTCGCCACCTTGTTCTTTGATTTTTTCATTGTAATTTTCTATATTTTTAGTTTTTGCTTCAGCCATCAAACGATACCTGCGCTCCATTTCAGCTACCATATTCGATAAAGCATTTACCGCCTTTTTAGGATCAGTAATTACCGGTGTAAGTAAATGTGGTATATCATTATAAATACTAAATTCAAGCATTTTGGGATCTATCATCATAAGTCTTAAAGTTTTTGGTGAATTTCTATAAAGCAAAGATAAAAGCATAGAGTTAATTCCCACACTTTTACCGCTTCCTGTAGTTCCTGCTATTAAAAGATGAGGAAGCTTTTTAAGATCTGTGATGAAAGGATCGCCTACTATATCTTTACCCAAAGCTATGGTTAAAGGTGAGCTAGAATTTTTAAATACCTCACTTTCTAAAATTTCTCTTAAGTAAATCGTATCAATTTTTTCATTTGGAACTTCAATTCCCACTACATCTTTACCTGGAATTGGAGCTTGAATTCTTATAGTTTGAGCTTTTAAAGCCATAGCTAAATCATCTTGTAAAGATAAAATTTTACTTACTTTAACATCTGCTGCTGGACGAAATTCAAAAGTAGTTACAACAGGACCTGTGTAAGTTCTAACTACATCGCCACCTATTTTAAAACGTCTTAATTTTTCAAGTAAATCATAAATTTTTCTATCGATTTCTTCTTCATTGATTTCACTTTTGCCTTCTTTTGGCATAGTTAAAAAATCTAAAGGTGGCAAAGAAAAATCTTTTGGTTTTTCAAAATTTCCAAAGTCAAGATCTTTTAATAAAGCTTTATTTTCACTCACTTCATTAGCGATAGAATGGTGTGTTTTATTTTCTACTACTTCTACTATAGGCTCTTGAGTAATTTCAAATGGAACTTTTTCTTCTTTAACTTCATTTTGCACTTCTTCTACTACAAAAGGACTTTCATAGTTTCTTTTACCTCTTAGTTCTTCTATACTAACAGGCTTAGTAAAATCATCTTCACTAAAATCAAGTTCTTTTACTTCATTTTGCGGGATAAAATCCTCATCTTTAAAATCTTTTACCCCTAAAAAGCTAGTTTTATTTTGAATTTTTTTAAACTCAGCTTCTTTTTGTGCTTCTATAGCATTTAATTCTTCAATTTTTTTAAAATCCTCATTAAGTTCTTCTAAAATTTTTTCTTTTTGTAAAGCTTTATACTCTTCTAGTAATTTAGCTTTTTGCAGCATTTGCTCACGCTCTTTAAGCTCTTTGGCAAATAAAGAATTTTCTTCTATCACTTCTTCTTTGTTTTCATTTAAGTCCATATTACGTCTTTTATAACTTGGCTCATCTAAATTTTTACTTTTTAAAGTTTGAGTATAAATATCTTCACTATTATTTTTATATTTTGACAAATACTCTTCAGGGGTCATTTCATCTTCCTTTATATTTATTTGACTAGCTTTTTGAGCAAAACTTGCGATAGGCTCTGAAAGCTCATGAATATAACTTGAGCTTAATTTTTTATCCTCTTCGCTAATTATCACTTCTTCTAATTCTTGGTTTTTCAAATCTTCAAGATTGAATTTTTTATTTTCTTGAGTCTCTTGTTTTGATAGATCTTCCTTTTTAATGGGCTCTTCTTTTTTCTCTTTGATTAAAAGCTCTTGCTTAAGTTTTTCTTGCTCTTCTTTGGTTTCATTTTCATACTTATCACCACCAAAAAAGCCAAAAATTTTATTTTTAATTAAAGTTTCAAGTTTTAAATAAAAATCAAAATCAAGATCTATTTTAAACACTTCTTTGATAATTTGCGGAAAAGAAATACTAAAAGCAAAAGTTAAAAGCAAAATCACCAAGATTAAGCTACCTATTTTTCCAAAAAGTCCATCTAAAATCACAAACATAGCAGAAGCTATATAACCTTTATCTTGCAAAAATGCTGAAGCAAAAATAAGCGAAGCAAAAATGCAAGTAAAGATAGCTACACTAAATCTACGCTCAATAAGTTCAAAGTTATAATCATTTTTATATAAAAGATAATTAAACCAAAAAAAGACAAAAGGATAAAATTTAGTCAATGAGCCAAATAAAAAATAGCTAAGTTTTGCTAAAGAGTATCCTATAATACTTACTAAAGCTTGATCAGGTATCAAAGCACTTAAACAAAAATAAAAAATAAAAACATTAGAAATGATAAAAATAGCTTCTTTTTTTATAACACATCCTTTTATAAAGAAAAAAGCTATTATATCAAAAATTATAAGTAGTTTAATAAACTCATTTGAGAAATTTTAGAAGTAGCTGAAAGCATAGCTTGATAAGAAACCATAGTTTGCATAAACATCATATATGTTTGCCCATAATCAGCATCAGTCACTCCACTTTTTATAGAAGCAACATTAACATTTAAAAAAGTCATTCTTTTGTTTGTTTCTTCTATATTGTTAGTATAAGCTCCTATGGTTGTTTGCATTTTTCTAACATGATCTTGTAAATGATCAATCCTTTCTAATGCTCCTTGTAAACCTGTATTTCTAGGATCACTTCCTTCTGAATCAGCCCTCATATTACCATTTAAAACTGCATCTATCATCTCATCTAAATCTTTAATCAAATCAATATTTGGATCATCGATAGTTAAAGAATTATTTGCACTAAATACAAAACCTGAACCATTGCTTACTTCTCCTGCTGGGGGAAAGCCGCTATTTGAATTTGAATCTTTAATAGTAAGACCTATATTTGTATTAGTTGAAAATTTATCAGTAATACTTATACGACCTTTATAATCCATACTAACTTCAACAAAACCCTTAGAATCAGCTATGTCTTGCTGAATAGTTTGAAAATCATTATTGTTAATAGTTCCGTTTGCATTTGGAGTAATAGTTGCTGTAGGAACATTATCGCTTGCAAACATACCTATAATATCATTTAACTGACCATAAGTAATATCTTCAGGTCTTGTTTGCATACCCACTGAGGTTCCAGTTGCTTCATTATATTGAGAATGAGTAATAGGAAAACTTATGGTTTGACCCGGATTATTTGGATCAGGATAACTTACAGTAGAATTTTCTAAATCAATAGTTACATTATATTTTTGACCGCTTCTAGAAGTGATTTCCATTTGAAGTTGTTGGCCATCCATACTGCCATTAGCATTTGCAACGACTTCACTTAATTTTGTACTATCGGTAGCATACTCACTAGTGCCTTTAATCACTTGAGAAACATTTCCAAAAACAGTATTGCCATCTTTTTCAAAAGGCACATCAAAATCAGCTCCATTGGTTTTATTACCATTGATATTGCTTTTTATAAAGTCTGTTTTGTGTATATCTACAGTAAATTGCTCGCCATTTACTTCAATGGTAACTGGACTTTTAGTATTATTTAAATCTCCACCATGTGCTGCTTGCATGATACGATTAGTCACTTCATCCATGCTGATACCCTCAGCAGCAGCGGCAGCACTTAAAGCTTTGATTTGATCTGCATCCTGAAGTTGTGGTGTCATAGCAACTGCATGAAAATCTAAAGAACTATTGCCTTCTTGTAAATTTTTAATTTCTATTTGGCCGCTATCATTCATAGTCACTTCGACAACTTTATTTGCATCCGTGTTACCATATAATTTACCAATATTTTCTAAAACATCACCTATTTTATCTTCAGGCCCTACATTGATAGTTGCTTTAAAGCTTGTTCCATCAGGTCTGACACCTTGAATATACATTGATGAACTTGGGAAAGGCAATTTACTATCTGCATAATCAAAATCTTTATCAGGATCAAGTCCGCCATTTTGTACATAATTTTGACCTATAAGATAGGAAAATTTAGATTCTTCATTTAGATATTTTTTTTGCTCAGGATTAGAATTAACATCATATCTACCATCTATCATTGACACATTTGTAGAGATAATCTTATTAATATTCGAATCAGGTTTAAAAAATAAATCCCAACCAGGTATGTTATAAGGAATTTGAGTACCAGCGCCACTTACTACGAAAATATTATCTTTATTACCAGTATAATTTCCAAATTTATCAAAAGGCTTTGTAGCTGTATTAGATCCTGCAAATAAATATTGTCCATTAATACTAGTATTTGCGATATTTACAATAGAATCTCTTACAAGTTTAAGTTCTTTTGCTATAGCCTCTCTTGAAGTTTGAGAATTTCCATCACTAGAAGCTTTTACTAAAAGCGTTTTAAATTTTTCCAAAAGTTCGGTGATATTTTTTAAAGCCGTATCAGTATTTTTTGCCATTTCTTGTGCTGCTTGGGTTCCTTGAATAATCTGACCTATATTTGCCATCTCATATTCTAATCTTGAACCATTAATATAAACATTTGCATTTTCCCAAGAATGCTGAATAAGCTGACCTGTTTGTAATTGCAAATTATATTTATTCAACAAAGATTGCCCATCTGTATAGTTTTGTATGGAAGTATAGTAGTTATACTGATTACTAATTCTCATTGTTTTGCTCCGCAAATAAATTTTAAATATTACAAGCAAAAAAAGTTCCAAACTTTAAAGATATTTTCATTTGTTATATAAATATTTTATATTGTTTTAATTTTTTTTTAGTATAATCTCACATTCTATATTTTTAATTTAAAATCTTAAAAAGCCCGAGTGGTGAAACTGGTAGACGCGCCAGACTCAAAATCTGGTAAGGGCAACCTTGTGTCGGTTCGAGTCCGACCTCGGGCACCATTTGTTTTTTACTCCCAAGTGTTATTTTTCAATAAATTATCTTTAAAATCCTATATTTAAGGGATTATATAAATATTCTTTTTTATTCTATTTTGTTATTTTTTGTGTTAAAATATTGCAAAAAAAGTGGGTTACTAAATGGGTTACTTTTTACAATAATACAAAGAATAAAAATGGCAAAAATTAATAAACTTACAGATAGTTTCTTAAAAAGCGTAAAATGCGATAATGGTAAAAAATTTATAAAATTTAGTGATCCCAGTATAAAAGGATTATATGTTTTTGTTTATCCTAGTGGTAGAAAACTATTTAAAACAAGACAAGCTAATGATACTTATATAACACTTGGGGAATACCCCTTGCTTTCCCTAGCAGAGCTTAGAGAAATAGCTATAAATTCGCACAAACTAAAAGCCAAGGGTCAAAACATAAGTAATGCAAAAAGATTGAAATTTGGCGTATTATATGATGAAGTATTAGAAAATGCAAGAAAGAGTAATTTAGCAGCAAAAACAATCCAAAGAGGACTAAGCTACAAAGAAGGTATTTTTAAATCTTTAGAATATAAAAATATTAATGATATAAAAAGAGTAGATATTGTTAATATTTTAAAGACCATAGAGCATAAAAGCGCTACGCTTCAAAAAGCAAAGATATGGATAAATAAAGTATTTGAATATGCTTTGCAACTTGAGATCATAGAAAACAATCCCGTAGCTTCTATCAAAAATAATATTGTATTTAAAAAACCAAATCAGGTTATACACCAACCTACCCTATTAGATGAATCTGATATTAAAGAATATATAAATACTCTAATACATTCAGATATCAAACAAAGTCATAAAAATTTAATGCTTTTTGTGCTTTTAACAGCCCAAAGACCTGGCAATGTTATAAAAGCTACTTGGGATGAGATAGACTTTAAAAATGAAATTTGGACTATATCAGCTCAAAAAATGAAAATGCGTAAAGAGCATAATATAGCATTAAGCAAACAAGCCATAAGTATATTAAAAAATCAATATGCGATTAAAGTCAATGATTATGTTTTTGCTGGTTCTTCTAAAAAAGGATGTAATAGTGAAAATATCACATGCAATACCAATAAACGCTTAGGATATAAAGGAATTCAAAGCGCGCATGGATTTCGTGCTATGTTTAGAAGCATTGCAAACGAAAAGCAATTGGAACATGGAGTAAGTATGGATATAGCAGAGCAATGCTTAGCTCATGAGCAAAAAAATGCAATATTGAAAGCTTACAATAGAAGTAAAAATATAGAATTAAAAAGAAGATTAATGCAGTGGTGGGGAGATTATATAGAAAAACTTGCAGGAAAGCTTAGCTAACCTTGCAATATTTTATCCAATCATCGATTTCTTTCTTTTCATACATTAAAACTTTTCCTACTCTAACACCCTTTGGAAAGTTATAAATGGCTTGATTTTTTCTCATTCTCATTTTTCTTATCTTATCAACGCTAAAACCCAAATACTGTGCAACTTCTTTTGTACTTAATAATTTCATATCAATCCTTTTTAATGTTTGTTTCTAAATTGAGTGATTTTATAATGGCTTTTTGCTCTTCATAACTTAAAGTATGCGCTAATAATACTTTGACATTCTCAAAATCAAAACTATTATAAGAAACTCTTGTATCTATAAGCTTTATACATATTCTTTTAAGCTCTACATCAAGCCAAGCCTCTATCTTCCAATAATGTCTAATTTCTTCTTCTAAAGAGTTACATCCATTAGAAAACGAAAGATCATTTCTTATAGAAAGAAATTCTTTAAGCATTTTTGATAATTGTTGTTTTATTTCTTCTAAGTGTTTTTCTATCAAATTTCTTTGTTCTAAAAAATCTTTCATCATTTGCAGCATGTAATATCCTTTTGTTTATTCCTCTTTATTTTCTTGATTAAAAAGATTAGGTTCTTTCATTTGCTCAAGCTCTCTTATGGTTGTTTTTAAATCTTCTTTATATTCTTTAATGGCTGAATTTAAAGCACTTCTTTCATACTCTGCGTGCTCTATAGCTTTATGTAAAGATACAATTTTCATAGATAGCTCTTTTAGATTATTTTGATTATCTATGTTTTCCATTTTTACTCCTTTTTATAATATTTTCCAGCATATCTATACCCCTTTGAAGTATTTGTTTTTCTTCTGTTGTTCTTGATTTAAGCTCATTAGTGTTTTTTGAGCAAATATCGTAAAATACAAAATCAATGCGTTTATAAAGTTTGATTTTTTTCTTGTATTCACATCTTAAGTCATTTTTGATACTTTCTTTGTTTCTTTCAAACAAATCTATAGCAAAAGGATTATCAAAATAAAAACACAACATTCTTTCATTTGCACTATTGATAATCCTTGCTTCTTTCAAACTATATTTTAAGTCATTTTTTAAACATGCACGAGCTATTTCATTAGCTTCAATTATATGTGTTATGATACTCATGCAACATCCTTTAATGCGTATGGTTTTATATCTTTTGTCCATCTTGGATTGATTAAATATTTTGTTTGTTTAATAAGTAATAATTCTTTTGTAAAGCTATATGTTTTACCTAGTAAAGCTATAAAATCATATATAAAATCTAAAGCATCATGAATGTGTTTATGCTGTATGTATTTTAAAAATTTATAGTTTAGTTTGAAAGTTAATTCTAATCTTTTCCAGTCTTTAAATTCTTCTTTAATTTTTTCTTTGTGATAACTAGTCTGCTTTTCATACTTATCATAAATCAAAATTCTATCAAGATCAAAAAACTTACTATGCACCCCATTTACATAAAGAGATTTTTTATAAAAAACCATTTCGCCTTTGATTTTTTTATTTAAAGACAACTCATGCAAATGTTCTTCATATTTTCTCATAGAAGCACTTTCATCACAAAAATCACAAGCTATATCAAAACTATAAGCCTTAAACCTCTTAACCATTTTACTTAACACCTTATACACATCAGCTACCACACTTTTGCTAGGCTGAAAAAGACCGTTAAACTGTACTTCTACATAAAAGTCTTTTTTCTTTTTATTTTTTCTAGCAACTTCATGGGTGTCTTTTGAATTTTCTATCACTATTATGGTATTTGATAAACTTTTATTTCTAGGTTTGATGTTTATATACCTAACCTTAAACTCATAAAACTTATCTTTTGTTTTGATATTTTTAAACTTCTCTTTTGTGTATTTTTCTATAGCTTTATTGCGGTTTGTTTTTCTAAGCTTTGTATATAAATCATGTTTTTTAAGAAATTTATAAAATGCAAATTTTGGGATTACAAATTTGATACTATCATAGCCTATGTTTTGCATTTTATTCCTTTCTTTTTTGTTATTTTGCTACCTTATCAAAACCTTTTTTCATAACTAAAGATTTTAAATTTGCCTTTGTAAGTTTAAATCCCTTTGAGCTAAGCTCACTTATTAAACTTTCTATTTCTCTTGCTTTTTTAAATGCATCATTTTCTTTTTGTATGGGCTTAAAATTCATTACTATCCTTTCAATAATTCTTTTGCTTTTATCAAGAGTTTTTTTAAGTCATCTAGATTAGATCTTAAATCATCCTCATCACACTCTTCCTTGTAGTCAATTAAATCTAAGCATTCTTTGTTAATTAAAGCCAAAGCTCTTGCGTGTTCTATGGCTGTGTTAATTTTTTCTTTAAAAGACATTTTCTTCCTTTTTATAGTGCATAAATGGAAGTTAAAAACCACCATAAAGGTGGTTACTCAAAATAAAGAAAGCTAATATGGCTTATAAGGGAGTTTAACTCCCATTTAAACACTACTTATGTCAAAACATAGAGCCTGCATTCAAAGTTATTTAAACTTTTGGTATTTTGACCATTTAACAAAGCTTTTTAAAAAAGCTCACTTTCCCACCCGTCGCCGTGGAGTGTGATAAATAAAGAACACGCTAGCTTGATCACCAAGCTAGCTATAAGGAAATTCACTTAAAACCTAGTTTCAAGCTTTTAAAAACCTTTTAAGCACACTTAGAAAATGTGCTTAATGAGGTTTTCAAGCTACCTCATCAATTTCTTTTAAAAGTTCAGAAATCTCCTGTATAGTTTTTGTTTTTTCTTCTACCAAAGCTGTAAATTTTTTATGCTTTAGTTTTAAATCTTTCAATCTCTTAGATAATCTCAAATCCTCATTCAAAAAACCAAGTCTTAAAAGTGCTTTTTCTACTTTAGAATTTGTTTTGCTTTTATTGCTAAGCCAAACCTTTAAAGTTTGATTTTTCAAATTGAGTTTTCTTTCCATTTCATCAAAAGTTTTTAACCCTAACTTTTCTTGAATTTTCTCTTTAATGCACATTCAATTACCCTCATAATGAACTATGATGGTTTCAAATAAACCATCACTAATAGCTTCTAGTTTTACAAAATTATGATCAAGTAAAAAATTCAAAGCTTCATTAAATTCGCTTTCTTTTATGTTCATTCTTTTAAAAAGTGTGTCTTTTTTTATAGATTTTTCATTGCTGAGTATATTTGATATGGTGTTTGCGTATGCTCTTATCATTTTGTTTCCTTTATCTTTATGATTACAAACATAATCGATAAGATAGCTATAATCACGCCAGCTATAATCCAATCTTGCATTATGTATCCTTTTTTATACTTAAGCAAAAAGTTGGTATTCTTTTTGCTAAAAAATAATTATTTTTATGTTTTAAAATTAATTATTTTGTGAAATTATAAAAAATATACTCATTTGTCAAGTTATATTTTACATTTGAAAGGTATCTTTTTATGGAAGTAAAAGAAATATTGAAAAAATGGATGCTAGAACAAAATTTGAAAACCTATAAGGAACTAGCAGATTACCTAGGTGTTGCCGCAAATACCATAGATATTTGGAAACAAAGAGGTTATATACCTGAAAAAAATACACTTAAATATACTCAAATGAATATAAATAACACAAACGATATAGAAAATATAATTAAAATCAGATATTTTCCTAATGTTTACGCTAGTGCAGGTTTTGGAAACGATAACAGCGATGAAAACTTTCAAACTATATATCTTGATAAAAATTTTTTAGTAGAAATATTAGGTATTCCTTACAAAACACAATATGATATGATAAAAATATTTGGCGACAGTATGGAACCTTTTATATAAAATGGAAGTTTTGTTATAGTTGATACTAGTAAAAATTCGCTCGATAAGATCAAAAATGCTGATGTGGCTATTTTTAGATACGATGGTGAATTATTTTGCAAACGCATAAGAAAAAATGTCCTTGATGATGAAATTATCATAAGTAGTGATAATATAGGTTTTGAAGACAAAAAAATTAAAAAATCTGCATTAAAAGACTATGTATTTTTAGGTGTTGTAATTTGCTCGTGTAACACTAAAATATTCTTAAATCAAATAGAAAGGGTTTAAAAGGCGGATAAATTTAAGCATAAAAAATATAAATTTAATTGTGTTACAATATATAACTTAAAATAATAAAGGTATTATAAATGCAAAAAGTAATAATTAAAAATTTAGGACCTATACAAGAAGCGGAAATAATTTTAAAACCATTTGTAGTAATTATAGGAAAAAGTGGAAGCGGAAAAAGTATCATCTTAAGAACCATTAGCTTATTAAAATGGTTGTATAAGCAAGAACAAATAAAATCTTTTCATGAACCAAAGTTATTTAACAATATAGATCAAAAAGAATTTATGGATTATCTTAAAGAATCTATGCTAGATATTTATATTAACCACAACACAGAGATTACGCTTATAGATGATAAACCTTTAATAGAAATAAAAGGTAAAAATATAACTTTATATCAAGAACACATAAAAACAGAGCAGTTGATTGGAAAAATAGTATTTATAAATGATGTTAGAGTTTTTTTACCTGAACTATTCGCAACTCCTAAACAAAGAGACATTAAAGCATCTTATCATACAAATGATATGATAGCAAATTTTATAGAAAGCATTAACGAAGTAAAATATTTTCAACTAAAGACTATGGAAAATACGATTTTTACGGCTGAAAATGAAGCTGGATTTACCAAATGCTATTTAAATCATAATGATTTAAAAATACCTTTTGAACAATCAAGTTCTGGAGAAAAAAGCACTAGTATAATGGAAATAATTAGCAATTATTTTGCATATGTATATGATATTAAGAATAAAAGTTTAGAAAAAATCACTATTGAAAATCTAATATCCGATCTTAAAAAATCAATAGACACTAAACGCAAACTCATTGAAAATAAAGTAATAGAAAGAATTAAACTTATTGAAACTTTATTATCTGAAAAAAACAAACCGACTTTAGATATTTTTATAGAAGAACCAGAATCAAATTTATTTCCAATTAATCAAATGAATATGGCTTATTATCTCGCAAGTCTTAGGAATGCAAAAAATAATCCAAATATTATGTTTTCAACTCATAGTCCTTATATACTAACAGCATTAAATAATATTCTTTATGCTTCAATAATTAAAGCAAAATTACGCAACGATGAGCAAAATAATATTTATGAAATAATCAACAAAGGAAACATTTTTAACCATAAAGACTTTATAGCTTACAAGCTAGAAAATGGAAAATCTTATTCAATTATAGATAAAGAAACAATGTTAATTGATGCTGAATATATAGATACCGCCTCAAGTGAAATCATGGATGATTTTTATAAAATAGCGGAGTTAGATAAATAATATTGGAGCAATTTATAGATAAAAATGAGTGCTACGATAAAACATTAGTATGTGAAGATAAAGTAAAATTAACACTTAAATGCAATGGAAGAGAATTTTATAAAATTTTAATTGATACAAAAGATACTAGTAAATTAAAAAATGAGATCACAAGATGTGATTATGTTATTGCCACAACTAATTTAGAAGGCATAATAATATATGTAGAATTAAAAGGTGGTGATCTACAAAAAGCATTTAATCAAATATCAAATATACATAATTTTCTTAATGAAAAATTCAGTAAACGATATATTGCCATAGCATATACTGGAACACCGGAAGCAAGTAGTATATTGCAACGCAATGCAATATCATTTAAAAAGAAAAATTTTCAGTTACCTTTTTTTACTTCAACTAAAGCTTTAACACTAAAATATGATTTAGAAACCCAAGAAATTAGCAGATAAAATCACTCATTCAACTCCTTAATTTTATCTATATTGATCTCACATTGCTTATAGTGATAAAAAAGCTCACTATAAGCTTTTATATATCTTTTTCATCTTGCACTATAGGTTTATGCGCTCTATCAAATTCCAAAAGCTCATTTGGTATTTGCACTTTTTGAATTTGTATTTTGGTTAGTACTTGTGTTTTGCTCCCACAGCCTATCAAGCATAGCATTAAAAAGCTTAGTGGTATTAGTTTCATTGCTTTTGGATATATAGTTTTTAACATCATCAACCCTTGTTTTGATTTGATTTTTTTGAGCATTTGCATAAAAGAGTGCTTTTAGCTCTTGCTCGTGTCTTATTTTCAACTCCTGAGTAATTTTTGTGAGTTCATTATTTACACCCAAAGCTAAATTTAAATCACTTTGACTTTTTTCTAATTTTACATTTGTGCTATCTAGCTTAAGATATAAAAATACATTAAGCATAAGCATTAGAGCTAAAGCAATATAAAGCTTTGCATTGTTAAATAAAAATGACATATTATTTGTAGTTTAAAGTAGGTTTTTGTATAATACTTTCAAGGGTTAGCCGTAGGTCTGACCCCCTATGGCTTAATCTAACCCTAGAAAGTAGGTGATTAAATTTGAGCTATATAATCCACATAATCTTTATAATTATACTACTAAGTATGATTATAGTCAAGGCTTATTAACCTTGTCCCCTTTTTTAGGGGGATTATGTGGTAACCTACTCTAAACTTACTCCTTTCTAAAATTTATTCGTGATTTCTAATTTTATATTTGATAAATCTTGCTGAAATAGCAAATCATATAATTTTTTACAAGCTTGTCTGCTTTGACCGACACTTTCATCACTCTTAGTTAAACCTAGTAAAATACAACCTTTTGTATTTTAATAATTACATATTTATCATCTTTTACTCTCAAACATTGTTTTCTAAATAAACTTTCATTTCCAAACTATAAGTTTTGTAGCGTTTATAAACTAGACTTTATTTGTTTATAAAGCAATTGTTGTTAATATTTTGAAAAAATTTAGAGAAAAATCATGAAAGATCTTAAAAAATACATTGCAAATTCCAAACTAACACGCCTTGAAGTTTTATATGAAAAATTAGTAAAGTCTGAAAATGGCATAACCATAAAAGAACTAGCCCAAGAACTCAATGTAAGCGCTAAAACCATAAAAAGAGACATGCAAGGGGTTTTTGAGTCTATGGGGCTTATTAAAAATGGAAGAAAATGGCGCATTGATACAAGCAAAGATATACAAGAGCAAGATGATGAAAAAATAATCCTTGAAGTGCTTGATACCATGGCAAAAAGCGCTGGAAATAGCTTTTATGCTAAGGCTCACCCCCTACTTTCTAAACTTTCTCAAAACATTTCTAATCCCATCCATACTAGCCTAGATGCAGAAAAGCTAGAGGAAAAAGATTTAAGCAATTTTCAAATTCTTGAACAAGCCATCAACACCAAAACACAAATTGTCTTTAAATATGAAAATAAACTTTTCCAAGTAAAACCTTTAAAACTAGCTTTTTTTAGTGGCTTTTGGTATTTGCTTGCTTTTGATATGAAAAAACGTGATATTTTCAAAAAATTTTATTTAAAAAATATCCAAAACATCACCCTAACCCAAGAGCATTTTCAAACCGATGAGAGTTTAGAAGTAAAACTTCAAAGAGTAAATTCTATATGGTTTAGTCTTGATAAACCTTTTACGGTAAGGCTTTTAGTAGAAGAACCGATACGAAAATACTTTGAAAGAAAACCTCTAAATTCGCAAATCATCACTGGTAAAGACAAAGATGGCTCCATAGAAATAGAGCTTGAGATAACTCATGAAATGGAAATTTTACCTTTAGTGTATTATTACATACCTTATGTAAAGGTTTTAGAACCTGATTTTATAGCAAATAAAGTCAAAGAAGTAGTTGAAGAATACCTTGATCAAATAAGCAAATGATTGCTTATTTGTCAGGATTTTAATACTTTCTTAGCTTTATTTAAAGCTTTTTCAATCGTGTCATTTTCTATAAATTTTTTCAATTTCATTGTTTTTAACTTTTTCTTTTATGTGTTTTATGTAGTCTTTGAGTTGATCTGGTTGATCTTTTGCATAAAGTTTATTTTCTATGATGATATATCTTTTATCTTTTAAACTTATGAGTATATCGATCCTTCTATTATCTTTAGCACAAGCTTCTGTTTCTACGCTTTCTATGTCATGAGCTGTAAGATTTTTAAATTTCTTAGCTTTTGTGTATCTTCCAAGCTTTTTTAAAAACTCATTTGCAAAAAGCTCTTGATAATGATCACTATGCGGATCGATCAAATAAGCTATAAATTTAGAATGATAGTTTTCTTTATACTCAACTCCCAAAGCTTCGAAAATATTTATATCACTCATGCCTTTTTTGGTATTTTCTTCAAATTTATCATTAACCCTTAATAATTCTTCAATAAAATTTTTCATTCACAATGCCTTTAAATATTTTTCACAATTATACTACAAAAATATAGACTACCATTGTCTGCTTTTTTTAGCTATGATTTTTCAAATCATTCAAAAAGGATTAAAAATGCTTCAAACCATGAAACACATCCTAACTCACACCGATGAGACTTTGCTTGCAAAGAAATTTGGTTATAACAATGTAGAAAAATTTACCAAAACAAAAACTTTGTTTTTAGAATGCGAAAGCATACAAGAATGGCTTTTAAAAGGACATTATGATATGGTAAATTCCTCTTTGGAATTTATGCAAAAATTTGATTTTATCTTAGATAAAGAAATTTTAAATTCAATTTTAGAACAAAATGTTTTATTAAAAGATAAACACATAAAATTACAAGAAGCAAAAGCCATCATAAAAACAAATTTTAAACGTAAAAGCGAGCCTTTGCATACTTTGATGTTTTTATCTCACTTACGCGTGCTTAAATTTACTATTAGCAATGATATGCTCTATCTTGATAAAACGCAAATCATGCAAAAGCTCAAAGAACTAGCTATAAAGCATTATGAAAATTCACAAGGCAAATTAAAGCTTTGGGGAGATATCTTACAATATGACATTATTTATGATGATGAGTTGTTAGTTTTAAGCATGCAAAAGAGCGATGAATGATAGCCATTTCTACACTTTTATCATCAAAACATAAAAGAATTTATCAAAATCTTGTGCAAAATTTTGCTAAATTTAACATCGCTTTTAAAGAAATACCAAGTAATGATATATGGTTAAGAGATTTCATGCCTTTAGTGTATGAAAATACAGCGACAAGCTATATTTATGATCCTGATTATCTTAGAAATTATCCACATTTAAAAACCACTATAAAACCTCTAAAAAATCACTTAAATTTAATCCTTGATGGAGGTAATTTCATAAGAAAACATGATATTGCCTTTATGTGTGAGAAAATTTTTAGCCAAAATCCAACACTTAGCAAGGAAAGCATTATCCATACTTTAAAACAAAATCTAAATTTAAAACACATAGTCTTTTTACCAAGACTAGCTTATGATAGATATGCGCATAGCGATAGTATGGTAAGATTTATAAATAAAGATCATGTGCTAATCAATGATTTTTCTTTAGAAAATGTGCAATTTTTTGAGAAATTAAACACCGCTTTAAAAGATTTTAAGGTTACAAAAATGAGCTATTCTAAAGAATTTATGCAAAAATACAAATGGGGTGCGTATTTAAATTTTTTAGAGTTTGATAAGGTGATTTTTGTGCCAACTTATGATATAGATGAGGATGAGAGGGTTTTAAGCTTTTTACAAAATATCTATAAAGACAAACAAATCATAGGTGTATATCTAAAGCCTATTATCAAAAAAGGTGGTGCATTGCATTGTATTAGTACTAATATTTTACAATGATTAAATTTATTTAAAGGAATAAAAATGGAAAATCAAGAAAGAGTTGAATTTATCAATCAATTAAACGATGATATTAAAAAGAAATTTCTAAAGCTTTATTTAAAAGGTGTTTTTGGAAGTAAGGAAATTACAAAAAAACTAATCAAGGCAAAATCATACAATCTTAACATTGAAGAAATAGTAAGGGAAGAGTTAGAGCCAAAATCAAATGATAAAAACTATGTGGAAAATTTAAAAAATCACTATGAAGTGGTAAGAAAGAAGTATAGAATCAACAAAAAATGGAAAGATGAAAATGAAAAATTTAGTGCAATCGATAAAATGGTTGAAGAAAAATTTGAAGATATGAAAAAATTTGCTATGTGGTATGAAGAAGCGTATTTAAAAATCGATGAAGAAAATCGAACATGCCACTACTGTGGTATCAAAGAAAATATTTTAAAAAATAATTTATTTGGAGATGATAAACCTATAAATTCCAAAAAGCGTGCCTTCAATGGTAAATTGCAAATTGAAAGGCTAGATCCAGATAAAGGCTACAATGAAGAAAATTGTGTTCTAGCCTGCTGTATTTGCAATAATACAAAAAGCGATATGATAAGTGCTAGTGATTTTGAAAAATATTTTAGTAATAGTGTTAAAAATTTCTATGAAAACTTGTTAAAAAACATAAAACCCAAATAATTCTCATAACTAGACAACTAAAGTCTAGTTATTTTGTTTATAATTGCATTATACATCTTAGTTTAAAGGTTTATAATGCAAACAAATATTTCTACTCTTACTCACATTGCGGATTTTGATTATTACTCACATAATGTAAAAGTCATCTCACTACACGCACAAATGCTCTCAAATAGCAAACAAATCAAAAAAGATTTTTACAGCGAATTTGAAGATATGCTAGAAAAAGATAGTAAAATCCCTAGTTTTATCTACAAACAATACTCCAAATTTATCTATTCTAGCTTTTTAAAGAAAAATCTAAGTTATCTTAAAAAATACTTAAATTTTACTCAAGCAGAATGTGATGTGTTTGCGTTTTTTTACTATGCAAATAAAGGTAGATTTGCCCTACACCAAGGTTATAGCACTGCTTTGGGCAAAAAGATCATAGAAAAAATTTTCAACCACACTTCAAAAGATGTCAATAAAGCTTTAAGTGATGATTCTATGCTTTTTAAACTAGATGCCTTGTGTTATTATGATAGCGATGCCTTTGGTATAGATATAAATAATTTTGATAGCATTTTCACTCAAGATATTAGCAAAACTACACTTATGGGTGAGTTTTCGTATTTTTTACCTAAAACTAGACTAAATTTGAGTGATTTTGACTATATACAAGAAGAATTAAATACTATCATTACTTTTTTAAAAAAACGCCAAAAAGGAAATATTTTTATATATGGAAAAGCAGGCGTAGGCAAAAACGAGCTTAGCGCACTCATAGCTAAAGAGCTTGATAAAGAAGCATTATGTGTTAAAGATTGCGAAGATGTAAAAAAATCAAGTAGAATTTCAAATTTTTATGCACTTAAAAAAATACTCAATCCAAAAAAACAAATGATAGTCTTTGATGAGTGTGAAGATAGTCTTTGCTATGATTCTTTAAAAGAGAAATTAAAAATCAATAAAATCTTAGATGAAGAAAATGGTATTTGTGTATTTTTATCAAATTCTAAAGACATGGATGAGGCGTATTTGAGGCGTTTTGATGTGATTTTAGAGCTTGAAAGTATGCCTAAAGAAAAGAAAATTCAAAATATAAAAAAGTTATTTAATAAGAAAAATATAAAAATAGATGAAGCCATTATAGAAAATATAGCTTCTCATCCTGAACTTTCTCAAGGGGTTATTTTAAAATGTGCAAACAATGCTAAGATCTTTAAAAGCAAAAGCCAAGAAGTATTTGTAAGATTGATCAATGAAAATTTAAAAGCAAGATCACTTCAGGGCATTTCAATGCCAAAAAAAGACAAAAAATACGATTTAAGCTTGATAGAATGTGATTTAAATTTACAAGAACTAATAAACAATATCGATAAAAATTCAAGTTTGAGAATTTTAAGCTATGGCATAGCAGGTAGTGGAAAAAGCGAGTTTGGCAAAGAACTAGCTAATGTTTTAAACAAAACTTTACATTCTTATAAACTTAGTGATATTTTAGATCCTTTTGTGGGCAATAATGAAAAAAATATCGCAAACATTTTCAAAAAAGCTTCTAATGATAATGCTATCTTACAGCTTGATGAAATCGATGCGTTAATTTATAGTAGAGATGAAGCAAATAAAAGCTGGGAAAAAAGCTTAGTCAATGAAATGCTTATGCAAATGGAAAATTTTGAAGGTATTTTCATAGCTTCTACAAACTACCTACAAAACCTTGATAAAGCTAGCATAAGAAGATTTGATCTAAAGATAGAATTTCAAGCATTAAAGCAAGAAAAACTTTTAAAGGCTTTTGAATTTTTTGCTAAAGAATTAAATTTAAGCTTTGATAAAAAGCAAATTGCAAAAAGACTCTTAAGGCTTCAAAATATTTGTTTGGGCGATTTTGCGCTAATTCTTAGACAAAATAAAATTTTTAAAATCAAAAACGCCGATGAGTTTTTAGAAAAATTAGAAAAAGAATCAAAACTCAAATCAGATGATGAAAAAATCAACATGGGATTTTTATAAAAAGGATAAAACTATGAACATAACACTTCAAGGAACAATACACAAAAGCTTTGTGTTTGGATTTAATGATATAAAAGCAAAAGAACACATTAATGCATTATATGAAACAAACAATGATGAGTTTAATTTCCAAACACAAATTCAAAACACAGAAAATATACAACTACTAAGCCAAAGTTATCATTTAGAAAATGGATATTTTTTAGATGTAAATACTCAAAGCAAACTTTTGTCTTTTGAAAATTTTTTAAGTCAAAATTATGCGGATTTTAAACATTTTTGTGTTGTTGATTTTATAAAACATAATGCAAAAATACACTATAAATTAAAAAAAACAAACACAAAAGGCAAACTCTATCATCTTGCAAGTGCATATGCCTTTCCTAAAAATGGCTGGATAGATAAAAAAGTACTAAACATCAACGACATCTCACCTTATCAAAACATGCTTATAGAAGGGTTATTTTATATTAAAGAGCAAGAATTGCTAGAAATTATAAAACAAAATGAAAATTTGATAAGAAATAATTTTTATTTGAAAGATTATGATTTTTCAAAAGGTTTAAAAAAACTTTTAGATGTGAGTTTGGATATTTTATTTGCTAATATTAGCACGAAAAATTTTAAACCCTATAAACTAGAAATAAACTCTATCACTCACGAGGATATAGAAAGAAAAATTTCTTTTGTTAAGCTACTAAAATGATTGTTTTAGTAGCTCTTTGATCCTTTCTATAAATTGCGTTTCTTTTTGGGTAATATACTCAAGAGTAATTTCTTTATCTTGACTATCTTCAAGAAAAATTCCATCAACTATAAATTTATACTCATCTGAAAGGATAGAATTTTCACTATAACATTTTGCTTTTTCAAATTCTTGCATAGGATATAAAAGTCCACCTAAAAGCACTTTGCCTATCTTTTGATAATACCCCATATAAGTATGAATTTGAAATAAATCGTTTCTGTCTAAATCTCCCATGCCATTTTGGCTTCTACCTTCCATTTTCATTCTTTTATATTTAGTATCAAAAACAATGTATGTATCATCTTTAGACAAAACAATATCAGGTATTATATAGCGTTTATAAAAGCTATTTTTATAAATTTCAAGCTTTGGAGAATCAACCATATATTCTTCAAAATTATTTCTTAAAAGCTTACTTATATAAATTTCAAAAAGCTCTGCTATATTAACGATAAAACCATAACTTTTTTGATCATTTTTATTTTTACTAGTGAAATTTTGACTTTCTATGATCATTTTTGCATATTTTAAAAGCTCTTTGTAGTTTTGATAGTTTTGATTTCTCAAGGCTTTACTAGAAAAGGCTTTGTTTAAACTTTCTTTTATAAAACAATGCTCGCTTTTATTTTGCACTAAATAGGTTTTTATATGCTTTACATTTTTTAAAAAGCTTGAATTTTTCTTTTCTATGACTTCTAATGCTTTGTATAATACATTAATAATATGCACATCTTCTATTTGCTCTCTTGTTTTTGTAGCAACCTTTGCTTTTAAAGGGATATTGTGTTTTATAAATTCAACCATATCGATATTTCCCTTAAAACGCAAATCATTGTATTTTTTACTTTGATAATTTTTAGGCAAACCTATCAAAAAACTTTTTTCAAGTTTTTGCACAAAGATATAAAAAAGTATAAACTCACTTATATTGCTTTCCTTTTTTACATCTTGATAAATACTCACATCATCAACAAATACATCATTAGCAAAATTTAGCATTCTTTCTAAAAACTTCTTGCCAAACCTGGAATTTATCTCAACTTCCAAACCATTATAAGAAATTTTTCCTATATAATTTCCACTAGCAATTTGCCTTTTATTTTCTTCAATCGTTCGCAATGAAATGATAGGATTTTTAGCATTTTTGCTTAAAATTTTTTCATCATCATTGAAAAAAGAAAAGAAATTTCCATTTTTTATAAAATCTTCAAAATACAGATCAAAATCTTGTATTCTTGAAGATTTTTGATCTATTTCTATAAAGCTATTATCATTTATTTTTATCATCATTTTTTTCTATAACAAAAAGTTTTTTTAAATCATCCAAGTGTTTTTGTATTTCTTTTTCATTATATTCGCTTCTTAAATACTCTTTTAAAAGCGCTTCAAAGCGGTTGCTAAAAAGTTTTTTCATATCACTATCTTTAATCTCATCATTTTTAAATTCAATTTTTAGAAAATAAGAATGTCCAAGTTGATATTTTTCACCTATATCTTTACTAATTTTATCGTTTAATTTTTTACAAGCTTGTGCGTATTCTTCAATATTATTTGCATAAATTTCATCTCTTATTACATCATAATCACACTCCATTTCTTGCCATATAAAGCGTCTTCTAAGCGCTAAGTCAAAACTATCTATACTTTTATCTAAATCATTCATAGTTCCTAGTAAAAACATATTTTCAGGTACATAAAAATCCTCATCATCTCTCATAGAGGCATATTGTGTTTTTATCTTGCCTTTTTCTCCTCTATACTCAAGTGCATAAAGTAATTCTCCAAAAACCCTAGATAATTCCGCACGGTTAATCTCATCAGCTATGAAAAAATACCCATGATCACTTAGAGCTTCATTAAAATTTCCTTTTTCTAGTTTTTCTAAAAACCCTTTTTCTTCTTTTTTTGCTTTATCACAAAATTCTCTAAAAATTCCATTTTTAAGTTCAAGTTTTAATTGTCCATTTTCAATCCCTGCAGGTTTAATACCTTCTATAAAATCTTCATAAGAAAAACTTGGGTGAAATTGAGTGATAAGCATTTGCTCTTCATTGCTAATAAGATTTTTTATATTATTAACCATAGTATAAGTTTTTCCTGTTCCAGGAATTCCATGAAAAATGATATTTTTATGTGTTCTTAAAAGCTCCAAAAAACCTTTTAAATTACTACTTTTAATATCTGCCTTGCCACATAAATTTGCAAAGCTATAGGCTACCTCGTAAAGTTTATAATACACACTTTGATTTTTATCATTTTCAGCTAATTTTTCTTTTGTAATTAAAGCAAAATCAGACTTTTTTATCTTATCAATCAAATTTAAAAATTGATCTAAAATATAATATCTTGGAAGATTATTTGTTTTTTTTACTTCAAGTTTTTCCAAAACAAAATCAAAATATACTTCTTCTTTGCATTCATTATCAAAATTATATTCTTTTGGATTTTCATTTAATATCTCAAAGATATACTTAGCGGTATTTACAGAAGCATCATTTGCAAGTGGAAATTTATCATCTTTAAATTGTAAAAAATATGCTAATTCTCTAGCAGTAGCTTTCATGCCTTCCACTTTATCAAGTGCTACTAATAATTCTGTTAAATTGCTGCTATTACTTACTGCATCATTTATTATTTTAAGATTATCAACTAATTTTTTTTCATCTTTTAATAAATTCGTAGCATTGCCTTGCATTTTAGCACTATTTATACTTTTATCCCACCATTTTTCAAAAATATCTTTTTTAAAATTACCCTGATTGAAATCTATCTCGTCTATTTTTTCTTTACCAAATGTTTCGCTAAAATTATCCACAATTTTGCTTTTTGTTTTTAAAAATTCACCATTTTCATCAAATTTAATATGTATAGTACTTTTATTACTATAATCGTTTAAATATTCCTCAAAAGCACCTTTTAATTTATCAAATACCTCACTATTATCTTCATAAATTTTCTTGGTTAATTCTTTAAACCTTAATTCAATATCATCATTTTCTAAAATTACACTATTTCTTTCTCTACCAAATTTAGTATGATAAATATAACATTTTCCATCTTTATCAAAAAAATAAGCAAAATTTTTATTTTTATTTTCGTTTAATCTAGTTTTTAAATCACTCATTGTTTTCCTTAGTTTTGATTTTTATAATTATAACTTAATTTTTGCATTGTTAATTATACCAAAATAAAAAAATAAAAAATAGACAAACACCGTCCGTTAAAATAACATATAATTACAACAAAATTAAAAACTATTGTAAATCTATAACACAAGGAGGTATTAAAAAATAAAAATGAACATAAAAATTTAAAATAACAAATCAAAAACAAAGGAATAAAATGAAAAAACTATTTTTAATTTTAAGCATATTAATGTGTATATGCTTTACTTTTACTAATGCTGAAGTAAATTATACAACAGCACAACAAGATATAACAATAGAAAAAACCATAGATAACAATACAAGCACAAAAATAGCTCAAGAAGATTATACCAATACAATAATCATCACCATAGCTATCTTAATATATATCATCATAGCCGCAGTGCTTGTGTATTATGGATTAAAAGGTAAGGTGGTTATATATAGAAATACAATAGATCTTAGCTTGTGTGTTGGATTATTTGCTGTATTGCCTTTAGCCTTTATAATCTTTATGACATTATTTCTAATGCGAATAGAAAGAGATACTGCGCTAATGATTATGGGTGTCATTGCTTTTATATGGGCATGCGTTGTATTATATATAGCATACACAACACTAAGAGATAATCGTAATAATCCATTACTAATGATTTTAATACTACCTTTAAAAATAACATTAGGATTATGGTATGGACTTAGTATTTTTGCAGTTTTGAGAAAAAGCAATCTTAAAACCGTAGCGCAAAGAAGAGAAGAAAAACAAAATGCGTTAGCACGTTTTACTTTTTCAAGCGGACTAATTTATGCTCTAATGCGAGATAAACCTTTGAAAAAATAATACTCTAGCCTATTTTAATAAAATAGGCTAAAATTCAAACAAAACAACAAAGAAAGGTAAATAATGTTTTTTTCAAAATCAAGATACACAAGAGGCGCACAATGTGCTAAATCTCTTTGGTTAAATACTTACAACAAAGATGTTTTAAATTCATCTAACAAATCAACAAAAACTGACATAGGTAATAAAGTAGGCGAGCTAGCTTGTGAGCTTTTTCCAAATGGAGTAAAGATAGAGTTTGAAGGTAGTTCTTTTGATGAAAAATGCGAACAAACTAGAAAACTATTAGAAAATAACCAAGAAGTGATTTACGAAGCTACTTTTTGCTACGATGGTATTTTGATCATGATAGATATTTTGCAAAATACCAAAGACGGTTTGATCATAAATGAAGTAAAAAGCTCTACATCTTTAAAAGATGTTTATATAGATGATTGTGCTTTGCAGTATTATGTTTTATCAAATTTAAATTATAAAATCAAACAAGTTAACCTGATACATTTAAACAATGAATACTATAGAGGTGATTTTCTTGATATAAATCAACTTTTTAAGATCAATGATATCACAAAAGAAGTTTTATTAAATCAAAACCAAGTTAAAGAAAATTTAAAATACTTTGAAGAAATTTTAAGCAAAAAAGAAGAGCCAGATATAGACATAGGAACACATTGCTTTGATCCTTATGAGTGCGATGGATATGAGTATTGCTGGATTAAACAAAGAAATTTATGTGAAAAAGAAAATGTTTTTAATATACCAAAATTTAAAAAAAGTTTTGAATTTTATTATCAAAATACTTATAATTTTGAAGATTTAGATGATCTATCTATCTTTACCAAAAACCAACAAATTCAAATCAAAGCTTCACTTAATAAAGAAATCTATATAAACAAAGAAAACATCAAAAAATTTTTAGATACTCTAACCTATCCTATATATCATCTAGATTTTGAAACATTTATGCAAGCTATACCTGAATATAAAGGTATAAGACCTTATATGCAAATTCCTTTTCAATACTCTTTACATATAGACCATAAAGACAAGTTAGAACATAAGGAATTTTTGAGCGAATGTGGGATCGATCCAAGATATGAACTTGCAAAAAATTTGATCAATGATATACCAAAAGATGTTTGCGTGCTTGCTTATAATGCAAGTTTTGAAAAATGTGTAATAAGGAATTTAGCACTTGCTTTTCCTGAATTTAGCGAACATTTGTTAAATATAGAAAAAAATATCAAAGATCTTATGATACCTTTTCAAAATAAAGATTATTATCATTATAAAATGCAAGGGAGTTATTCTATAAAAAAAGTCTTACCAGCTCTAATCCCTGATATGGAACAAGCTTATAAAAATTTAAATTTAATCCACAATGGAAGCGAAGCTATGCAAAGTTTTGAAGCTATGCAAAATATGAGCGAAAACGAAAGAAAAGCTTACCGCCAAGCCTTACTAGAATACTGCAAACTTGATACTTTAGCCATGGTAAAAATTTTAAAACATTTAGAAGAGCTTGTAAAATAATAACTATATTAAAAGTTACTGCTTAGAGTTTTTATATCAATCTCTAAGCAAAAATTATCAAACTAGACAGCAGTAGTCTATAAAAATACATTATAATAATAACTATATCAATTAAAAAGGAAAACACATGAAAACAACACTTTTAAAACTAGATAAAAAACTTGCTAACAAAAAAATAACAAATTGTGGTGTTATAAAAAAAGATGAAATGTATTATGCAAGTTTTTTAGAAGATTCGATCTTATTTGACATCAATGGAAATATATTAAAAAAAATCGCTGGTAAGATTTATCACTTAAATGATGATTTATATGGATTTTGTAGCACAAAAACAAAATATGGCTTTATAGATAAACAAGGAAATTTGGTTATAGAAACAGAGTATGATGTTGTCTTGGATCTTATTAAGGGTGTTGGATATGATTACATAGGTTTTGAAGATGTAGATGAAAATTGTTGTTATAGTGAGATATTAAAATTTGATACGAATTTATTTTTACTTAAAAAAGGCGAAGAATTAAAACTAAAAAACCTAAATTAATTTAAAATGTTTGTGTGCTTGCTTATAATGCAAGCTTTGAAAAAGGTGTTATAAGAAATTTAGCACTTGCTTTTCCTAAATTTTGCGAGCATTTGTTAAATATAGAAAAAATGCCAAAGATCTTATGATACCTTTTTTAATAAAAATCATTATAAAATGCAAGGAAGTTTTATAAAAAAGTTTTACTAGCTTTAATCCCTGATATAAAGCAAGCTTATAAAAATTTAAATTTAATCCATAACAAAAGCGAAGCTATGCAAAGTTTTGAAGCTATGCAAAATATAAGTGAAAATAAAAAAAGCTCTCCGTCAAGCCTTACTAAAATGCTGTAAATTTAACCATGATAAAAATTTTAAAAGCTTAATCCATAGCTTAAAGCTATGGATTAAAATTCGATTTTTAAAACCTCATACACATTTGCCTCATTTGTATAAAAGACATCATAATAACATCCTGTGTATTTATTGTTTTTTAAAAACTGATTGATTATTTTTAGTTTTCTATCATCACTGAGCTTAAAACTTAAAATATGAATTTTAGCTTGCGGATTTAGCACTATCTCTTCATCTAAGGTTTTTACTTCACAATGATAATTTTCACTTTCTTTTAAAGCTTCTATTACATTGTAATTGTTAAAAACTTCATGATGGATAAATTCTCTACATAAGTTTTTATGAAAATCATTCCATTTTTCTAGTAAAATATCACGAGTTTTCATTATTTTTTACTCCGTTTAATTTTTCATTTAATTCTTTGATTTTTTCTTTATTTTTTTTAATAAAATCTCGTATTGTTTCTGCTGTAGATTTTTCATCAAAAACTATATAATCAGATAAAGTGTATCCATTAAATTTATCATCTTTCTTCTTTGCTTCTTCTTGAATTTTTTCTCTATCTTCTTTTGATATATCACCTATAAGTCTGATTCCAAAATTTTTCCAATTTTTAGAATTTGTGGTATCAAACCAAGCAAAAGCAAAATACACATCATTATTACTTACACTCTTTGGTTTGAGTATAAATTGAATATAGCTTGAGCCATTATCAATGCTAAAATCATTAAAATCTTTGCAAGTTTCTTCTAAAAACTTATTGATAATATAATCTCTTTCATACATTGATATTTTTGGCAATAATTTTGATTCTTTACTAATTAAATCTTGAAATAATAATTCAAATAATTCAAGTAATTTAGAGTCAAAATTTTTACTTTTTTCTTTTAAAAAGCTTATTATATCACTACCATTACCTATGACATTATTTATAGCATCTTTGTAAAATTCTATAGCTTGACTTAAACTGCATAAATTTTTAACCTTTTCTTGGGAACTTTCTAGCCAAGGTAAAATTTCATTCTTATAGGAAATTTGTCTATATAGCACTTTATCGTCGCCATCGTCGCCTTTTTTTAAGAATAATTCATTTTCAGTATTTTCTATCTTCCATTTACCTAAACTCTCATTGCTAGGTTGTCTATCCTTACTAAGAGTAAGATAAATCACAGCGATATTTTCGATATTTTCGATATCTTTATAAGAAACATTTTCTTCTTTATTTAATATCTCTATATACCTAGCAATTTGTTGATGTTGATCTTTCGCCCAAATTTTATTTTCTAGTATAATGTGTTTGGTGCCATTATGTATATAAATATCTATATTTTTATATTCTTTTAAGACTTTTACATCATCACTTTTTTCAAACCATTCTTTTAATCCTATCTTTTCTAAAAATAAATCTAAAAATAACCTTCCTTGTTCATGATTTTCACTAGGATCAAGTAAAGATTTTAAAATTCCACTATGCAAATTCACCTCATCATGAGCAGGCAAAACCTTTAATAAAGGATTGTAGTTTGATTTGTTTTTTTCCTTAAATTCCTTAAATTGTTCTAAAAAATTTTCCATATTTATTTCCTTTCCATATATAAACTAATAATTTTTATTTTAGCGTAATTTTCATCATCACAAAGCCAAAATTTCATGTGTTCTCCAACTCTATTTTTCTATAAAGTTTCTAAAATTTTAATAGCGTGTTTTGCTAAATCATTTTTAGGTAAAAATATCACAGCAAAATAACACATCAAATCATACTCTCTATCAACTATTTTCTCATCATAACAAAAAAATCCTCCTTTATTTAAAATTTCACTTGCATACAACAAATCATCATCATCCAGTCTAAACACATCACTATCTCCATAAATAGACATGTATTTATCATAAATTCTTATCATTTCATTAAGATTATTTCCTCGCATGCTTTTCCTTTACTCTTTTGACTCTAGCAACCTTAAAATTCTCCAGCCTATATCCTTGCTTATACATGCAATTTGTCTTTGAGAAAAAGGATTAAGGGTTATTTTTCCGTTGTATTCTAAGTAAAATTTATGTCCATTTTTACTAAGCTCGTAAATTCCATTACCCAAATCATTTACATTTTCAAACTGCAAATCAAGCACAAATTCTCCATTTGTATTAATAAAACCCCATTGATTATCTATACAAACTTGTGCTAAACCTTCTTTAAAATCAAACGCCTCATCAAAATGCTCTTTTATAACAATATTTGCATTTTTATCCACATAAATAAAACCATCACTTGTTAAAACTAATGCCAAACCACAGCTAAAACAGGACATATACTCATACTCATGCTCACAAAGTATCTCATCATTTTGATTGATCAAAAAATATCTATTGTCTTTTTTTACACTTGCTATGCCTTCGCTAAAGCTATTTATCTCATCGTATTTTGCTTCTATGATGATTTTTCCTTTTTTATTAATATAGCCGTATTTACCATCTTTTTTTACTACAGCTAAACCTTCGCTAAAATTATTTACATCATCGTATTTTGCTTCTATGATGGTTTTTCCTTTTGTATTGATAAAACCCCATTTTCCTGCTACACAAAAGGCTGCTAAATTCTCACTAAAAAACCTAAGCTCATCATACATCACATCGATGATGATTTTGGCATTTTTATCTATAAAGCCGTATTTATTAGCTATCTTTACGCAAGCTAATCCACCAACAAATTCTCCAACTTCATCAAATTTAGCTTCACAAATTAACATCCCATTTTGATCCATGAAACCAAATTTAGAATTTTCTAAAAACAAAACAAGCTCATCATCAATAATCTTCATAAAATCAAAACTATTCTTACTAAGCTCATTTTTGTTTTTATCTACCAAAGTATATTTAGTCCCTACCCTGACTTTGATCATATCTTTGGCTATAAATTTCACATCCTTATACATAGGTTCAAAAATGCAATTTAAATTTACATCAAACAAACCATACAAAAACCCATCAAACACTAGCAAATACTCATCATTTATCAAGCTAATATCATCAAATTTAGCCTCTAAAACAAGCTTTGCAAATTCATTCAAAACTCCACATTTAAACTTGCCATTGATCTTTTGCTTGTATAAAAATAATCTTTCATTTAGTCTTTTTATACTTAAAAACTCAAAATCACTTAAAAAATTTCCATTCTGATCAATCAATGCAAACACATCGCCTTTTTTGATCTTAAAAAGCTTATCGCTAAGTCTTATAATGCCATCATATTCAGTCTTTAAAATGATATTTGCTTGAGTATCTATGATGATATTTTCATTTCCTTGTCGCAAAAGCGCATAATCATTTACAAAACTACAAACATCATCATATATAAGATCCACCACCACTTTAGCCTTAGTATCTATAAAACCCCATTTATCATTTATCATAACACCTGCTAAATTTTGACTAAAATTTAAAACCTCATCATATAAAAAATCACAAATTAATTCTCCACTGCTATTTATAAAGCTATACTTACCAGCTTTTTTTACCGCCGCAAAGCCATTACAAAAATCTCTTACATGATCAAATTCATCATCAATAACAATCCTAACTTCTTTCATCACTTTCCTTTGTAAAATGAAATTATATTAGAATTTTATAGACTAATATTGTCTATATTTTATGCTAGAATATCATTTTAAAAATATGGAGGAAAATATGAAAAAGAAAAAAATACCAAGTCAGGTTCCGTTTAGTTTTGAAGATTCTCCCTTTGAAAGCAAAGAAGAGTATCTAGAATTTATCAAAAACATGCCTAAGATAGCTACTTTAGATAAGGCTTTGATAAAAAAATCAAGAGAGGAAAATTTAGCAAATAAAGCCATTTCTTACATACAAAGAAAAACTAATCTAAGCTACAACAATGCTAAAATTTTAAAAGATATCTTATCAAAAGAGTATTTTCATAAGATAAGAAGCAAAAACAAAGTCTTTGCTAAATTTATGAAAAGATAAGGCCTTAGGCTTTATCTTTGATTACTTCAAGAGAATTTTAACTTACTCTCTATCCCAAGCATAAGGGCGTTGATAATCAGGTATGTTTAAAGAAAAATTATTTTCTGAAAATATCTTTGATTTTTCCTTATTTTGATCATTTTTACCATCTACTTTACCACGCACCAACTCTTTCAGACTTACAACGCAAGATTTTACTTCGTTTTCTTTTTCACTCATTTATAGCCTTTCTAAATTTTAAGCTTATTATATCAAGCTATCTATCATTTCCAAAGCTTCCAAAGCTTTCATCTTAAGCCCTATGCCATTTCTAAAAAACTTTGGAAAATCACACTCATTTGGATTGATCCTTAAAAGTGTTCTAGCTTTGCTTTTTTTACAAAAATCCTCGCCAAACATACGCATACTAGGCACAGCCTTACCAGCTCCAAGCTCTATAAGCAAGATGTTTTTATCCTCTAAGGGTTTAAGCCAGTTTTTATAACTTTGCTTTTGTAAAAAATAACGGCTATCATTAAAACTACTATCATTAAACATCAAGATATTTGGCCTTGCCAAGCCTTGACATCTAGGACATTTTGGCAAAGATAAAGCTTTGAAATTTTCCATATCTATATCTAATTCTTCTTGCATTTGCCAGATCAAATCACCACATGCATAATTAAAACATTGTAAATAATTTATATTTCCATGAAATTCATAAATTTTATTCTCATCAAAACCAGCCTTTTTAAAATGTCCATCTACATTAGTCGTAACGACATAATAATCTTGTTTGCTTTTTGCAAGTTTTAAAAGTATCTCATAACCTTTATGTGGCTTAGTATCTTTGTATAATTTAAATCTATGTCCATAAAAAGCCCAAGCAAGCTGTGCGTTTGTATAAAAATTTGTAGGATTAGCCATGCGTTCAAAGTCTATGCCTAGTTTTTGCAAATGCGGATAAGCTCTCCAAAAACCTTCTTTTCCTCTAAAATCAGGCAAACCACTATCTACCCCCATGCCAGCTCCAGCTGTGATGATGATTACCTCTGCTTTGTCTAAAGCTTCTTTTATATAAGTTTGTGTTTGCATTTTTTACCTTTAAAAATTATCATAATCAAATTTCCTAGCCTCATGTAGCTCTTTAGCTACTTCAAGGCTCATTTCCCAAAAAACTGCATTCATGGATTTTGGCATGCAATTTTCATCTTCGTATTTTTTATTTATAGCCTTATAAACCTCATCATTTTCCTCACAATCAACAGCAAGACTACCCAAATAAGGATACAACAAATACCCCACCGGAGCTGTATCAAATACCATAGTTAGTTTTGTTTTTGGAAAATTTTCTTTCATAAAAGCTAAAAATTCATCTCTAGCTTTATAATCTGTCTTGTCTTTGTCAAACAAATCACTATGTTTTGTTTTATTGACATGAAAATCATTGTTTGGAGTGTTAAAACACATCCAAAAAGATTTTTTACCTTTTTGGATGGTATAATCTTGAATAGTTTCAACCGCTAAAGCCATTTTTCATCCTTTTTATATTGTATTGATATAATTATACTATATAAAATGGACTTTTAGTGTCTATATTTTAACCTTTACATTTTTGAGCTATCACGTCCATAGCTTCTTGTGAGAGAACAAAATTTGTATGATAAAGCAAGCAACTACCCATATCAAACACTTTTAGCACAAGCTTTTTGTTATTAGTATCTTTTGGGTTATGTCTTGTATTAGCTAGATCATAAATTTCATACACCATATCTTTACTAAGCTTATTAATATCAAGTTCTATGATATTTTCTTCAAATTTCATAGGCTCTTGGGTAAATTCTTCTTTATTTTCTTTTTTTGCAAAGCTTTTTTTCTTACTAAAAGATTTTAACTCATTTTCCTTTGCTTCTTCTAGGGTATAAATTTCATTTAGACTAAAACTTAAATCATTGTCATTGTTTTTATATCTTAGTAAAAAGGCAAAGGCTTCATCTTTGCTTTCTTTAAAAAGCGCTTCAACTTTTTCTACTTGAGCTTCAAAGATAATCATATCAAAAGTAGAATAAAAGTCTAAAACCACAGCCTTAGCATATCTTTTACCGCTTTTACTCATCATCGATTTAAAATCTTCGATCTTCCCTACAACCAAAAGCTCACCTTCGCCTTTGAGTGTTTCAAAATCCATACTTTTAAAATACTCTATGCCTTCTATTTGGCTTGCAAATTTATCTAAAGGGTGGCCTGATACATAAATTCCTAAGATTTCTTTTTCATAGCCTAGTTTTTCCATTAGTTCAAATTCAATTTTACTATCATGAAGCCCTACTTTGATATCTGCAGCTATTTCTTCTTCTCCAAAAAGTGAAGCAGTAGAATTTCTTTTAACTTCAGCGATTTTCCTACTTGTTTCTGAAATAAGCTCAAGATTATCCACTAAACATTTTCTAGTATAGCCAAACTCATCAAAAGCGCCTGATTTGGCTAAATTTTCTATGGTTTTTTTATTAATCTTAGTTGGATCAATCGAGCTTATAAAATCATCAAAATCACTAAAGCCCTCTTCCTTACGAATTGCCATGATATTTTCTATCGCAGGAATTCCCACACTTTTAATCGCTCCAAGCCCATAAATAATAGCTTCAGAACCATCTTCAAGCTTAGTTGCACTAAATTCTCTTTGGGCTTTGTTAATACTTGGTGGCAAAAGTTTGATGTTCATTCTTTTCATCTCTTCAATGTATTTTGCGACCTTATCTACATTGCTTTCTTCACTTGTTAAAAGCGCAGCCATAAACTCACTTGGATAATAAGTCTTTAAATACGCTGTTTGAAAGGTTATAAGTGCGTAAGCAGCTGAGTGAGATTTATTAAAACCATATTCAGCAAATTTCAAAATAAGCTCAAATAAATCATCAGCCTTTTTCTCATCATAGCCTTGTTTTTTAGCGCCTTCTAAATACTCTGCTTTAAGATTATCCAAAATTTCTCTTTTTTTCTTACCCATAGCACGGCGTACATTATCAGCCCCACCTAAAGAAAAACCACCGATTTTTTGCACTATTTGCATAACTTGTTCTTGATAAACTATAACCCCATAAGTGTTTTCAAGTATAGGTTTTAAATCTTCAAATGCATAAGTAGCAGCCTTTCTACCATGCTTGATATCGATAAAATCATCCACCATCCCACTATCAAGTGGCCCTGGTCTATATAAAGCCAAAACAGCGATTAAATCCTCGAATCTTTCAGGCTTTAACCTAGCATTTAAACTTTGCATACCGCCTGATTCTATTTGGAAAATGCCCAAGGTATTACCACTTTGTATGGTTTTATAAACCTTAGGATCATTCATATCAATCTTTTCCCAAATTACATCTTTACCATAGCGCTTTTTCACTAGCTTAATCGCATTATCAATCACCGTAAGGGTTTTTAAACCCAAAAAGTCAAATTTGATTAAATCCACATCTTCAAGATATTCTTTAGAATACTGCGTAACTAAATGACGCTCATCATTTTTGCTTTGTCTAAAAAGCGGAGCTTTATTCCACAAAGCTTCATTAGATATCACAACTCCGGCTGCGTGCATACCTGCGTTTCTATTTAAACCCTCTAGTGCTTTAGCAAAATCCCAAACTTGACGTCCTTTTGGATGAGAATTTACAAATTCAGCGATTTTTGGTTCTTGCTCATAGGCTTTTTCTAAAGTGATTTTTAGCTCTTCAGGAACTAATTTTGCCAAAGCATCTGCATCAGGTATGCTCATATCACAAACCCTAGCCACATCACGGATTACTCCCTTTGCTAAAAGCTTACCAAAGGTAATGACTTGTGCAACCTTTTCAGCTCCGTATTTATCAATAACATAATCAATCACTTCCCCTCTTCTATCTTGACAAAAATCCACATCAATATCGGGCATTGATACACGCTCAGGGTTTAAAAATCTCTCAAAAAGAAGATTATAAGGTATAGGATCTAAATCTGTAATTTTTAAACAATACGAAACCAAACTCCCTGCAGCACTCCCACGCCCTGGGCCAACTGGTATATCTTTTTCCTTAGCTGCGGCGATAAAATCATGAACGATTAACATATAACCTGAAAATTTCATATTTTTAATAATACTAATTTCTAAATCAAGTCTATCTTTATACTCTTGGTGCTTATTCTCATCAATAAATTGAAGTCTTTCTTCTAAGCCCTTTTTACAAAGATACTCAAAAACTATATCATCATTATCAAAGCTAAATTCTTGATCTTCTTGACTTAAACTTAAGCCATATTTTTTCGCATATTCACGGGTAAATTTAAAATTTGGTGGTGTTGGATCGCCTAGTTTTAATTCTAAATTGCATTTATTAGCTATTTCTTGAGTATTTTCAATAGCTTCAGGAATATCAGCAAAAAGCTCGCTCATTTGTTCTGGTGTTTTTACATAAAACTCATGCACTTCGTGTCTTAAACGCCCTGGATCATCAAGCTTAACCCCCATAGCTATACACATAAATACTTCATGTGCAGCTGCTCTTTCTTTAAAAGTATAATGTGTATCATTCGTTGCGATGATTTTTATATCAAGCTCTTTAGCAAGTTTGATGATAGAATCATCGATAAATTTTTGATCATCAATGCCATGACGCATAATCTCAAGGTAAAAATCATCTCCAAAAACCTTTTTATACCAAAGCGCAGCCTCTTTTGCGCCTTCATAACCTTTTGCGCCAAATTTTAAATTTCTTTCATTTTTGGTATTTAAATGCCAATTAACCTCACCTTGCAAACACGCAGAAGAACAAATCAAACCCTCACTATGTGCTTCTAATAGCTTTTTATTAATCCTTGGGTAATAATACAAACCATGTATATAACTTTGCGAGCTTAAATACATCAAATTTTTATAGCCAATTTCATTTTTAGCAAACAAACAAATATGAAAGCGTTGTCTTGAGCTTTTATCACTCAAATCATCATGATTATGTAAATATGCTTCAAGCCCTATAATAGGTTTAATCCCTTCAGCTCTCATTGTTTTATAAAAATCAATAGCCCCAAACATATTTCCATGATCAGTCATAGCAACACTTGTTGCACCTTGAGCTTTTAGCGTTTTGGCAAGCTCTTTGAGTTTATTTGCTCCATCAAGTAAAGAATATTCTGTGTGTAAATGTAAATGTGTAAATTGGCTCATATTTTCCCTTGTATTTTTTTATTATTATAAAAAAAAACCTTAAATTTAAAACTTACAAGCATAAAAAATGTATAATAGCTTACTTTCAAAAAAAGGAGTAAAAAATGGAAGTAAAAATTTATTATTGTAATCTTTGAAATTACAAACCACAAGCTGCAAGGGTTGCAGAAGAAATACAAAATGAATTCAAAGATGCGCAAATTTCTACCATAGAAAAAGGTGGTGGTCATTTTATAGTAGAAGTAGATGGCAAAATCATTTACTCTAAAAAAGACTTGTTTAACTGCGAAGTAGATAGATTTCCTCATGAGGGTGAAATCACCAAGCTTATGAAACAAATGTAAGCTAAACCCTCATTAGCGAGGGTTTATTTTGTTAAAGGAACAAGCATACCTTCATAAAGTTTTTGATAAATTTCTTCTGAGCATAAATGCTTAGCAAGCTCTAAACCAAACAAAATAGCCGTAGCAGGCCCAGCTGCTGTGATGACATTTTCATTTACTACAACTGCTTTATTTACTCTTACACCTTCAATACCCACTTCACAACCAGGATAGCAAGAAAACTCTCCATTAATCACCCCTGCTTTAGCTAATACCATAGGCGAAGCACAAATAGCTGCTACAATTTTTTTCTTAGCATGTAAATCTTGTATGATTTTTATGATAATTGAATTGTTTTTTAAATTCATCATACCTTCAAATCCACCTGCTAAAGCAATTGCGTCTAAATTTTCTTGATCAACACTAGATAAACTTATATCAGCCCTTATACAAATTCCATTAGCTCCTTGTACTAAAAGCTCATCATCTAGCGAAGCAATAATTACTTCTAAATTTCCACTAGCTTCTCCTGCTCTTTTTAAAACATCAGCTATACCTATAAATTCAGCTTCTTCAAAACCTTTTGCCAAAGGCACTAAAACTTTTTTCATTTTTCCTCCTTTTAGTCAATAAATCTTTTATTTAATTCATGAAAATACTCTATGCGTCTATCGCGTAAAAATGGCCACCATCTACGCACATTTTCACATCTTTGCATATCAATTTCAATGATTTTACAAAGCTCTTGTTTATCATCGGCTCTAAAAAGCTCTTCGCCTTGAGCCCCAAAGACAAAAGAATTTCCCCAAAATCTTATGCCATCTTCCACACCGCTTTCATCTTTTTCAAAACCCACTCTATTAATAGCTACCACAGGTAAGCCATTAGCTATAGCATGGCCTCTTTGCACACCCATCCAAGCTTCAAGTTGTCTTTGCTTTTCTTCTTTTTCATCTTTATCAAACCAACCTATAGCAGTAGGATAAATCAAAATTTGTGCTCCTTTTAAAGCCATTAATCTAGCAGCTTCAGGATACCATTGATCCCAACATATTAAAACACCAAGTTTTCCAACACTTGTTTGTATAGGTTCAAAACCCAAATCACCTGGAGTAAAATAAAATTTTTCATAAAAACAAGGATCATCAGGTATATGCATTTTACGGTATTTACCTGCTATGGAGCCATCTTTTTCAAATACCACACTAGTATTATGATAAAGCCCTGCGCTTCTTTTTTCAAATAAAGAAGTTACCAAAACAACATTATTTTCCCTAGCTACATTAGACCAAAATTTAACATCTTCTTCATAGTCATTTGCCAAATCAAAAAAGTCTGTATTTTCACTTTGACAAAAATACTGCGTTTGATGAAGCTCTTGCAAGCATACAAGTTCAGCTTTTTCTTTTGCTGCTTGTTTGATAAGTTCGCATGTTTTTTCTATAGTTTTTTCTTTATTTTGTTTAAATTCTTGCTGTATGAGTGCTAATTTCATTTTTACTCCTTTCTTCTTCTGAATCATCATAAGGGTCTAAGTGTATATGGATATTCCAAAAATCATCTTTAAAATGCTCCCTTATACTATCTTCAATCTCATCACCGATTTTATGAGCTTTTAAAAGTGATATTGTAGGTTCAAAAACTAAATGCACACTAACATAAAGTATATCAGGGCTTTTTCTAGTTTTTAAATGATGAAAGCTTTTGACTTCTTTATTTGCGCTTATAATTTGCTTAATCACTTCAACTTGTTCTTTATCAATTGCCACATCTAACAAAATTTTAGAACTTTCTTTGATGATTTTAAAAGCTGAAAAAATCGTATATAAACTTATAGCTATACCAAATAATCCATCAATAAAATGATAATTTGTAAAAGCTATAATCACAAGTGCTAAAAGCGTTAGAGCATTAGTTAAAAAGTCTATTTTATAGTGCAAGCTATCAGCTTTTATAATCAAGCTTTTTGTTTTTTTGGCAACATAATTTAAAAAAACCACCAAACACAAAGTAACAGCCATGGCAAAAGCCATGACAAAAATTCCAAGATCAAGTTTTTCTACACTTTCTTGATTGTGAATTTTCAAAACACTCTCATAAAAAATATAAACCCCAATCCCACTAATAACAAGACCTTCAAAAAGTCCCATTAAGGCTTCAATTTTACTAAGGCCAAAATTATATTCTTTACTAGAGCCTTGAGAGCTTTTTTTCAAAGCTAGAAAATTTAATCCTGAAATCACGCAATCAAGTAAAGAATCAATCGCACTAGAAAGCACCGCAACAGAACCTGAAGCTAAACCTACTATAAATTTAACAATAGCTAAAAAAATAGCACATACACTTGCGATAATGGTTGCGCTTTTTTGCAAATTCATCTTTGACCTTCATAACGGTTTTGACAAGAACAATGCAAAGAACCATTTTGTCTTAAAAACACTCTTGCATCAACCCCTACTACTTTTCTATCTTTGCATGCTTTTTGTAAATTTTCTAATACCAAAGCATCGTTTTCATCATTATAAGTTGGCACTATCAAGCCACCATTAACAAAAACAAAATTTGCATAAGTAGCGCCAAGTCTTTTACCTTCAAAATACAAAGGCTTAGGTAAAGGAAGTTCTAATAAATCAAATCCTGTTTTTTTAAGCTCCTCTTCCATAGCTTTTAAGGGCTTATAATGCTCATCATTTTCATCTTTGCACACGCAATAAGCAATGGTTTTTTCATTGATAAATCTTGCTAGAGTATCAATATGATGATCAGTATCATCGCCTTTAATATAACCATGATTTAACCATATAATTTGATTTAAGCCAAAAATTTCTTTTAACTTGGCTTCAATTTGCTCTTTATTTAAATGTGAATTTCTATTTTCATTTAACAAACAAGCACTCGTTGTGAGCATTACTCCTTGCCCATTAAAATCAATACTCCCACCTTCTAAAATAAAATCAATTTTTTCTAATTTTCCAGATAATTTTTGTGCAAAAAGTTTTGAATTTACCGCATTATCTAAAGTGCTTTGAAATTTATCACCCCAAGCATTAAAAGTAAAATCAAGCCCTATGAGTTTATCATCTTCACACACATCAATTGCGCCAAAATCTCTAATCCAAGTATCATTAGTATCACATTTAAAAAAATCAACGTTTTTTATATGTTTAAATCTTTGAAAATCTTTTTCACTTGGTGCTATAAGTAAAACTTTTTGAAAATTTGCCACAGCTTTAACAAATTCTTCATAGCTTTGCAAAATCTCTTCTAAATAAGGCTTCCAATCGCTATTTTCATGAGGTAAGGAAAGTAAAAGTAGCTCTTGTTTTTGCCATTCTGCTATGCTTTTTCTCATTAATATCTTTTAACTCCTTTTTTTTAAATATTGTATAAAAAAGTAACATTAATTACATATTATATAAAAATACAAATCATACTATTTTTATCTTTAAAAATTGCATAGTAGTATTTTAAAGCTATTTTTACAATAAAAACATTTAATATTTTTTTAAATTTCAAGTTATAAGATGAAAATAAGACAAGTTCAAGGAGGGAAAAATGAATAAAATTGTATGTTCTGTCTTATCTTTATCTTTTTTAATAAGTTCTGCTTTTGCTATTGATCAAGCAAAACTTCAAGCAAAAAAGCAAACAGGTATCCATTTACAAAGCGCACAATGGAAAGTTCCTAATACTATAGAAGATGGTATTATCATTGAAGATAAACTTCCAAATTCGCCTTATACTCAAGCAGTTGTTTTGGGTAATAAAATTTTAAATTACACCACAAACTACATAGGACCTCAGGCAAAAGATCCTAAAAACCGCTATGCAGGTAATAATCTTTCTTGCTCAAGTTGTCATGCTAATGCTGGAACTATAAAAAATCAATCAGGTTTTGTAGGAATTTACGCACGCTTTCCACAATATAATGCAAGAGCGGATAAAATAATCACTTTAGAAGATAGGATTAATGGCTGTATGGAAAGATCTATGAATGGTAAAAAACTTCCAAACAACTCCCCGCAAATGAAAGCTATGCTTGCTTATATGCACTATATTTCTCAGGGTATAGAAGTAGGAGCAAAAACACAAGGACAAGGATTACCTAAAATAGCCTTTTTAAAAAGAGCTGCTGATCCTAAAAAAGGCAAAGAAGTTTATCAAGATAGATGTATGATTTGTCATGGAGAAAATGGAGAAGGGATAAAAAGTGATGATCCTAGCATGAGTTATTATATTTATCCTGCTTTATGGGGAAATGATAGCTACAATACAGGAGCTGGTATGTATAGACTTATCAAAGCTACAAGTTATATCAAAGCAAATATGCCAAAAGGCGATGCGACTTTGAGTTTAGAGCAAGCTTATGATGTAGCAGCTTATATAAATTCTCAACCAAGACCTATTAAAAAGAATAGAGATGAGGATTTTCCAGATAGAGATATCAAGCCTGCAGATATGGACGTAAAGCCTTATGCTAAACATGATAAATTTAGTATAGAGCAACATCGCTATGGTCCTTTTGAACCTTTATATATCAATACAAAATAATTTTTAAGAATAGCTAATTCTAGCTATTCTTTTTTTAAAACCCAAGCAAAATACCATATCGCAAAAGATAAAAGTAAAATCATAAAAAGTTTTTTATCATACACTCCAAAACCAATATAAAGCACAGAATACATAAAACCAAAACTTCCTGCATAAATACAAATTCTACTCATTAAACCATTTTCCACCGCTCTAAAACATGGACATTTGTGAAAAAATTTCTTTTTTGTTTCTTTGGGTTTAAAAAAACTCAAAATCGCACTTAAAATCAGTAAAAAACTTAAAAAATATAAAACCTTATCCATTAATGAAAATACCTTAACCAAGCAGGAATTGCATTTTGTTCTTCTTTTAAAGTGCTTTCCTCTCCATGTCCTGGAAGCAATCTAAAATCTTTTTCATAAGCTAAAACTTTAAGCAAACTCTCTTTCATCTTGGCTGCATCTGAGTAAGGAAAGTCCCATCTACCAATACTACGATAAAATAAAAAATCCCCACTAAAAAGCACATCTTCACCCAAAAGTTCTATCATACAACACCCTGGAGTATGCCCTGGAAAATGATGAAATTTAAACTTAAACTCATCTATACTAAGTTCATTTTCATTTTCTATCAACACATTAGCATCTGAATGCTCAAAACCATAATTAAAAGGATCTTTTAGCATAAAAGCATCATCTTTATGGATAAAAAGTGGAATTTCATAAGCCTTTTTAACTTTAGCATTATCATAAACATGATCATAATGACCATGGGTATTTAAAATAGCTAAAGGTTTGCTTACATTTTCTTTAATAAACTCATAAGCATTTTCACCTGGATCGATGATGATTTGCTTGTTATTATGATCTATAATATAACAATTTGTTTCATACATTCCGCATGGTTGTTTTAAAATACGCATATAAACTTCCTTTTAACTAAATCAAATATAATTTTAAAAAATTAATATTTAAAGATTTTTTATGAATTATACAAAATTACAAGAACTATTGATCAATTTTATAAAAGAACAAGCAAGAGATAAAAATCTCATCTTAGGTTTAAGCGGTGGGATAGATTCAGCTTTAGTAGCTCATCTTTGCAAAAAAGCAGTAGGTGAAAAACTTTTTGTGCTTTTAATGCCTACAAAACATTCTAAAAAAGAAAATTTAGATGATGCATTAATGCTTTGTAAAGATTTACAAATTCATCATAAGATTATTTATATTGATGAAGTACTTTGTGCTTGTGAAAAAATTTGTCAAGACTTAAACCCTTTACGCTTTGGAAATTTAGCTGCAAGAGTGCGTATGAGTTTGCTTTATGATTATTCAGCCTTGCATAATGCTTTAGTAGTAGGCACTTCTAATAAAAGCGAACTTATGCTTGGTTATGGGACTATTTATGGGGATTTAGCTTGTGCTTTTAATCCTTTGGCTACGCTTTATAAAAGTGAAGTTTTTGAGCTTGCTAAATTTATAGGTGTGCATGAAAATTTCATACAAAAAGCTCCTAGCGCTGATCTTTGGCCAAATCAAAGCGATGAAAAAGATCTTGGCTATAAATATGAAGTTTTAGATGAAGTTTTAAAAGCTTTAGAAAATAATCAAAGCTTGGAAAATTTTGATGAGAATTTAAAAAATCTAGTCTTAGAGCGTGTGCAAAATAATGCTTTTAAAAGAAAACTTCCAACAACATTAAAGAATACATATGACTTGGCTTGATCGCTATTTTTTTAAACCTAATTTTTTGCAAAAAATTCTAGCCTTTTTGCTTTTGCCTTTTAGCTTTTTATATATGATTATAGCTATTTTAAATACTAAATTTAAAAAAGAACTTGATTTTAAATTACCCATTATAAGCATAGGTAATCTAACCCTAGGAGGCAATGGAAAAACTCCCATTTGTAAAGCCATAGCAACTGAGTTTGAAAATTGTTTTATCATCTTAAGAGGCTATAAAAGACAAAGTAAAGGCTTAATCATCGTTAAGCATAAAGATGAAATTTTATGCGATATTAAAGAAAGTGGCGATGAAGCTATGGAATATGCACTTACAAAGCACATTAGTGGAGTGATAGTAAGTGAAGATAGGGTTAAAGGCATACAAAAAGCTATCGAGCTTGGAGCAAAGATTATACTTTTAGATGATGCTTTTTCTAAATTTCACATTAAAAAACTTAATATTTTATTGCAAAGTAAAGATGAGCCATTTTTTGGTTTTACCTTACCTAGTGGGGCTTATCGTTTGCCAAAATCTTTTGCTAAAAGGGCTGATTTTATAGCTAAAGAAAATGAAGATTTTGTGCGTTATTCTCATGTAAAAGAAAATCAAAAAGCAGTTTTAATAAGCTCTATTGCAAAGCCTTTTAGATTATATGAGCATTTTATCAAAGCTAGGGCTTGTTATTTTTTTGCCGATCATTATACTTTCAAAAAAGAAGAATTAGAAAAACTTTTAAAAAAACACAATTGTGATACCTTAATGCTAACCTTTAAAGACTATGTCAAGGTAAAAGATTTTGGCTTTAAAACAGAACTTATTCATCTTGATATTGTTTTAAAAGATAGTTTTAAGCAAGTTTTGCAAGATTATATTTATAAATTTAACAAAAAGGAAGAAAATGTTGCTACACTCAACCCAAGATAAAAACCATCAAGTAAGCTTTTCAAAAGCCTTGCTTAGCCCTAGTGCACCTAATAATGCTTTATACGCACCACTTAATCTACCAAAGCTTGATAATGAAGCTTTGAAAAATTTAAACTACAAAGAATTAGCCTTAAAAATCATCGCAGCTTTTGATTTTGATTTAGAGCTTGAAGTTTTTGAAAAAGCTTTGAAAACTTATGAGAGTTTTGATGATAAAACCTGCCCTATTAATTTGAAAAAAATCAATGATAAGCTTTATATTAATGAATTATTCCATGGACCAACAAGAGCTTTTAAAGATATGGCTTTACAACCTTTTGGCGTGCTTTTAGAACACTTAAAAAAAGATGATGATTTTTTAATCATGTGCGCTACAAGTGGCGATACAGGGCCTGCTACATTAAAAAGCTTTGAAAATAAAAAAGGCATAAAAGTAGTTTGTATTTACCCAAATAAAGGCACAAGTAAAACTCAAGCTTTACAAATGACACATTCAAATGCAAACAATTTAAAATCCATAGCCATTGAAGGTAATTTTGATGATGCGCAAAATGCTCTAAAAGCACTTTTAAATGATGAGGATTTTAAAAATACCTTAAAAGAAGAAAAGTTAAGTCTAAGTGCTGCAAATTCAGTTAATTTCGGAAGAATACTCTTTCAAATCATCTATCATTATTATGCTAGTTTAAAAATCGATAAAACAATAGACATTATTGTGCCGAGTGGAAATTTTGGTGATGCTTTGGGGGCTTATTATGCTAAAAAAATGGGAGCAAATATAGGTAAAATTAAAATTGCTTCCAATTCAAACAATATCTTAAGTGAGTTTTTTAATACAGGCAAATATGATTTAAGAAATAAAAGCTTGCAAAAGACTATTTCTCCTGCTATGGATATACTTATATCATCAAATATAGAACGCTTGCTTTTTGATAAATTTAAAGATGAACGCACCAAAGAGTTAATGCAAGCTTTAAAGAATGAAAAATATTATGAGCTTAGCCAAAAAGAGCTAGAGCTTTTACAAGAAGACTTTGAAGCTGATTTTTGCAATGATGATGAGTGTATGCAATATATCAAACAATACAGCCACTTAGGACTTTTAGACCCTCACACTTGCACTTGCTTTAAAATGCTTGATTCTAACACCACTACGCTTATTACCTCCACAGCACAATGGAGTAAATTTACCCCAAGCATATATCAAGCAATTTATAATAAAGAATGCCAAGATGAACAAGCTTGCATGCAAGAACTTGCAAAAGAATTTAAGCAAGAAATCCATCCAAATATAGCAAGCTTATTTACAAGCACACAAAAGCAAAATCAAGTTTGCAAACTTGAAAATCTAAAACAAACTATTATAGAATGGATAAAACAATGATAATCATACCTGCAAGATTAAAATCAAGTCGTTTTGAAAATAAAATTTTATGTGAAATTGATAATTTACCTATGTTTATTTATACAGCTAAAAAAATGCAAGAAGTTGATGAAGTGTGTGTGGCACTTGATGATGAAGAGGTTTTAAAAATAGCGCAAAAACACAATATAAAAGCAGTTTTAACAAGTAAAAATCACGAAAGTGGCACTGATAGGATCAACGAAGCTTGTCAAATTTTAAAACTAAATAACAACGAGCTAATCATCAATGTCCAAGCTGATGAGCCTTTTATAGAAACACAAAATATTAAAGATTTTAAAGAATTTAGTCAAAAAGCTTTTGAAGATGAGCTTTGTTTTATGAGTAGTTGTTATAAAGAAGTAGATGCGAAAGCTTGCGATGATCCAAATTTGGTTAAAGTAGTTACTGATAGCAATGATTATGCTTTATATTTTTCAAGATCAAAAATTCCTTATGAAAGGGTAAATTATAAACAAAATTTCAAAGCTCACCTTGGAATTTATGCATACAGGGTTAAAAATTTACAAGAATTTTGTACTTTGAAAAATTCAGCTTTGGAAGAATGTGAAAAATTAGAACAATTAAGAGCCTTAGAAAATGGCAAAAAAATCAAAATGTTAAAAATACAAAGTCAAAGCATAGGTATAGATACAAAAGAAGATTATGAGAAAGCTTTGGCTAAATTTGGAGTTAAAAAATGAAAAAAATACTTTTTTTACTAAGCTTGTTTTTTACACTTCATGCAAAAGAATTAATCGTAGGTATGGAACTAGCCTACCCTCCTTTTGAAATGAGTGATACTAAAGGTAATCCAAGTGGTATTAGTGTAGAATTTTTACAAGCCTTTGCCAAAGAAAAAAACTATGATTTAAAAATTCAAAACATAGCTTGGGATGGACTTATACCTGCCTTAAGAACTCAAAAAATAGATCTCATCATGTCTTCTATGAGTATAAGCGAGCAAAGAAAAAAAGTAATAGATTTTACCTTGCCTTATGCTAAGGCAAATTTAGCAATATTAAGCGCTAAAAAATCAAATATTAATTCCATAGAAGATTTAAATCAAAAAGGAAAAATCCTTGCCTTAAAAAGAGGTTCAAGTGCGCATTTATATGCTCAAAAAAATCTTAAAAATGCAAAAATCCTAGTATTTGATAAAGAAAATGCAGCCATTTTAGAAGTCATTCAAGCAAAAGCTGATGCTTTTATTTATGATCAAATGAGCATTTATAAAGCATGGAAAAAACATCCTGAGCAAACAAAAGCTATTTTTACTCCTTTTGAAAAAGCACCTGAGCAATGGGCCATAGCTTTAAATAAAAACAATACCAAATTAAAAGAAGAGCTCAATGAGTTTATTTTAAAATCTAAAGAAAATGGTCTTTTTGATAAGCTAAGTCAAAAATACCTCAAAGATATGCAAGAAGTTTTCAAAGAACAAAAGCTTGAGTTTTTCTTTTAAGAAAAACTCTTTTCAAGCTTTCTTGAAAACATAGAAATAGGCAAAGTTAAAACCAAATAGCAAAGCGCTAAAGGAATGTAAATTTCTAAAGTTGAAAAAGTAAAAGCATTGATTTCTTGAGCATTTTGTGTTAATTCTGAAATAGCTATAACGCTTAAAAGAGAGCTATCTTTAATTAAATTACTAAGCTGTCCGCTTAGCGGTGCTAAGATATTTTTTAAAGCTTGAGGAAAAATAACGCTTTTATAAATTTCAAACTCACTCAAACCCAAAGCCTTAGCACTTTCATATTGCATTTTATCAACACTTAAAATCCCTGCTCTAAATATCTCACAAATATAAGCACTAGCAAATAAAGCTAAAATCAAAACTCCACAAACATAGCGATTATCAAGCCCCAAATTATCCGCAAAAATGTAATAAATCAATAAAATTTGCACTAGCAAAGGCGTGCCTCTAATAAGCTCTATAAAAACTCTTGCAAACATATTAAAAAGCACGATTTTACAAAGACTCATATAGCATAAAATCAAAGCAAAAATCACACCTACAATCAAAGACAAAACACTAATAAAAAAACTCGTAAAAAAACCTTGTATCATTTTGTCTTTATACTCATAAATTGCCCCAAAATCAAAATTATAACTAGCACTTAAAAAAGACAAATAAAAAAATAAAAACAATAAAAAAACCAACAAAAAAGCATTAACCACAAACACTTTTGGAGTGATTTTTTTATGTTCATTAAATTTACTACGTACTATAAAAAGATGATTCAATTCTATCCCTTATTTTTTATCAAATTTTTTAAGTTTTTCATCATTTAAACTAAGCTCCATTTTGCGAATTTCTTCTTCACCACTACGGACTAATTTTTTATCGTATTTAAAATACTTATTTTTAATTTTATTTGGATATTCTAAAACACTAAGTAAATACTTAAACAAATTAATTCTTGCTTTCTTTTTACTATCTGAATTAATAATCACCCAAGGACATTTTGGTGTATTAGAAGCTAAAAGCATAGAATATTTTGCTAGGGTGTATTTGTCCCATAATTCTTGGGATTTTTCATCAACCGGAGATAATTTGTATTGTTTTAGTGGATCTGTTCTTCTTTGCTCAAAACGTCTTTTTTGCTCTTGTTTGGAAACTGAAAAATAAAATTTAAAAAATAAAATTCCACTATCAAGCAACATCTCTTCAAAAGAAGCCACCTCGCGCAAGAATTTTTTATGCTCATTTGGAGTACAAAAGCCCATCACAGGCTCTACTCCTGCTCTATTATACCATGATCTATCAAAAATCACTATTTCTCCTGCTGCAGGCAAATGCGTCACATAACGTTGAAAATACCACTGAGTTCTTTCCACATCACTTGGCTTTTCAAGTGCCACCACACGACAACCTCTAGGGTTTAAATGCTCAATTAATCTCTTAATAGCACCACCTTTTCCTGCTGCATCGCGTCCTTCGATTAAAATCAAAACTTTTAATCCTTTATCTTTAACATGATTTTGAAATTTTAAAAGCTCAATTTGTAATCTTTTAAGCTCACTTTCATACTCAAGTGTTGATTTTTTTACCTTAATGAGAGTAAATTTGTCTTTGTCCATAACAGGCTCCTTAATTTAGGATAATTATTAACTTAAATTTACCACAAATAAGTAAAATAAAACAAATTTAATTTTCAATTTCAAGGAGAAAAATGCGTTTTTTAGTGGTATTTTTTATTTTTTTCAATTTAGCTTTTGCTAATAATGGAGTATTATCACTCAATGAAGCTTTTAAACTCAATACCCATAGCAACAATCAAGGAATTTTTTTAAAAATCAATCTTGCAGATAGAATTTATCTTTACAAAGATCAAATCAAAGTAGAATTAGACTCTAATGACATTACTTCTTTATTAAATTTCCCACAAACTCAAACTAGAGAAAACAAAGAAGTAATCTTTAGCCAACTTGAACTTTTTATACCTCAATTATTATTAGATGATTTTGTTAAAAATAACAAAGCAAAACTTTCCCTAGCTTATCAAGGTTGCTCAGAAGAAGGTTTATGCTATCGTCCTGTATATGTAAATTATGAACTTAATAAACAAAAAGGAATTTATACTATAAAATCTACTAAAGATCAATTTAAAAAGCAAAATGAAGATGAGCAAATTGCTAATGATTTAAGCACACAAAATATATTTATCACACTTTTAACTTTTTTTGGTTATGGCTTATTATTAGCACTTACTCCTTGTATTTTACCAATGATACCTATTCTTTCATCATTAATCGCAATGAAACTCAAAGATAAACCATCTAAAAAACATAGCTTTTATTTATCTTTTATCTATGTCTTTTTTATGTCTTTAGCTTATGCTATAGCAGGTGCTTTAGTAGGTCTTGCAGGAGCTAATGTACAAGGTTTATTGCAACAACCTTGGATTATCATTACTTTTGCGGGTATTTTTGTATTGCTCTCACTTTCTATGTTTGGCCTTTATGAATTACAACTGCCACTTAAATTTCAAAATTTTATCAATAAAAAAATAGAAGGCAAAAACGGAGTTTTTGGTATAGCTATTATGGGCTTTTTATCGGCTCTTATTGTAGGACCTTGCGTGGCTGCACCTTTAGCAGGGGCTTTGCTTTATATTACTAATAGTGGCGATGTATTTTTAGGAGGACTTTCTTTATTTGTGATGAGTTTTGGTATGGGCATGCCTTTACTTTTAATAGGACTTGGAGGAAGTTTTTTAAAAAGTGGAGCTTGGATGCTTAAAATAAAAATTTTCTTTGGCTTTATCATGCTCATCATGGCAGTTTGGATGCTAGAAAGAATACTTAGTGCAAACATCATTTTAATGCTTTATGGGGTTATAGGAGTATTTTTTGCTAGCTTTATGGGGCTATTTGATGAAGCAAAAACTAATTTTGATAAATTTAAAAAAGCAAGTATGATTTTAATTTTAGCTTATAGTTTAAGTCTAATTTTAGGCGGCTCAATGAGTTCAAAAAGCTTGCTAAAACCTCTTGAGTTTAATCTTGCTTCAAAAGAAAATAGCTCTAGTTTAAGTTTTAAAACCATTAAAAACTTAAAAGAACTTGAGCAAGAATTACAAAATTCTACCAAACCAGTCATGCTTGAATTTACAGCTACTTGGTGTGAAAACTGCAAACTTTTGGAAGAATATACTTTTACAGATACAAAAGTACAAAATTTGCTTGCTAATTACACACTTTTAAAAGCAGATGTAACACACAATAGCCAAGAAGATTTAGCTCTTATGAAAGAATTTGGAGTTTTTGGGCCTCCTGTGATGATATTTTTTAACAAAGGCGAGGAAAAAGGACGTATTATAGGCTATGTAGATGCGAATGAGTTTTTAAATAGAGTTCCTTAAAAACTCTATTTAAAATTAATTTTATTTCAAAAAACCCCTCAAACCTTCAAGTTGATACTGCCATAGTTTTTCTATAAAAATTTTAAGTTTTATTGCTAAAAAACCACTAATTGGCTTATGTAAAACCGTGCCAACTGCATAATCCTTTCCGATGGAACAAACGGTATTTCCACTTATAAAAGAAAATTCTTGCTTAAATTCTTTCTCATCAATCATAGCCATTAAAGCTTTGGCTACATAAGCTCCTTCTCTTAATGCAAGCTGGGCTGTTGGAGGATAAGGAGTGTTGGTTTTAGGATTTTTAAATAAACTATTATCGCCTATAAAAAAGTATTTTGACGCATTTTCAACATTTAATGGATGCATAAAAGCATCTACTTCTATACGCGATCTTGCACTTGGAAAATCTGAGCTATTTTCTATAACACTATTACCCCTAACCCCTGCAGTCCAAATGATAGTATTAGCTTTAACAAATTCTCCCCCATCAAGTCTTATACCATTTTTTTCACATTCTATAATTTTAGATTTTTCATATACTTTCACACCAAGTGCTTCTAGCCTTTGCTTTGCTTTTAAAGCCAAACTTTTATCAAACATAGGTAAAATTTGATCCATGGCTTCGATAATAGAAAGCTCTAATTTCTCATAAGCAATTTGCTCTTTTTGACAAAAGATTTTAAGCTCTTTAGCTAAAGAAGCTATAAATTCAACCCCGCTTAAGCCCCCACCACAAACTGTGATTTTTAAATCATCTTCATTTTGAGTGATTTTATAATTTTTTATTTTCTCATATATTATTTCATTAATTTTTAAAGCATTTTCATAATTATCTATACTCAAAGCATATTCTTGCATACCTTTAATACCAAAAGTTTCTTTAGCAAAACCAAGCCCACATACTAAAATATCAAAGTCAAATTCATTATTTTTAGTAAAAACTTTGTCTTTAGAAATTTTTAAAACTTCATCTTGGATAAAGTTGATTTTTGGATTTAATAAAGGCAAAAGATCATATTTTGAACTATAAATATCTTCATTGGAAGCTACTTTGTGTAGTAAAATAGTATGATAATGATAAGAATTGTTATTAATCAAACTCACTTGTGCTTTTTCAAAAAACTCATCAGGTAAGGCTTTTATAGCCGATAAAGTAGCATATCCTGCACCTAAAAACAAAATTTTCTTTTTTTGCATGGATTTTCCTTTAATTTGATAAAAAAATAAATAAAAATTTGGCATAATGGTATTATTTTTTATCTTAAAATATTTTTTATTTAAATTTAGCAAGGAAAAAGCATGCAAAGACAAACTTGGAGCAATACGCTAACTTATATCCTTACAGTAGCAGGAGCGACTATTGGTTTTGGAGCCACTTGGCGTTTTCCATACTTAGTAGGTGAAAATGGAGGCGGTGCTTATGTTTTAGCCTTTTGTATAGCTATGATTTTTATAGGAATTCCTGTGATTTTGGTTGAAAATGTTATAGGAAGACGTAGAATGCTAAATTCAGTCGATGCTTTTGGCGGAAAAACAAGTGATGGAGTTAAAATATCTAATTCTTGGCAAAGTGTTGGCTATATGGGACTTTTGGGAAGTTTTGGAATCATGGCTTATTATATGGTAATAGGTGGATGGGTTTTAGCTTATATTTTTAAAATCATCATAGGTGATTTTAATCTTTCAAGTCCCATTAATGCTCAATATACAAGCGAATTTTATAGCTCTACCATAGAAAACAATCCTTTATTAATAGGAATTTTTACTACTATATTTGTAATAATTAACTGGATTATCTTAAAAAAAGGTGTGATTGATGGCATAGAAAAGTCAGTAAAATACCTTATGCCGTTTTTATTTATCTGCCTTTTGGTTGTTGTTGCGCGTAATTTAACTCTTGAAGGAGCAAGCGAGGGTGTGAAATTTTACCTTACTCCTGATCTTTCCAAAATCACTCCTAAATTGTTTATAGATGTTTTAGGACAAGTATTTTTTGCCTTATCTTTGGGTTTTGGCGTAATGATAACCTTATCATCTCACCTTAAGAAGAATGAGAATTTAATCAAAACTTCTGTTTATACAGGAATTTTAAATACCCTCATAGCAGTACTTGCTGGATTTATGATTTTCCCTGCTTTATTTAGTGTAGGTTTAACCCCTGATAGTGGGCCATCTTTGGTTTTTAAAACCTTACCTGTTGCGTTTTCACATATACCTTTTGGAAGTATAATTTGCGTGTTTTTCTTTTTACTTTTAATCATCGCTGCACTTACCACAAGCTTGCCAATTTATCAAGTAATCATCAGTGTTTTGGAAGAAAAATTTAAACTAGCTAAAAATACTGCTATCAATCTAACACTTGGAAGCATTTTTGTCTTGGGAAATTTACCATGCATACTTACTTATGGTCCTTTAAGAGATATTACCGTCATCAAAGGAAAAAATATTTTTGATAGCTTTGATTTTATTAGTGGAAATATATTCTTTGTTTTAACCGCATTTTTTTGTTGTATTTATGTAGGTTGGGTGCTTAAAAAAGATGCTATTTATGAGCTTTCTAATCAAAATACCCTAAAAGGAAGTATTTTTAAATTATGGTATTATTATGTTAAATTTATTATACCTTTGATTATCTTAGTGATTTTTTATTTTGGAATTTTTTAATTTATACTCATAACGCTTTAACATGCTTATATTTCCTTCAAGGCCTCCTTGATGGATATATAAGATTTTTCCACCAAATTGCTCTTTATGAGCTAATAAAGTTTTAAAACCCACCATATCATAAAGCAAATCAAATTCCACTCCACATTCTTTTTTTAAATCTTGATAAAGATCATAAAATTCCAAATAAGGCTTAGCAAAATGATATTTTTTAGGTGGATTTAGTATGGTTAAATTATTAAAATCATAATTTGGTTCTAAGCTTAAAATTTGCTCTTTTAAATACGCACTATCGCCTACACAAGCACATGTAAAAACTTTAAATTTACTATGTTTAGCCAAAAAAGCCGCAGAAGTTCCTGTACCTGAGGGCAAAAAAATACTTACATTTTCACTTAACTGCTCACTAAGCTCTAAGGCTAGTTGTTGGTATCCAAATTCAGCTTCTTTTATAGCCACACCCTCTTCTATAAAAACATCATCATCTTTTTTTAAAGCTAAAGCTTGCAATCTTCTTGTAAGATAATTTATATTTTCTACCAACTCAACATTGTGTTTTAATGCAAATTCTAAATTTCCATGGGGATTTTCTTTTAAAAAAGAACTCATTTTTTCACAAACAAAAATAAGTGAAAAGTTATTTTCATAACAAAACTTAGCTAAAGCAACTAAAGCATTACTTTGAGAAGAACCAAAAGAAATAAATCTTTGTCCTTTTTTAAATAAATGTTTGTTTTTTTCAAAAAAGGCTAGTTTTCTAGCCTTATTTCCATTGATATAACCTAGTAAATCATCTCTTTTGAGTAAAAATTCAAAATCTTTGTATTTTAAAACATCAATTCTACTTGCTATCAAGGTATTTTTCAACCTTTTCTAAAGCATTATTTGTATTGATATTAAACTTAATCTCTATTCTACGGCTTGCTTCTTTATCTTCTTTACCATCTTTCATAATCACATCAGAATAAGACCTACCGCTTGCCATTAAAAGTTTTTGCAATCTTGGATCTTTGTAAAATGAGTGTATAAAACTCATCACAGCATAAGCTCTTTTTTGTGATAAATCAAGATTGTATATATAAGAGCCAGCGCTATCTGTATGACCTTCTATGACTATATTTTCTATGCTATTTAAGATATTTTCATCTTTTAAAATATTGTCAAAATACTGCGTTAAAATCGCTTTCAAATTTTCTTTTGCATGCGCTTTTAGCGTAAAAGAATTTGTATCAAAAAGCACTTCAGAAGGTAAAACTATCGCCCCTGTATTAGAATCTAGAGTAATATTAGTATCAAATTTTGCTTGAAGATTTTTAATGGTATTTTCTTTGATTAAACCTAATTCTTTGATTTTACTTTTTGCCTCATCAAAATTACGCTCTAATTCTTTGATTTCTTCATCTTTTTTGTTTAATCTCTCAAGTAAAGCAAAAATTTGCTGATCTTTTTCATCCAAACTTGAATTTAAATCTTGATTGAGTTTAGTAATATTAGCCTCTAAAGCTTGTTTTTGTTTATTAACATCATCAAGCGTACTTGAAGTATTATTTAGTTTTTGGCTAAGATTTTTTAAAATATCTTCTTTTTGATTTAATTCTTCTTTGTTCTCTCTTAAGCGCTCTTCTTGTTTTTGTAGATTTTCTTTTATGATTTGCAAATCACTTTGAGTTAAAACATACTTAACAACTATAGCTCCAATAAGCAAAATAAATATAAAAAGCAAGCCCGCCATTAAATCTGCATAAGCTATCCAAAAATTATTTTCTTCATTGTTAGAATTATTTTTTATCATCTATTTTTTCATCTTCTTTTTGATTTTCAAGCTTTGCAATAACTTGTGTGGTTTGCTCGTCTAATTCTTTACTTTCTTCTTTAAATTCTTGCATTAGTGAAATTTTTTCATCGATATTTTTTTCATCTTCATAAGCTTCTTTAAAAGTGTGCATACCTTCTATAATACTTGCTCTAAAGCCCTCGAAAAGTTTAGTTTGATTATCAAGCATAAGATTTTGATATTTTTCAATATTATTTGAAAAATTATTCACCTTTTCATCTAAAGCACTCACACTTTTATCTAGATGGACAATCTTATCAGAACTCACATCTAAAAGTCTATTGTATTGTTCTGAAATTCTTAAAGTTAAATCCTTTATGTTTGAATTTAACATATTTACCGCATTTGCGATTTCGCTGTAAGTTTTAACTATATCTTTTTGCTCTCTTTGGGTTTTAGATAAATCACTCATAGTTTGTTTTACATGCTCACTGCTTAATCTTACAGCTTTTTCCTCAGCATTTACAAGCTCTTGAAAAACTTTGAATTTTCTATCTATTGTATTATCTAGTTCTTTAAAAAATTCCTCATTGCTCACATGCTCAAAAATCGTGCCTATTTTTTCAAAATGTTGCAAACTTTCTTGAAGATATTTTCTATCAATTTCTTCTTTAGACCAGAAAAAATCGCTTGTTGCATTTTTTTGACGATTTAGAAGTTTTTGGAATTTACTACTACCGTATTTTTCAAAAAATATCCACCAAAGTGCTAAGAAAATTCCATAAATTGATACATAAAAGGCTGTTCCTACTCCATTTAATAAAACTGAAATTTCTTGTTCTAAACCTGCTGTGTCACTTGAATTAAAATTTGGCATAGACATGGCTATACTTATAAAAGTTCCTAAAATACCAAGCATAGGAAAAATAGCTGCACCCACAGAAGCAAAATTTTCATTTCTTAAATCTTTTACATAAGCATAAGCAAAATCATCAAAACTAGCATTTGACTTTGTTTCTTTACCTATAACTAAAAAATGCTTCATAATATAGCGTTTTAATATAAGCTTAAACTCATCTTTTTGTTGCTCAAAAATACTTGAAGCATAATCAGCACTATGTCTAGCAAAGATCAAAGCCACTAAAAAGATAATCCCTATCATTACAACACTATGTAATTCTACTTTAAAATCAATCTTTCCAAAATATCCTAAAAGCACTAAAATATACAATATAGCAGGGATAAAAATAATCTTTAAATAAGCAACAATTCCTGTACTACCTTTTCCCTCAGGCAATACAAGATCAGAAAAATCATCAGTTGTTTTAACTTCCATTTTATAAACCTTTGTTAATTTTACTCTAAAAATTTGAAATCTTCACAGGAAAATCAACTAAGAGTTATAAAACTCTTAGTTTCTATCGATACAATTTAAATCACTAAAAGCACACTCTAAGCGTTTGATCATACTCTCTTCGCCCGCTCTAAGCCATACTCTTGGATCATAGTATTTTTTATTTGGCTTATCATCGCCTTCAGGATTACCAATTTGTCCTTGCAAATAAGCTTTATTTTTAAGCTCATATTCTCTAACACCATCCCAAAAAGCCCATTGCGTATCTGTATCAATATTCATCTTAATCACACCATAGCTAAGTGCAGTTTTGATATCTTCTATATCACTACCACTGCCACCATGGAAAACAAAATTGATTGGTTTATCTTCACCAAGATTGAATTTTTCTTTTACATAATTTTGAGAGTTTTTAAGAATTTCAGGTCTTAAAATCACATTTCCTGGTTTATATACTCCATGTACATTACCAAAGCTAGCTGCGATTGAAAATCTATCACTAATTTTAGAAAGTCTTTCATAAGCTAATGCTACATCCTCAGGCTGAGTGTATAATTTTGCATTATCGATATTAGTATTATCCACCCCATCTTCTTCACCGCCCGTACATCCTAGCTCAAGCTCTAAAGAAATTCCAAGTTCAGACATTTGTTTTAGATAATTTTCGCAAGTACTTAGATTACTTTCTAAATCCTCTTCACTTAAGTCAATCATATGAGAGCTAAACAAAGGTTTGTCTGTTTCTTTTTTAAACTCAATATTTGCTTCAATCAAAGCATCAATCCAAGGAAGTAGTTTTCTAGCAGCATGATCTGTGTGTAAAATCACCGGAATTCCATAAGCTTTTGCCATTAAATGCACATGTCTTGCACCACTTATAGCACCAAGTACATCAGCTTTTGGGCAAGCTTTTCCTGCTACAAATTTAGCTCCTCCATTTGAAAACTGAATAATCACAGGTGAATTAACTTTTTTAGCACTTTCTAAAACCGCATTGATAGAATTTGTCCCCACGACATTTACCGCAGGGATAGCAAATCCTTCTTTTTTTGCATGATTATATACGATATTTAGATCATCACCACTTAAAACACCTGGTTTAACAAGATCTAATACACCCATTATTTGTATTCCACTTTTGCTTTTTGAAGAAGTTCTTGAGCTTTTTTATTCATAAGTTCTTTAAATTCTTCCATTTTGATATTGCTTTCAATACCTGCTTTTACTTCATTATAGCTCATAGTACTTTTTGCTCTAGCATCTTCTTTTAAGATAACATGATATCCAAAATCACTCTTTATAGGTGTTTTAGAAATAGTACCTTTTTTCATAGAAAAAGCTGCATCAGCAAATGGTTTTACCATAGTTGATTCAGCAAACCAACCAAGATCACCACCTTGAGCTGAAGAACCTTTGTCGATTGATTTTTCTTTTGCAAGTTGAGCAAATTTATCATTTAAAGCTTTTCCACTTAGCTTACTAAGCTCGGCAATAATATCTTTAGCTTCTTTTTCACTAGTTACCAAAATATGCTTAGCTTTTACCTGAGCTGGTTTAGTAAATTTATCTTTATTTGCTTCATAGAATTTTTTAGCTTTAGCATCATTATTTTTAATTGAATCAAAAATTTTCTTTTGATAGATATTTACTAAAATAGCTTCTTTAGCACGCTCTAATTCTTCTTTATATGAAGGATCGTTTTCTATTTTTTGAGCTTTAGCATCTTTTAATACAAGTTGTTGAACGATATATTGATCAATAATTGCTTTTTTTTGCTCAGCTGGTAAATCAGTGATTTTAGCACCTCTTAACATAGGAGCAAAAAACTCATTCACTTCTGTATCGCTGATATTATTTCCATCAAGGGTTGCAACCACCGCAGCATTTAAACTCAAACCTGTTAATAAAGCCGCAGCAACTAAAGAAATTTTTTTCATTGTTTTTCCTTTGAAATAGTTTTGTTGATTTTATTATATCTAAACTTTATTTAAAGCCGATTAACATACAATAAGTTTATGAAAAGAAATTTAGAAATTAAAAAATTATTTTTAGAGCATTTTGGAGAGGCAAAAACAGAATTAGTTTTTAGTAATGCTTATGAACTTATAGTTTGTGTTATGCTTTCAGCTCAATGCACTGATAAAAGGGTTAATCTCATCACGCCGGCTTTATTTAATGCTTATCCTAGTGTGCAAGATTTAGCTAAGGCAAATTTATCATCTTTAAAGCTTTTGATTAATTCTTGCTCATTTTATAATAATAAAGCACAAAATTTAATCAAAATGGCTCAAGCAGTTTGTGAGCAATTTAATGGCGAAATTCCTATGAATGAGCAAGATTTAAAAACTCTAGCAGGTGTAGGACAAAAGACCGCACATGTAGTGATGATAGAATGGTGTGGGGCTAATTGCATGGCTGTAGATACTCATGTATTTAGAGTTTCACACAGACTTAATCTTAGTAAAGCTAAAACCCCTGAAGAAACTGAAAAAGATTTAACTAAAATTTTTAAAGATAATCTAAACTATCTTCATCAAGCTATGGTGCTTTTTGGACGCTATACATGTAAGGCTAAAAATCCTTTATGTAAAGAGTGTTTTTTAAATCATTTGTGTAAGAGCAAAGATAAAAAATTAATCTAGCACCAAATTAGTGCTAGATGATTTTAATGAAAGAATGGTAGATACAAGAAAGCATTAATCACTAAAGCATTTACTATATCTATGAAAAATGCACCTACTAAAGGCACAATAATAAATGCCATATGGCTCATACCATAGTGATTTGTTACAGTTTGCATATTTACCATAGCTGTCGGAGTAGCACCTAAACCAAAACCACAATGTCCTGCTGCTAAAACTGCTGCATCATAATCTTTTCCACATACTCTAAAGGTTACAAATATAGCAAAAGCAGCCATCATGGCAACTTGTACTACTAAAATTACTAGCATCGGTAGTGCAAGGGTTACTAGATCCCAAAGATTAATAGTCATTAACGCTAAAGCTAAGAATAAAGACAAGCTTACATTACCTAAAACTGATACTTCTCTATCAAACACATGATGAATTTTTGTAGCCGATAAAACATTTCTTAAAACCACACCCACAAAAAGACAATACACAAAAGTTGGTAAAGTAAAACCTGTATTTGTTTTAATATAAGTAGATAAAGCATTACCTATTAATAAACATAAAGCAATCAATGCTAAAGACTCTATAAAAGAAGATGGGGTGATTAATCTTTCTTTTTCTGGAGATTGGAAATTTAAAATCGCATCTTTATCATCATTTTGTTTTGGAACTACTAATTTGTATTTATTAACCAAATATCTTGCAACAGGTCCACCTATGATACCACCTGAGATAAGCCCAAAAGTCGCACAAGCAATAGCAACAGTAGTTGCACTAGAATACAAATAAGGTTCTTTAATAAATTCAGCCGCCCAAGCTGCACCTGTTCCATGGCCACCACTCATTGTAACAGAACCTGCTATAAGTCCCATTAGTGGATTTTGCCCCATAGCACTTGCCACACCTATACCAACTATATTTTGAGCAAAAAGCAAGCCTACAACTACTACTAAAAAAATTGCTAACTTTTTACCACCTTTTTTTAATGAAGCAAAATCAGCCAACAAACCAATACTTGAAAAAAATGCAAGCATTAGCGGATCTTTCATAGATTCATCAAATTTAATATTTAATGAAAAAGAACTATGCAAGATTAAAAGAATAATCGCAGCTATTCCACCACCAACAACTGGCTCAGGGATATTATAATCACGAAGAAATTTTACCCTTTTAATGACAAAAACGCCCAAAAGCAATACTATAACCATAGTAACTAGCGTTGCATAAAAATCAAATTTCATACCTCTCCTTTGTTTGATTTATTCATCAATTGTATTCTAAATGACTTTAAAACAACGCAAATAAATATTATTCTTTACTTAAAATATTACAAAATGAAACATTTTTAAGTCTTTTCTACTCTGAAATTAATACTATATTATGATACAAATTAATATTTTTAAGCAAAGATAGTTTTGCTCTACTAAGCTCTTGGAATGAATTAATAAGCAAAGCATCCGCATCAAGATAATCTTTTAGCTCATTACGCCCTAGTTCGTATTTTTCAAAATATAATTGTGTAATTTTTGCTTGGTTAGTATTGATATCTTTTACTAAATTTAACAAATCATTATAGTATTTATCATTTTCATAACAAAGTTTAAACTCATGAATAGCTCTTTGTAATGCGTCTTTATACTCATATAAGCGTGCTTGGTATGTAAATTCAGAAATTTTTACATTTTGTCTTACTCTATAAAAGTCCAAAAATGGTAAGTCAATAACAACATTACCTCCTAAGATTAAAAATTTAAAACTCTCATCAATATTTTTATCATTCCCATCTAAATTTCCTAATATTTTTATACTAGGTAAAATACTTTTTTGCATACTTGCATAATCCTTATAAGAAGCCATAAGTTGATTTAGCTTTGCTTGAACTTGTGGTCTATAAGCAAGCATTTTTAGCTCTATATCAAAATTAATTTTTTGTAAAGAAAAATCTTCAAGTGTATAATTTAGCATTTTATTAATCAAAAACTCATCATCTTTACCTAGTAAATCTTTTATATTTTTAAGTGTTAAGTCTTTATTTTGCAAATTTGTAATGATATTTTGTTTAGTATTTAATAAAGACTTTTTGATATTTAAAAGATCAATATACTCAACCTTGCCATAATCAAATTTAGTAGTATAAATTTCTAGCATTTGCTCAAGATTTTTTAAATGATTGTTTAGCAAGCGATCTACATCATTAAAATAAATCAATTCAAAAATACTATTAATCGATAAATTAATCGTATCAAGCTCTAAAGAACGCAACTCATATTCGCTTGCTTTTGCTAAAAATTCAGAACTAGCAACTTGATCTGAAATTTTGCCATATATATCAAGCTCATAATTTAACATAATGCCATTTGAGAAACTATGCATTTCTGTGCCATTGTTTAAATTTTTTCTTATATTAGCACCTAAATTTCCACTCAAAGTAGGATAAAGATCTAAATTTAAAAGCTTATATCTAGCTAAAGTGCTTAAAAAATTAATTCTTGCTACATTTAGATCTTTGTTGTTATCAATAATAGCTTTTAAGATATTATTTAAATCTTGATTATTATATTTTTCCCACCAAGCCTTGCTTGCATTAAAATCTTCAAAATATTCTTTTTTTATTTGCTCTTGAGATACTTGCTCTAATTTTACACCTACACAAGCATTTAAAAAAAAGGCTATAAAAAATAATAAAAATATTCTCATCTCATTCCTTTGATAAAGCACTAATAGGATTTAAATTTGCTGCATTTTTTGCCGGAAAAAATCCAAAAACCACTCCGATTAAAACTGAACTTAAAAGCCCTAAAAATACTGAATTTAATGAAAGTATCATCGTAAAACCAAAATTTAAAGAATTAAATACTTCAATGATAATAAAAGAAAGCATTACTCCAAAAATAGCCCCCAAAGAACAAATCAACACAGCTTCGATTAAAAACTGCATTAAAATATCTTCTTTTCTAGCTCCAATAGCCATTCTAACTCCAATTTCCCTTGTACGCTCACTTACTGAAACAAGCATGATATTCATCACACCAATACCACCTACTATCAAAGATACCACCGCAATAGAAGAAATGAGTAAAGTTAAAGTAGCAGTATTTTCCTCAATAGCATTTTTAATCGCGTCAGAATTTATAGTGAAAAAATCTTTTTTTCCGCGTTTAATCTCTAAAATTTTTACCATAGCCTCCTCAGCTAAAGCAGGATTTACCTCATCTTTTACCTTAGTTACTATGGCTCTTATTTGTTTATCCCCTGTGATTTTATTCATCAAAGTAGAATAAGGAGTATAAATTTTAATAGTATTTTCATCAGCTCTAAAGCCTTTATTGTCTCTTTCTTTTTTTAAAACACCAACTATGGTTAAAGGCTGTTTGTTAAAAATCACGCTTTTACCTAAAACATCCTTAGCACTGATATTATCAAATAAAATTCTCAAAGCATTTTCATCTATAATGCAAATATTAGTATTATCTTTTATATCCTCATTATTAATAAACCTACCATCTACCATCACAAAACCTCTAAGTCTTAGATGATTTGGCCCTACTCCATAAATTCTAGCCTGCAAAGAATTATTCTTATAAGTTACTACCCCTATTTTGCCTACATCTGCTTCTACTGCTTCTAAATAAGGCAAAGAGCTTAAAGTTTTTAAATCACTTAAATTTAGTCTTGTTCTACCCGATCGAATATCTCCCAAGCCACGCCCTGAAACAACTTCTATGGTATTAGTCCCAATAGAGCTAATAGAAGCAAGTATATTTTGTTGGGCTCCAAGTCCTAAAGCAACCACGCAAACTACTGAAGCTATACCTATGATAATACCAAGCATAGTAAGCAAAGAACGTAGTTTGTGTGCTACAATGGAAGCTATGGACATTTTCAAACTTTCAAAGAGCTGATTTTTAAGCAAATTAAAGCTTTTTTTCTCTTTTGGCATTAACTTAGCTTTTATTTCATCTGCTTTTTTTGCACCACTATCGCTTATAATCTTACCATCTTTAATTTCTATAACTCTTTTTGCTCTAGCAGCTATTTCCCTATCATGAGTGACTAAAACTACGGTGTGTCCTTGCTCATTTAGTTTATTTAAAATTTCTAAAACTATCTTACCACTTTTAGAATCAAGCGCACCTGTTGGCTCATCTGCTAAAATAAGCTCACCACCATTCATCAAAGCTCTTGCTATGGAAACTCTTTGCTGTTGTCCCCCGCTTAGCTCATTTGGCTTTGATAATTCTTTATGATCAAGCTCTAAAAAAGAAAGTAATTCTTTAGCCTTTTGCGATCTTTCTTGTTTGTTTTTACCTGCATAAACAGCAGGTAAGGCTACATTATCTTTAGCATTTAAAAGACTAAGCAAATTATATCTTTGGAAAATAAAACCTATTTTTTCACGCCTAATCCTTGCTTTTTCATCCTTGCTTAAATTTGTAACTTCATATGCATCTAAAAAATATTTTCCACTACTTGGTTCATCAAGTGTTCCTATAATATTTAAAAGAGAGGTTTTCCCACTACCTGATTGCCCTATAATGGCTACAAATTCTCCCTTTTGAATATAAAGATTAATATTTTCTAAAATAGTTGTATTATTAATCTTTTTTTGTATATTTTCTAAGCGTATCATTTTTTATTTTTACCTATGATAACTAAATCGCCCTCATTAATACCATCTAAAATTTGAGTATTTAAACTATCTTTGATGCCTAATTTAACAGGTGTTTTTACACTTATATTATTGGCTTTTAAAATTTCTACATAATAACCACTTGTATCGCTTTTTATAGCTAAAGTTGGTATAACTAAAGTATTATTTTCTGTTTTAATAGCAATTTCATTTTCTGTACTCATACCTATGCGTAAAAAATTATTATCATTTTTTACAAAAACCCTTGCATAATAATACACAGCGCTAGTGCTAGTACTTGAGTTTGAGTTTAAATTTGTATTGCTTGTTGCATCACTTATGGTAGTATTTGCTGGATCTATACTTGAAATAGTTGCTTCATATTTTTTATCAGGCTCATTTAAAATGCTAAATTTTACCTTTTTTCCAACACTGATTTTATTAATATCAGCTTCAGCTATTTGCATACGAATTTCCATTTCACTTAAATCGGCCAAGCGCACTATACTTGGTGTATTTTGGTTTGCATTTACAGTTTGCCCCTCTTCAACTGCTACATTAATAATCTCACCCTTACTAGGTGCAGTTATAGTAGTATAAGCTAAATCTTTTTGAGCATTTTTTAAAGAAATTTCAAGTTGAGTAGTTTGAGCTTTTAAATCAGCCACATTTGCTCTTAGAGCATAAAAAGTATTTTTAAGATTTTCAAGATTTTCTAAGGAAGTAGCCTTTTTAGTATAAAGCTTTTGTTCTCTTTGGTATTGTTTAGTAGCTATATCAAGAGCGATTTTTTTACTTTCTAAATTTGCCTTTGCGCTTTCAAGTTGAGCTTTGGTAATATCTAAATCATTTTGTTGCTTATCTTTATCAATTTGTGCGATTAAATCACCCTCATTAACATGATCACCTAATTTTACATAAAGTTTAGTAATTTGCCCACTAACTTGTGCACCAACATCAACTTGGGTTTTTGCATAAACTTCGCCAATTGCTTCTATACTTTGAGTGATGTCTTGTTTTTTAACTTCATAAGTTAGATAATTATATTCTTCCTTATTTGCAAAAAAGAAAAAATACACCCCTATAATGAGTATAATCAAAAATATGCTTAAATAAATTATTTTTTTCATTTTAATCCTTTAAAAATCATATAATAAAACATTTGTATGAAGCAAAAATAAAATTGTAACAATAAAATATAATTTTAACAATTTTAAAGCTTATAAGATATAAGATAAATAAAAAAAGGAAAAATAATGCAAGATTATTTAAATTTAATGCAAAATCGCTCTTCTATTAGAGCTTACACCCAAGAAAAAATTTCTAAAGAGAATTTAGAATATATCTTAGAATGCGCTAGATTATCTCCTAGTTCCTTAGGACTTGAACCTTGGAAATTCTTAGTTTTTCAAAAAGATGAACATAAAAAAGAAATTGCTAAAATAGCTAATAATCAAAGCCATGTAGCAAATTGCGCTGCTATTATAGTTGTGATTTCAAGGGCTGATTTTAAAGATTATTTTGAAGAAAAACTAAAAAAGAGAGGTTTAAGCCAAGAAGAATTAAACAAACGCTTGCAAACTTATAAGCCATTTTTAGACGCAATGGATTTGGAACAAAGTTTTATTTATGCAAAAGAACAAAGTTATCTTGCTATTGCAAATATTATCAATGCTGCTTATAGTTTAAATTTGGGCTCATGTATTATCGGTGGCTTTGATAAAGATAAAATCAATCAATATTTAAATTTAGACACCACCAAACAAAGAGTATCTATGCTCGTTACTTTAGGACATACCCAAGAAAATACTAGCGTAGAAAAAGTTCGTTTTGCATTTGATGAAGTGGTAGAATTTAAAGATTAATCAAATATCAAAACTCCATTTAAATTTTATATAATAAAATAATATTTTTAAAATAAAATGGAGTTTTAAATGCAAGGAAATTTTTTAAAGATTTTTGGCGTATTGCCATTTTTAGCAGTAGCTTTTATTAACGCTTTTGTGGATTTAGGACACAAAATCATTATACAAAACACTATCTATAAATTTTATGAAGATAGCACCCAACTTTTTTTAACTGCTATTGTTAATGCTTTAATGCTTTTACCTTTTATCCTTATGCTTTCACCTTCTGGATTTTTAGCAGATAAATTTCCTAAAAATAAAATCATGAAAATATCTGCATTATTTTCAGTAATATTAACTTGTATTATTTGTTTGTGTTATTATATTGGAGCATTTTGGCTTGCTTTTGTAATGACTTTTATCATGGGAGTGCAATCTGCCTTATACTCTCCTGCAAAATATGGTTTTATAAAAGAATTAGTAGGAAAAGAGCTTTTAGCTATGGGAAATGGAGCAGTAAATGCAGTAAGTATTGTGGCTATTTTAGCCGGTATGGCAGTATTTTCTCTAAGCTTTGAAATGCTTTTTGAGCCAAATTTTAACACTCCTTCAGATATTTTAACGCAAATTGCGCCTTTGGGTTTTGTATTAATAGCTTTTGCTGTATTAGAACTTTTTTTAGCTTATAAACTTCCTAGCTTAAAAGAAGAAGATAAAAATTTAAGTTTTGATAAAAAACAATATTTCCAAGGAAAGCTTTTAACCTCTAATTTAAAAACAATATTTTCTCATAAAATCATTTGGCTTTGTATTGTAGGAATTTCACTTTTTTGGGCCATATCACAACTTTATTTAGTAAGTTTTCCTGTATATACAAAAAATGATCTTTTCATAGAAAATACCTTTTATGTACAATGCTCTTTAGCTTTTTCTGGTATAGGAGTGATTATAGGATCGCTTATTAGTGGTAAATTCTCTAAAAATTACATCGAATTAGGTCTTATACCACTAGGTGCTTTAGGGATTTTTCTAATGAGCATTTTAATGCCATTTTTAGAAAACTTACTAAGTTATAGTGTAGTGTTTTTTATTTTTGGTTTAAGCGGAGCATTTTTTATCATACCTTTAAATTCTCTAATACAATTTCATGCAAAAGAAAATGAATTAGGAAAAGTCTTAGCAGGAAATAATTTCATACAAAATATTTTTATGTTAGGCTTTTTAGCACTAGCTACTTTTGCTGCATATGCTAAAATTGAAGTGATAAATTTGTTTTATTTTATCATCGCTGTAGCATTTTTTGGAAGCATTTATGTGTTAAGTAAATTGCCTTTTTCTTTAGTGCGTTTATTAATGAGTATAGCGTTTTTTCAACGCTACCGTTTATTAGTAGAAGGTTTTGAAAATATTCCTGAAAAAGGTGGAGCATTATTGCTTGGCAATCATATATCTTTTATAGATTGGGCTATTGTACAAATGGCTATACCAAGAAAAATTTATTTTGTTATGGAAAAAAGCATTTATTCTAAGTGGTATATTAGAATTTTTCTTGATAAATTTGGAGTTATTCCTGTTTCAAGTGCTTCTAGCAAATCAAGCTTAGAGCTTATTGCTATGCATATTAAAAAAGGAAATTTAGTTTGTCTTTTCCCAGAAGGAGTACTCTCACGCCATGGACAGCTTAATGAATTTAAAGGCGGATTTGAGTTAGTTTGCTCAAAATTAGAAGAACAAGATGGAGTGATTTTGCCTTTTTATATTAGAGGACTTTGGGGAAGTGCTTTTTCAAGAAGTGATGAAGAATTTTCAGCAAGAAATCGTAAAATAAGCAAAAGAAAAATCGCTATTGCTTTTGGAAAAAGCTTGCCAATACACACTAAAAAAGAAGTGGTTAAAACAAAAGTTTTTGAACTTTCTTTTATTGCTTGGAAATCTCAATGTGAAAGTATGCATACTATAGCTAGAGCTTGGATAGATAGCGCTAAAAGAAATTTAAATCAAATAGCTATTGTTGATCCTTTAATAGGTGGTATTACCTATAGAAAAATGCTTGCTTTAAGTTTAGTTTTTAGCTCTTTCATAAAAAATAGATCGCATGAGTTAAATATACAACCTACCCAAGGAAGCTATGCTCCAAAAGAAGAATGCGTGGGAATTTTACTCCCTGCTTCTATGGCTAGTTCTCTTTGTAATCTAGCTGTATTACTTGCAAATAAAATCGTGGTAAATTTAAACTTCACAGCAGGCGTAAAAGCGATTAATCAAGCCATTCAAAGTTCTCAAATTCAACAAATTTATACCTCTAGAAAATTTATGGAAAAATTAGAAAATAAAGGTATAAAACTAGAATTTGAAGAGCATATTAGAATCATTTTTATGGAAGATATTATCGCAAACTTTAAAAGACAAAAACTCAAAATCTTTTCTATGCTTGCTTTAGTAAGTATCTTACCTACTTGTTTAATAAAAGCATTATTTGCGCCTAATAAACAAAACCTTGCCATAGCTGCTATATTATTTAGTAGTGGTAGCGAGGGAACACCTAAAGGAGTAATGCTAAATAATCGCAATATTTTAAGCAATATAGCTCAAATTTCAGATGTATTATGTGCAAAAAATGAAGATGTTGTCTTATCTTCTTTACCACCTTTTCATGCTTTTGGATTAACTGTAACTACTTTTATGCCTTTATTAGAAGGGATTAAAAGCATAACACATGCTGATCCAACAGATGCGCTAGGTGTAGCAAAAGCTATAGTAAAAAATAATGTTAGCATTATGTGTGCTACTTCAACTTTTCTAGGTATTTATGCAAGAAATAAAAAACTTGATGCGATTATGTTTGAAAGCTTAAGGATTATCGTTTCAGGTGCTGAAAAACTCAAAAGCGAAGTAAGAACTGCCTTTGAAATGAAATTTAAAAAACCTATTTTTGAAGGCTATGGAGCCACTGAAACCACTCCGGTTGCAAGTGTAAATTTACCGAATAAATTTGATCCTGATTATTGGATTTTACACCGTGCAAATAAAGAAGGTAGTGTAGGTATGCCTTTACCAGGAAGTGCTATACGCATAGTAGATCCATCTACTTATGAAAGTTTAAATCATGGAGAAGATGGATTAATACTCATTGGTGGCCATCAGGTTATGGTGGGTTATTTAAACAATAAAGAAAAAACCGATGAAGTTATCAAAGAAATCGATGGCATACGCTGGTATAATACCGGCGATAAAGGCCATGTAGATGAGGATGGCTTTTTATATATAGTAGATCGTTATTCTCGTTTTGCAAAAATTGGTGGGGAAATGATATCTTTAGGAGCTTTAGAAGAAGAAATTGCTAAATTTATCAATACAGATGTAGTAAAATTTTGCGCAGTTGCACTAGATGATGATAAAAAAGGTGAAATGGTATGCTTATTAGTAGAATGTCAAGAGCAAGACTTTGATGGAATTTGCGAAGCGATTAAAAACTCTACTATGCCTGCTATTTTTAAACCAAGTAAATATTTTAAAGTAGAACAAATTCCGCTTTTAGGTTCTGGTAAAGTGGATTTAAAAGGCGCTAAAGATTTAGCTAAAATTTTACAAACTCATTAAAATAAGCCTTTGGCTTATTTTAATTCTAAACTAATTTTATAGATAATTTCTTTCATACTTTTTTCTAATTTTTGTAATAGAATTTTCTATTTTATTTATCTTATACATAAGCTAGCCTTTTTTAAATTTTATTAATGAATTTTACTAAAGTTTTTATATTTCATTATCATTTTTTTGATACATTTACACATTAAAAATATTAAAAAGGGAAATAATGAAAATTTTTGATATGGTAGTTATTGGTGCTGGCCCTGCAGGTATTGCAGCGGGAGTAGAAGCTAAAATAAAAAATAAAGAAGTTATTGTTTTAGAAAAAGCTGATGCGATTTGTCAAACCTTAGTAAAATTTTACAAAGAAGGCAAAAGAGTAGATAAAGCTTATAAAGGTTGTGATAGCACAAATCACGGGCATATAAATTTTGAAGATGGAACTAGAGAAAGTACGATAGAAACTTTCCAAAATGCTATCAAAGAGCATAATCTTGAAGTAAAGCTTTCTAGTGAAGTTGAAAGTGTTAAAAAAGATGGAGAAAATTTCATCGTTAGCACTGCAAATGAAAATTATATTTGTAAAAATGCAGTTATTGCCATAGGTAGAATGGGTAAGCCAAATAAGCCAAGCTATACTTTACCTATAACTTTAACAAAAATCATCAATTTTAATGCAAATTCAGCAAGCCAAGGTGAAAAAATCTTAGTTGTAGGTGGTGGAAATTCAGCAGCAGAATATGCTATAGATTTAGCTAAAAATAATGATGTGACGCTTTGCTATAGAAGAGAAACTTTCTCAAGATTAAACGATATTAATCTAGAAGATATTCAAAAAGCTTTTGAACAAGGTAGTGTAAAAGCAAAACTTGGCATAGATATAACTAGCATTGAAGATGAAAGCGGTAAGGCTAAAGTAAATTTTACTAATGACACAAATGAAATTTATGATCGTATTATTTATGCTATTGGGGGTTCAACTCCACTTGATTTCTTACAAAAATGCTCTATAGAAGTTGATGAAAAAGGTGTGCCAAGCTTTGATGAAAATAAAGAGAGCAATGTAAAAGGATTATTCGTAGCAGGTGATATAGCGAGTAAAAACGGAGCTTCTATTGTAGTGGGTTTAAATGATTCATTTAAAATCTGCAATCATCTTTATAAATGCTAAAACTCTTTCAATACTCAAAAGGCTATCGTTATAATAATGATAGCCTTTTGCTTTTTGACTTTTTATCTAAAAATAATTTAAAAGGTAATATCCTTGATATAGGATGTGGTTGTGGAATTTTAGGACTTTTAATAAAGCAAAGATTTCCAAATTCAAATGTTTATCTACTAGATATCCAAGAGCAAAATATCAAACTAAGTTATAAAAATGCTAAAGAAAATAAACTTGAAATTCAAGGCATTTGTGAAGATTTTTTAAACTATAAAAGTGATATAAAATTTGATTTTTTGATCTCTAATCCTCCATTTTATAAAAAAAATACACAAAAAAGCCAAGATTTGCATTTATGTATATCAAGATATCAAGAATTTATGCCACTTGAGAAGATGTTTGTTAAAATAAATACTTTTATCAAGCCAAATGGTAGTTTTTTTATGTGTTATGAGGCAAGTTTTTTGGATGAAATTTGCGCTTATTTAAAACAATTTAAATTAAAACTAGTTTCACTTCAATGTGTTCATACTAATGCACAAACTAACGCAAGACTTGTTTTAATGCATATTAAAAAAAATAGCAAAAGTCCTTGCGCGATAATGCCTACACTTTTTATGTATGAAAATGATATTTTAAATCCAAAAATTAGTGAAATTTATGAAAATACAGGAACTATAAGCTATGATGTGTGAAAAAGGTTTTGATTATTCTTTTGATGAAAGTGCTTGTGAAAAATGCGGCGGGAAGTGTTGCACTGGAGAAAGTGGGTATATCTATGCTAGCAAAGAAGAACTAGAGGCTATTGCTAGTTTTTTAAATTTAAGCTTTGAAGCCTTTAAAGAGCAATACCTCATCAAAGTTGGGTTTAAATATAGCTTTAAAGAAACAAAGTATGAAAATGGCTATCGTTGTATTTTTTTTGATACAATGTATAAAAAATGTTTAATTTACAAGCATAGACCAAAACAATGCAGAACTTTTCCATTTTGGGAGTATTTTAAAACACACAAAGAGGAGTTAAAAAAAGAATGTATAGGAGTTTGCTTTCACTAATTATAGTTTTTATCCTAACAAGCCTTGCTTTAGCTAAAGGTGAAGATAAAATCCTACAAGCACTTATTTATGAAGAGCATGGGCAATTTCAAAAAGCATGTGATATTTATACAAATTTATTTCATGAAAACAATGAAAGTATTTATTTGCAAAAGGCTTTACTTTTAGCTTTAAGTGCTAATTTAAAACAAAAAGATGAGCTTTTAAAAGCTTCTAAAGACTTTTTAGAACACACAGCTATTGCAAGATTAAATGCTTTATATTTTTTTGAAATAGGAGATTATAAACAAGCTGAAGCTATACTTTATAAACTCATTAAAGAAGAACAAGATTATAGAAATTATGAAATATTAGGCGATATTTTTGCCAAAAAAGCTTTATATACTAAAGCTTTAGAGCAATACAATCTTGCTTATAAGCTTTTTGAGCATGAAAATTTATTACTTAAAATAGTTGAAATTAATATCAAAAATAAAAATATCAACCAAGCTAAAAAGGCCTTAGAAGAATTTGTAAAAAGTTCACAATGCACCCTTAAAACATGCACCCTACTTTTAAAAATTTATCAAGAACAAAAAGATCATAAAGCAAGTATTCAAACCCTTGAAAAGCTATATAAACTCAACAATGACATTAAATACATCTACGCTATGATAGAATTACTAGTACAAGAAAAAAATTATACTCAGGCTCTAAATTTAACCCAAAAATATAACATAGATCCTGATACTAAAATTTTCTTATATACACAAACAAAAGATTATAAAAAAGCTTACGAAATAGCTTTAAAACATTATGAACTTAGTAAAGATAAAAAATATCTTTCTATGGCAGGTGTTTTAGAATTTGAAATTCATATGGATCCTAAAAGTAAAAAAGTCACGGACCCAAAAATTCTAGCCTCTATCATGAAAAAATTTGAACAAAGCGTAGATGTGCGCAGTGATGCTTTATATCAAAACTACTATGGCTATGCTTTAATTGAATATGATATTGATATAGCCAAAGGTATGGAGCTAGTAGGCTGGGCGCTTGAACAAGAACCACAAAATCTTTATTATCTTGATTCTTTAGCTTGGGGGTATTATAAACTTAAAGATTGCAAAAAGGCTTATGAAATTTTGCAAAAAACACTGCATGATAAAGAATTTTCAAGCTCAGATGAAAGCAAAGAGCATTTAAAGGCTATTGAAAAATGTTTAAAACAATAGATTTAAAAAATCATTTTTCAAAAACACAAAAAATTCTTGAAAGTAAAAAAGAAATTTTTCCTTATGATATGTTAGGTAGAAGTCTAGCTTCTAATGCCTTTTATCCTAAAGATATTTATACACTTTTACTTGAAGGAAAACTTTCACATTTTTTATATTCTAAAGATTTAAATTTTAATCATGAAAATTTCGATGCCATCATCTTACCAACAAGTCCTTTGCTTAATCAAGATATACAAAATTTAAGTCTTTTTAGACGCTATCATGAAAAACCTATTGTGCAATTTGATTTTATTTTTGATGAATATCAAATTTTAGAAAGCTTAGTATATGGGGCTGATGCGTTTATTGTATTTCCTAAAATGCTAAAAACCATGCAACTAAAAAAACTTTATAATTTTGCAATACATCTTGGTTTGGAAGCCATTTTTTACCTTGAAAGCAAAAGTGACCTTAATAATGCTATTTTAGCTGGAGCTAGAATTTTTTTACTAGAAGATGAAAAGCTATTACCTTTGATACCAAAAAATAAAGCTCTTATAAGTAAAAATATTAAAAATCTACATGCTTGCATAAAGGAGAATTGATGGAGTATTTATACGCACCTTGGAGGGATGTTTATTTTAACAATAAAGATAAAAATTTTTGCCCTTTTTGTCATTGTAAGCATGAACTTAATGAAGATGAAAAACTTGGGGTGATTTTTAGAGCTAAAGAATGTTTTGGCATTATGAATAAATACCCTTATAGTCCGGGTCATTTTATGATTATCCCTTATGAGCATTTAGAAAATATAGAAGATTTAAGTGATGATACATGGCTAGAAATTAGCCATTTTGTGCGTATTGGAGTTAAAATTTTAAAAGAAAACTTTCACGCTAAGGGTGTTAATATAGGTATGAATTTAGGCAGTGCAGCAGGAGCTGGCATAGCACCACATTGTCATTATCATTTAATCCCAAGATGGCAAGGCGATACAAATTTTATCACCACCATAGGACAAACTAGAGTTTGCGGGAGTGATTTAGAAAAAGTTTATACCACCTTATGTAAAGCTTTTAAAGACTATGTATAAAGAAGTTGATTTTGAAAATTTTTTAAAATTTAATTTTGATCTTTTAATTGATGCAAGAAGTCCCAAAGAATACAAACTTGCTCATATAAAATCTGCGCAAAATTACTACGCACTCAATGATAATGAATTTGAAGAAATAGGCACGCTTTATAAGAAAAACAAAGGCTTAGCTAAAGCAAAAGGTGCAAGTTATATTTGTAAAAATATGAGCGAGCATATTAATAAAATTTATCAAAATTATAAAATAGGCTCTTTGGTGGGAATTTATTGTGCAAGGGGTGGTAAAAGATCAAAAGCTATTGCTTTAATCTTGGCTGAACTTGGTTATAGGGTTGCAAGATTAGAGGGTGGATATAAAGCTTATAGAAGTTATGTGAGTGAGTTTTTTAGAAAAGATTTAAATATTAAGTTTTTATGCCTTTGTGGTAATACAGCAAGTGGTAAAAGTGATTTAATCCAAACTTTAGATAATGCTTTAAATTTAGAAAAACTTGCTAATCATCAAGGATCAAGTTTTGGTAAAATTTATGGAGAACAACCAAGCCAAAAAGCTTTTGAAGATGAATTGTTTTATTTTTTAAAAGATTATACTTATAAAACTTGTTTTATAGAAGCTGAAAGCAGACAAATTGGAAATTTAACTATCCCGCTAAATTTATACAATAGCATGCAAAAAGCTAAGAAAATTTGGTGTGAGTGTGATATGAATTTACGTGTTCAAAGAGTTTTGAAAAACTATACTCCAATGGATAAAAAAGTATTTTATCAATGTGTTGAAAAAATATCACCTTATATCAGCAAGGATTTTAAGCTAAAACTTTGTCAAAATTATGAAGAAAACAATTTAGAACTTTGTGTAAAAATGCTTTTTGAATATTATGATAAAGTATATAAAAAACCTTCAAAAATTGATTATTTTATCAATAGTTCTAATTTAGATGAAGCTAAAAAACATCTTATGAGTTTAAACTCATAAGATTGTATTTACAAAGATAATGAAAATAATACTTGAAAGAATTCCAGCAACTGGTAAGGTAATCACCCATGCTAAACCAATAGGTTTCATCATAGCCCATTTGGCATCTTTATTAAATACCCCTATACCTAAAATAGCACCGATTAAAATATGGGTTGAGCTAACTGGAATTCCAAGTTGGGTAGCTAAAAGTATAACAATACTTGCACCAAGTTCAGCACTAAAGCCTGTTGTTGGTTTAATTTCAGCAAGTTTTGAACCCACAGTTTGAATAACTTCTTTACCTAAAAACCAAAGCCCAATAACCAAAGCTATACCAAACATAAGCATTACAGCAAAAGGCACTGGTGAGCTAGGATTAATGGTGTTGTTTTTAAGTACATCTAAAATAGCAGCAAATGGCCCAAGAGCGTTAGCTATATCATTAGCCCCATGTGAAAAAGCAAAACTTGAAGCAGTAAAAATTTGAAACCACGAAAAAATCTTTTCTATGGTCTTATTAACCTGAGTTTTTTTCATCAGCCTCACGACTGCTAAAGTAACAATATAAGCAAAAATAGAAATAATCGAAACTATCCATAAATTTTGCATTACATCTAAAGTAGAAACATTATTTAAACCCTTAAATAAAAACATAGAAGCAATAGTCAATGCACCTACACCTGCTATTAAAGGAACGTGAAATTTCATTCTTGAGAAAACATCTATGTTTTTTTCTTTTTCTTTTAATTCTTTGATTTTTAACTTATATTCACTTCTTTTTTCATCATCATCTAAAACAATAGCACTAAGTTCTTTGATTTGCTCTTCTTGGCTTTTGTTTTTTAAATTTTTAAAATATTCTTCTTTAAAAGCCTTTTTTTCTTTTTTGATTTCTTTTACTACAAGAGTTATTTCTTCTGATGGCTTTAGGATTTTTTTATAAATATAAGCATAAATTAAATACGCCACAAGCCCGCCAAGCAAAGGCGAAATAACCCAACTCATAGCTATTTTATAAATACCATTCCAATTTACCATAGATAATGCTTGATCTTGATCAAAAAATACAAAGCCCATAGCAATACTTGAACCTACAATACCTCCTATAATACTATGAGTAGTAGAAACTGGAAGTCCTTTTTTAGTCGCTACAAAAAGCCAAATTCCTGAACTTAATAAAGCTGAGAGCATTACGCATACAAATACCATAGGATTAATTCCATCAGGTAAAACTACTATACCACTTCTTATAGTATTTGTTACTTCTCCTCCTGCAAACACAGCCCCGCTTAATTCAAATACCGCTGCAATAATCAAAGCTTGTTTTATAGTAACTGTTTTAGCTCCCACGCTAGTACCAAATGAATTTGCTACATCATTACCACCAACATTAAAGGCCATGAAAATACCAAATACACTAGCAAGGATAAATAATATCATAGAATTATTAGGAATATAATTATATCCCCAAACAAAAAAGCATAAAACACTCACAATAAAAATAAAAAATGCAATAGCATTATCTTTACTCAAGCATTCTCCTTAAGAATTTATTTTAATGAATTAATTTTAGTAACTTTTACTTAGTTTTTTCTTTGATCTTTAAAAATTGCAAAGCAGATTTCACTGCTTGCATATAACTTTGTAAATTAATTTTTTCATTTTTATAAGCCCTATCATAAGCTGTACCATGATCAACGCTAGTGCGAATTATAGGTAAATTTAAACTTACATTAATACTTTTTTCAAAATACAAAGCCTTTAAAGGAGCTAAGCCTACATCATGGTACATACTCACTAAATACTTGCATTTACTTAACGCAAAAGGGGTAAAAGCGCTATCAGCCACCAAAGGCTCACTTAAATAAGTATTTTCCTTACAAGAAAGTTCTTTTTCTTTTTGACTTAAAAAATCTTCATTTTCTAAAATTTGTAAATTTAACGCGTGATCTTTTAAAAATACATTTGCCATTCTTATAGCTTTTTTTATTTCCTGCTCTTCTTCTCCGCCTATTACGCCATTATCACTTGCATGAGGGTTAAAACTCAAAACTCCAATTTTTTCAAATAAAGTGCATTGATAAAAATTAATTAAAAATTGCGCAAGTTTAAAAGCCTTAATCTCTTTATAAACATCTCTTAAAGCCATATGCTCAGTATATAAAGCCACAAAAAGCTCATCACACCCTAACATCATAATAGCATCTTGTTTGAAAAAATCTCTTAGTGCCTCAGTATGACCTTTATAACTCACTCCCCCCATTTGCCAAGTCTTTTTATTAATCGGTAAAGTTACCAAAGCATCTAAAAACAAATGCGTGCAATAACTAGCTCCTTCAAAACTTAAAAAAGAATAAACCCCACTTTTAGCGTCTAAATTCGCAGGATTTAACTCAAAATCAAAATCAATAATTTTACTAGCTTGATATGAAAACTCATAAATTAAAAAATTTTCTTTTTCTTCTTTAAAAGCAAAATGTAGTTTTAAAGCATTAGAAATTTCTACTAAATTGATTTTAGATTTAGGATTTATTTTCAAAAGCTTACTTGCTTTTTGAAATAATTCATAATGTACAAAATAATATGGCTCACAAATTTTTACTAGCTCATCATGACAAGATAATAAAATTTGCATACCTATACCATTTAAATCTCCTATGCTAATAGCAATTTTTTTCATCTTTTAATCAAAGCTTTCATTTGCAATATAGCTTTTTCTAAGCCCACAAAAACCGATCTTGCTACTATACTTTGGCCTATATTTAACTCTTCTATTTCTAAAATATCTACGATATTTTTTACATTTTTATAATTAAGCCCATGACCAGCTGCTACTCTTAAATTTAAACTCTTAGCCAAACTTGCACTTTGTCTTAATCTTTGGAGTTCATTTTCTAAAAGCTTTTTGAGTTCATTTTTACTTAAAATTAATTCAGGCAATGCATAAGAAGTTTGATTGATATTGGTATATAGTGCATTATGAATATTAGCATACAAGCCTGTATGAAGCTCTATAAAATCAGCATTTAAAGAAGATGATTTTTTGATATCTTCTAAATTTGGATCAATAAATAAAGAAACTTCGATTTGCTCTTGTTTTAAAGCATTAATGGCTTCTTGTAATTTTTCATTATCTAAATTTAAACCGCCTTCTGTTGTGAGTTCTTGTCTTTTTTCAGGTACTAAAGTAACGCGCGAGGGTTTGTATTTTAAAGCATATTCTATCATATCAATAGAGCATTCTAAATTCACTACACACTTGCAATATTTTAAGATATTTTCTAAATCAAACTCATTAGCATGGCGACGATCTTCTCTTACATGGATAGTGATTTGATCAGCTAAATTTGCACTCAAAAACGCAGCTTCAAGCAAATCAGGATCATTTACTTTTCTAGCTTCTCTTAAAACTGCTATATGATCGATATTAACCCCTAAAAGCATAAGTTTTCCTTATAAGTTTTTTGCTATTATACTTTAAATTTTTTAAGGAGAGCTAGTGCTAGGTATTGATATGGGTTCAAATACATTAAGAGCTGTTTTAATGGATGAGAATTTTAATAAATTAAAAAGCGAAGAATTTATTATAGGGGCAGCTAAAAATATGCAAAATGACATCATTAGTGATGAAGCCATAGAAAGAATTTTTAACGCTTTAAAAATCTTAAAAGAAAAAAATTATGATTTAAGTCAAGCCAAAGCAGTCGCCACAGCTGCTTTTAGAAAAGCAAAAAATACTGAGTTTATTTTTGAAAAAATTCAAAAAGAATTTAAACTTGATATAAAATTAATCGATGCAAAAACCGAAGCAAAACTAAGCATTTTAGGTATGCAAGAGCGTCTTAAAGCTCTTAAACTTTTTAGAAAAGACTTAAACTATTGTGATTTAGGCGGTGCTTCTTGTGAAATTTCAAATGAAAAGTTTAGTAAAAGTTATGATTTTGGAATTATTAGTTTTTATGAAAGAATGCATTTTAAAGCCATAAAACCAAGTGCTTATGTAAGATTTTTTAAAAAATACCCGCAAAATCTTACACGTATTAAAGATAAAAAATTAAAATTTCATCTAAGCCCCTATCCTACGCATTTAAAACAACTTGCCTTAAAAGCATTTAATCTTAGTAAAGATATAAAATTAAAAGGAAATTTTTTCATATTAAATTCAGGAGTACCCACCACACTTTGTGCTTATAAACAAAACATAAAATACAAAGATTACCTAGAAGAAAGTGTAAATGGTAAAATACTCAAACGTAAAGATTTTTTTGATTTTGCATTAAAAATTTGGAATTTAGAACAAGAAAAAGCTAAAATTTATCTTGGAGAAAATAGAAAAAAATACCTCATAGCAGGCTCAATGATACTTTTTGCTTTATTTGATAAGCAAAAGCTCATTGTGATTGATGATGGTGTTAGAGAAGGTGTGTGTATAGCACATTTTAAAAATATCAAATTTTAAAGGAGAAAAAATGAGTTTAAAAGATCAAATTTTAGAAGATATCAAAGAAGCTATGCGTAATAAAGATGATTTTAAAAGAAACACTTTAAGAACTCTTAATGCTAGCTTTAAACAAATAGAAGTTGATGAGAGAATTGCGCTTAGTGATGAAAGAATATACAAAATCATTGCAAGCGAGATTAAAAAACGAAATGAAGCAGCTTTGGCTTTTTCTAAAGGCTCTAGAGAAGATTTAGCACAAAAAGAACTCCAAGAAGTAGCTATTTTAAGTGCTTATTTACCAAAACAACTTAGCGATGAGGAATTAGAAAGTGAGCTAAAAAAACTTATAGATAAATTACAAATTAGCTCTTTAAAAGAACAAGGTATTTTGATGAAAGAAGCTAAAGCAGCTTTTGGCGCAAGCGTTGATGGTAAAAGACTTAATGAAATGGTAAGAAAGCTTTTAGCATGAAAAAAGTTTTAACACTTTGCGCCTTAGCTTTAAGCTCTTTTGCTTATACTCAATATGAATTGCATCCTAGTTTTAAGTCATATTTTAAAGAATGCTCTTTATTGATGGATAAATATTATTATATTAATTGTTATGATTATAATTATAAAGGCACTAAGGCAATTGCTTATAAACTAGAAGCTAAAATTTTAAATCAAGGGCACATCAAAAAACGCCCAAGATTTCAAGAAGATACAAATATACCTAAAAAATACAGAACTTATTGGGAGGATTATCTAAGAAGTGGTTATACAAGAGGGCATGTCGTACCAAATCAATCCATGAATGCAACCCCACAAGCCCAACTTAGTACTTTTTTAATGAGCAATATCACTCCGCAAAAAAAAGATATTAATGCAGAAATTTGGAATGAAATCGAACAAAGAGAAAGATATTTAGCAAAGAAAAATAAAGAATTGGAAGTCTTAAATTTAGTACTTTATGATGATAAGCCAAAACGCATTAAAAACAACATAGCCATTCCTAGTTTTTATATCAAAATTCTTAAGGCTAAAAATTTCACTGAATGTTATAAAGTGCCAAATAATGATAATTTTGCAAGATTTAATAGAAATTATTTTAAGGAAGATTGTAAAAAATATATTGATTAAACTAGAAGCAACAAGGCTTCTAGTTTAATTTTTACTCAACTTCAGCATCAATTACATCATCATCTTTTTTCTTTTGAGCGTTTGGTTCTTCTTTTTTATACATATTTTCTGCTAATTTATGAGAAACTTCACTTAAAGCTTTCATTTTGCCTTCGATTTCTTCTTTAGAAGCATTAGCATTTTTCAATGTCTCTTTTAACTCATCTAAAGCTTTTTGAATATTTGCTTTATCATCATCGCCTACTTTATCTCCAAGCTCACTTAAAGATTTTTCTACTTGATGCACCAAACTATCAGCGGCATTTCTAGCTTCTACTGCTTCTTTGCGTTTTCTATCTTCTTCTTTGTGAAGCTCTGCATCTTTTACCATATTGTTGATTTCTTCTTCACTTAGTCCGCTTGAGCCTGTGATTTTAATCTCTTGAGCTTTACCTGTAGCTTTATCTTTTGCACTAACTGTTAAAATACCATTTGCATCAATATCAAAAGTTACTTCAATTTGTGGCATACCGCGAGGCGCTGGTGGAATTCCTTCAAGATTGAAATTTCCTAAAGATTTATTATCACGGCTAAATTCTCTCTCACCTTGTAAAACATTGATAGTAACTGCGCTTTGATTATCTTCAGCAGTTGAGAAAACTTGTTCTTTTTTAGTTGGTATAGTTGTACCTTTTTCAATGATTTTAGTCATCACACCACCTAAAGTTTCAATACCCAAAGAAAGCGGAGTAACATCAAGCAATAATACATCTTTAACATCACCTTTAATAACCGCACCTTGAATTGCCGCACCTATTGCAACAACTTCATCAGGATTTACTGATTTATTAAGCTCTTTTCCAAAGGCTTTTTTAACTTCTTCTTGTACCAGTGGAACACGGGTAGAACCACCCACCATAACGATTTCTTTTACTTCGCTTTTATCAAGCCCTGCATCTTTTACTACTTCGTTAATTTTGCTAATAGTTTCAGCAACTAAACCATCAATCATACTTTCAAATTTAGCTCTTGTTAGAGTTTTAGTTAAGTGTTTTGGACCACTTGCATCAGCTGTGATAAATGGTAAATTAATATTAGTTTCATTAGCTGAACTTAATTCTTTTTTAGCATTTTCAGCTGCTTCTTTTAATCTTTGTAAAGCCATTACATCGTTTTTAAGATCAATACCTGTTTCATCTTTAAACTCATTTGCTAAAAAGTCGATTAACTTATTATCAAAATCATCGCCACCTAAAAATGCATTACCACCGGTTGCTAAAACTTCTACAACATTATCACCTGTTTCAAGCACAGTAACATCAAATGTACCACCACCTAAATCATAAACTACAATTTTTTCACTTTCTTTTTTATCAAGTCCATACGCCAAAGCTGCTGCAGTTGGTTCATTGATAATTCTTAATACATTTAATCCTGCAATTTGCCCTGCTTCTTTTGTAGCTTTTCTTTGTGCATCATTAAAATACGCTGGAACAGTAATAACCGCATCTTCTACTTTCTCACCCAAGAAAGCTTCTGCATCTTCTTTTAATTTCATTAAAACTTTTGCTGAAATTTCTTGTGGAGTATAAATTTTACCTGCTATTTCAATCGCACAAGCCCCATTTCTCTCTGTGATATGATAAGGTAAGCGATTTTTAGCTTCTTTTGCTGCTTCTTCATTGATCATTAAACCCATAATTCTTTTTATAGAATAAATAGTTTTTTCAGGATTAGTAACCGCTTGACGCTTAGCGCTATCTCCAACTAAAACTTCACCTTTATCTGTAAAAGCAACTACCGAAGGAGTAGTATTTTTACCTTCTTTATTTGGGATAACTTTACTCTCACCTCTTTCATACACACTCACACAAGAATTTGTTGTACCTAAATCTATACCTATAACTTTTGCCATTTTTTATCCTTTTTATTAAATTTTATTTTGCAACACTAACTTTTGCTGATCTAATCACTCTATCATTCATCATATAGCCCTTTTGTAAAAGCTGGACAATATGATTGCTTTCATGATCAGCGCTTTCAACATGAAACATCGCTTCATGCAAATTTGGATCAAACTCACCATTTGCTTCTATAACTTTAACCATATGTTTTTCAAGTTTTTTCAAAAGCAAGTCTAAAGTGTTTTGAACCCCTTCTTTGATTTTCAAACTTATTTCATCATTAGCTTCTACATTAATAGCCGCCTCTAATGCATCAACTACATCAAGCAAATCTTTTGCAAAACTTTCATTTGCATAAATTGTTGCTGAAATTTTTTCTTTTTCCATTCTTTTTTTGATATTTTCAAATTCAGCATTTGCTCTTAAATAAGTATCTTTTAACTCATTATACTCTGCTTGAAGTTTTTCTAATTCATTGTTTTGACTTTCTGAATTTTCCACTGCTTCTTCTTGCATTTGTTCATTTTGCTTTTCTTCGCTCACGCAGCCTCCTTTATAATATTTAACATTGTTTTAAAATCAGAATACACACTACCGGCAAAAACCACATTAGATTCTTTACCTAAAAATGTACTCTTAAGCTTTAACCCCATAAAACCCTCTTCAAATAAAGGATCAAATTGCAATTTATCATTAAAATAAAATCCAATTTGAGGAGATAAAAGCTTAGCAAATTCATCATTTTGATAAATTTGATAAGCTTTACTCTCATTATATCTATAATAAACCATAGCTTCTTTTAGCATAGTTATTTTTTCCAATAACTCTTTAAACTCAACTCTAAAAGCTAAATTTTCAATACTTTTTAGATCAAGTCCTATAAGTCTTTGTAAGAAAATTAAACTATCTTGACTAAATCTTAAAACCAACTCATTTTGTCCAAAATCAAGTATGATAAATTTATCATTAACCTTAGTAATATCTTGTAAAATAAGCTCATCACCACCATAAACTAAGGTATAAATTTCAAACTTATCAAGCAAAAACTCTAACAATGCAAGATCATTAATTACAATCTCATTTTCGCAAAGTTGCTCATACCAATAAGTTTTCATAGCACTAAAAGTTGGTATGCGACCACTGCTAATATGAAGTTGTGTTAATACACCTTCATCACTTAATTTTTTAAAATAAACTCTTATAGTAGAAGCAGGTATGCTAACTTTATGATTTAACTCATTAGAACCTACAGGATTATTACCCTCTAGATAGGTCTCAATGATGGTTTTTAAAATTAAATCTTTTTTGCTATAAGACTTCACCATAAAACCTTATTTTTTATTTTAGCACTCAATGTTTTTAAGTGACAAAATAATTATACAACTTTAGTATAATAATGTCAAGTTATTTTTAAATAAAAATATTTAAAATTATTTAGTCTATATAACTAAAGTTTATTTAGCCATTTATATATAATATATAAAAATTTCTTTTTCAGTTTTTTTAAAAGAAAAGATAATATAATTGCGTCTAGCAATATTTTTTAAAAGGTTTATAATAATGAAAAATCTTACTTTAAGAGAAAAGCAAGATCTTGAAGCTTATGTGTTTTCCAATATAGAAAGAAAAAAAATGGCTTTGAGTAGAATTTTAAAATTATATTATTTAAGATTTTTTAGATTAGTTTTTTAATTTATATTTTCTCATACCCTCTTTTGTGAAGGATAAATCTTTAAAATCAGGGGATGAGATTAACTCCATGCAAGTTTTATCCAAATTTTCCATTCCGCTTACTTGCATACTAGCTTGCAAATTTTCATCTAAATACAAATCAAAAACTACACAAGCTTGATTATTAACCTTATAAAGAATTTTTCCACCTTTTTTCTCATCTAGTTTATATGCTTGTAATTTATCATTTTTACTCATTTTCTTAATTTCATTTGCGAAAGATTTATGTAAGGTATAATAAATCATAAAATCACGCATAATATTTTTAATATCAGCAATTTCTTTTCTTAGTTTTGATAAATCTTTAGCATATAAACTTATAAATTGCGTATTTAAGTATTCATTTAGACTTTTTTCATTTAAATTTTCACACAGTGGATAAATTTTAACCACGAAAGCCTTATTTTTAGCAAGCACTATATCCACACAAGCTTGTTTGTTTTGTTTGTATTCTAAAAATAAAGCTTGACTTGAGCTTAAATTTAGCGTGTTTTGTTTATTGTAAGCAAAATCACTTAGATCCTCATAAATATTTGCATAAGAAAAAATTCCCGCAAAAAGCAATAATAAAATTTTCATTCAAATAAATCTTTATGATGATTTTTTAAGTACTCTACTACTTCTAAGATCTCATCAACTCCTTCTTTTTGAGTATTTTGACAAACCTCATCAATACAATCAATATAAAGTCCAATTGCTTTTTCTAATTTTGCTCTTTTTACCCCAGCAAACAAAAGCATTGCCTCTAAAACTATGCTTAATTCATATTGTAAATTTTCTATTTCTTCTTTAAAATCATGATTTGTTTTCATTATTTTCCTTTAATTCTTTGCTTTTAATTAAATCTACAAATTGTGCTTTTATGAAATCATAATTAGAGCTATCTTTATACGCAGCAAACAATCCACCGCTAGCATTTTTATGCCCTCCCCCATTGACCAAACTTTTAGCCATCAAACTCACATCGATTTTATTATTTGCTCTAAAACTTAAGGTTTTTCTCGAACTAAGATCAACAAAAAAATCAAAATCAGGATTTTGCATTAAAAAATCATTTCCAATTACGGAAGTATTGCCTATATTTGAAGTTAATAAACCTTTACTTCCTTTATAAAATACACTAAATTTTTCTTTATTTACACTTAGTCTTTCTACCACAAATTTTGAAATTAAATTGCTTAAGGTATCATCATTTTCTTTTTTAAAAAAAGATTTTTTTAAGCCATGCAAATCATCATCTAAATTAATATGAGCATTTTTTTGATGAATGTATTTTCTACAAACATCAAAAAGATAAAAAAGATATTTGATATTTTCTTGTGCAAACATTACCCTATTGATTTCTTTTGCTCCAGAAACCATACCAAGCAGTACTTTTCCAAGTTCAAAATTCTCATCTTCACTCAACCAAATATCTACTGCATTTACCACATCTACAAATTCTGACAAAGCCTTATTTTCACCATAACATTTACTAAAAAAATCATAAACAATCTTAGTGGCACATCTTTTATCATCTAAAAAATACCAAGGATATTTTTGCATACATTCTAAGCCACTTTGATGATGATCTAAAAGTAAAAGTTTGATTTTTTTACCTTCTATAGCTTTTTGAAAATCTTCACATTGACTTAAAGTTAAATTTAAATCCGTGATTAAAATCACAAATTCTTCATTAGGATTTTGCTTTAAATCTTCCTCTATATTTTTAAAAATCACATTAAAATTTTCATTAATCTCTTTACCATAATTAGAATTATAAAAATAACAATTCTTAAAATAAAAATCTAGCACATACTGACAAGCATAACCATCTAAATCGGTATGTGAAAGATGATAAATTTTCATATTTTTCCTTTATAAATTATCAACTTTTATGATGCCTTCTGTTTCAAATTTGGTATTTTCTGCAATCTCAGCAAAACTTAAAACCGTAATATTAATACCAAAATTAGAACAAATATCAGCGATAAATTTTCTAAGTTGTGGCTCAACACAAAGCAAGAAAGGTTTAATTCTTGTATTTGCCACACTTGTAAGTTCAGCTTTTAAAGCTTCTACTAAAGCGCCGGTTTGAGCTACATTTATCATTAAATGATACGAACCATCTTTAAACTGCACATGCTCCATTAATTTTGCAGCCGCAGCAGCATCAAAAATATAAAAGCTAATTTGTCCTTTTTCATCCACATATAAATTTGTAATTGCTCTTGCTAAAGAAGCCCTTACATGCTCAATAATCATATCCAAACTCTTACTTACTTCAGCTATATCACTAATTGATTCTAAAATTGTAAGCATATCTTTAATAGGAATATGTTCTTTAAGTAAAGCTTTTAAAACTTTTTGGATTAAACCTATACTAGCAACTCTTAAACAATCATCTACCACGATAGGATAATCATTTTTAATTTTATCCAATAAATTTTGAACCTCTTGTTTAGTTAAAAGCTCTGAAGCATTAGCTTTTATAAGCTCACTCATATGGGTTGAAATCACACTTGCTGGATCAATTACAATATAACCATTTAACGTTGCCTCATCTTTTAAAGATGATTCTATCCACAAAGCATCAGAATTAAAAGCAGGTTCTTTAGTAGCTATACCTTCGATAGGTTCAGTTATAAAACCACTATCCATAGCTAGATATTTATCAGGATAAATTTCAGCACTAGCTATACCCACACCTTTGAGTTTAAAAGTATATTCATTAGGCTTTAATTGTAAATTATCTCTAATTCTAATTTTTGGCATTAAAAAGCCTAAACTTTGAGCTATATTGCGTCTTGTTGATCTAATACGCTCTGTTAATTCACTTTCTGCTAACTTAATAAGTCCATAGCCTAATTCTAATTCTAAAATTTCTAATTTTAAAATATCTGTGATTTTATTTTCTTCTTCTCTTAAAATTTCTTCTTCGCTGCGTTTTTGAGGTTTAGCTTGCTCTTGCTCATCAGCTTCTTGGGATTTTTTAGCCGAAATTGCGTTGATTTGAATTTTACCCTCTTGCACTTGCTTTATCATATAACCAAGACCCAAAAATACTAAAGCCATAAAACCCAAAGAAAAATGTGGTAAACCAGGTACTAAAGCAAAAATAAATAAAACAAAACCTACAATTAGTAGTGTTTTATATTCTCCCAAAAGCTGATTAATAGAACCTTCAGCAAAATTATCCTCATCTTTACTAGCACGCGTGATAATGATAGCAGTTGCTGTTGAAGTTATAAGTCCAGGAATTTGAGAAACAAGTCCATCACCTATTGTTAATATAGTATAAGTTGAGGCACATTCTCCAAGCTCCATATCATGCTGAAAATAACCTATCATAAAGCCACCAATTAAATTTACAATAGTAATGATAATCCCAGCAACAGCGTCTCCTTTTATAAATTTAGAAGAACCATCCATTGCTCCATAAAAATTTGCCTCAGCTATGATTTCTTGACGTCTTGCACGTGCAGTTTTTTCATCAATCAAACCTGCATTTAAATCCGCATCAATAGCCATTTGTTTACCTGGCATTGCATCAAGAGTAAATCTTGCTTGAACCTCAGAAACCCTTGTACTACCTTTAGTTACAACCATAAAATTAATCAAAACCAAAATACAAAAAACAACCATACCTATAACATAATTACCGCCAACAACAAATTCACCAAAACTTGCCACTATATCACTAACAGCAGCTGGTCCTTGATGACCCTCACTCAAAATCATACGCGTTGTAGCTATATTAAGTGAAAGTCTAAAAAGCGTGATAATTAAAATCATAGTTGGAAAAGTTGTTAAATCCGTAGGTTTTGGTATATATAAAGAAATTAAAATAATTAAAACCGAAATTGCTATACTTAAAGCAAGAAAAAAGTCTAAAACTATACTTGGTAAAGGTACTATAATAATAGCTAAAATTGCAATAATTACAGCTACTATAGTTAAGCTTTTTGCCTTTAAAATAGGTGCAACAAGTGGAGCAACCCAAGGCAACACTAAGCTAAAAATATCTCTTTTAGCCATTATTTTGAATAATATCCTCTAAAGTAATAGAAACTAAAAAATCATCGATTTTATTTTGAAGTTTCACCAAAATAGGCATAATTTTACAATTATCTTCTTTTTGAGAAGGACAAATTCCATTGCTACACTCAAAAACATTAATAGATTTTTTCTCTACACTATTAATAATTTCTTTTAAAGTATATTCACTTGGCTTTTTAACAAGCATAAATCCACCTTTAGCACCCTTATAAGATTTCAAAAGTGCGTCTTTGGCAAGTGCTTGTAAAATTTTTGCTAAAAAACTTTTTGGTATATCTAAAACACTTGACATAGTATCTACATCTTGTGGTTCTTGGGATTTCGCTATATGAATTAAAGACAATAAAGCATATTCGCTAGCTTTGGTAAATAACACTTTTTTCCTTTTCATTGAAATATTAATAAACAATATCTATTTTTAACTTTAAATAAAAATTTTAATTATATCAAAAATATGTGTTGTTAAATATTAAATTTCTTATTTTTTAAATTTCAGCATTTTTTTTGTTTTTTTAGTTATAATTGCACTTTTTATTTTAAATACCGCTCAGGAGGTCTATTATGGCTTTAGATTCGGCTAAAAAAGCAGAAATAGTTGCAAAATTTGCTAGAAAAGAAGGAGATACAGGTTCTCCAGAAGTTCAAATCGCACTTTTAAGTGCAAGAATTTCAGATTTAACAGAACACTTAAAAATCTACAAAAAAGATTTTTCTTCTCGTTTAGGTCTTTTAAAGCTTGTTGGTCAAAGAAAAAGACTTTTATCTTATCTAAAAAGAAAAGATTATCAAGCTTACACTAAATTAATCAGCGAATTAAACTTAAGAGATAAATAAGCCTCGTGCTTATTTATCTTTATATATTTTTTATTATATTTATTTACTACTACTTTAATTTAAGCTTTCAAAATTTTGATATTTTATTCACAAGAGTTTCACAATGTGATTTTAGCTTCTAAGCACCTAAAAATAGCACTTTAAGTTTTATGAATAAAAATATTTTTCACATTTAAATTTATTGATTTTTAAAGTTTTTTCACTTTTGCTATAAAAAACCCATCTGCATAGTCATCTGGCAAAACTCTTTTGGCAAATGATAAATCAAATTCATCACTTTTTGAGTAAATAAAATTAACATTAGCTAAATCAAAATCAAGCAATTCTAATTTAAAATTTTCATTTCTTAATGCATTTTCTAAAACTGCTTCATTTTCTTCTCTTAAAAATGTACAAGTGCTATACACTAATTCTCCACCATGTTTTAAAGCTAGTAATGCTGAATGCAAAAGCTTTTTTTGTAAATTTGCTATCTGCTTAATTTCTTTTGTATTTTTTTGTATTTCAAAACCCATTTTTGCAAAAGTTGAGCAAGGTGCATCAAGTAAAATTTTATCAAATTTCAAAGGACAAGCTTTACCTATAGTACGTGCGTCTTTTAAGAAGCATTTTACAATTTTAACTTGATAATTTTCCATAGTTTTTTTTAAGGTAAAAAAACGTGTTTTAGATAATTCACAACTTGCTAAATAACCCTCATTTTGCATAAAATTAGCTAAATTTAAGCTTTTTCCACCAGGAGCTGCACACATATCTAGCACACTCTCACCAGCTTTAACACCCAAAGTTTTAGCGCACAAGTATGAAGAATAATTTTGTATATAAAACTTACCCTCATCAAAAGCTTTCAGTGAACTTAATTTGCTTTTGAAAATACTTGGAATTTTATAACAATTCAGATCAATTTTTTCAAATTTTATATTTTCATTATTTAAAATTTCTTCTAGTTTTTCATTATCAATAAGCAAGGAATTTCTAAAAATATTGACATATTTTTCTTGATTAAAACTTCGAAGGATTTGTTCTTTTTGTTCTTTTGTATAAATTTCATCTAAAGCTGTATTTAAATCAAGTAAGGCCATAAAAATCCTTTAAAAATAAATACGCAGCTAATGAATCAAGTTTGCCATCTTTTTTCTTTAAATTTACCATGCCAAGCTCTTGTGCATTTTTAGAACTAAAACTCTCATCAACAAAAAAAATTTCTTTGTCAAAATCAAGTAAAGATATGAAATGTTCTATCCTTTTTCGCATTTCATCTTCACTAGATCCACCTAAAGGAATTCCTACTACTAAAATATTGATATCATACTCTTTGATATATTTTTTTACCTCATTTGCTGCTTGATTGCGATTTTTTCTAATAATAGCTTCAAGTGGCATAGCTATACTTTTATTAATACACAGTGCAACACCAATACGTTTTAAACCTATATCTAATGCTAAAGTTTTCATAAGCAAGCTCTTATTTTTACTCCAGATATTTCTACCAAACCCTCAAGTTCATACTCATAAACTCTATCGCCAAATTTTTTTAAAACTTTTTCTAAATCATCTTCATGCTTTAAAAAACTTAATAAATCATCTTCGCTTTGCTCTTGATAAGGCTCTCCAAACATTTTTACAAATTCATCAAAATCATGAATTAATTTTGCCTTTTTTGTGGCTAAAAGCAAATTTGTTCCTTCGCTTTCATTTTTCCTATGAGGTAATACATATATAGGTTTATTCATACTTAAAGCAAGTCTTGCACTTTGCATAGAACCACTTTTTAAATCAGCTTGAGCTATTATAACAACCTCACTTAAGGCAATAATAAGTCTATTTCTTAATAAAAAATCATAAGGTTTTGCCTTGTAATTACCTTCATTTTCACTTAAAGCCAAAGCATTTTCATAAATATTTAAAATTTCATTTGTGTTTGCTTTTGGATAAATCTCATCAAGCCCATTAGCAAATATAGCTATGGTTTGAGGATAAGCTATTTTAGCTGCTTGGATATCCACTCCCAAAGCCCCGCCACTTACTACACAAACCTTAGCTTTTTTTAGCAAAGTCACCAATTCAACAAGACAATTTTTAGTATAAACACTCATTTTTCTAGAACCTACAACAGCCACTTTTCTAGCATTTAAAAGCTCTAAATTGCCTTTATAATAAATCTTTGAAGGCGGATTTAAAAGATTTTTAAAATCTTCAATATTCTCAATAAATTTCATTTAAATACACAAGCTCAACTGAATTTAACAAATCTTTACTTTGCACCAAAGCCTTAAAAGTCTTTTCTCTTGGATGACCAATAGCAATAGCAAAACCTTTCTTTTTTGCCTCTTCTACTGCTTGTCTGAGTTGGTTTTTAATATATGCTATATCATCTTCATTATCCAAAAAAACATCTCTAGCTATATAAGGTTGTTCAAAATGACTTACTAAAATTTTAGCTTTAGAATTTCCTATAGTTCTTGAATCTACAAAAATAAAATCATTTTGTTTAAAGGCGCTAAATAATTTTTCCATAGCCTGCTTATTTGCAGTAAATAAACTTCCTGTGTGGTTGTTAATAAATTTTACTTTTGGAAATTGCTCTTTTACAAAAGCTACGCGTTTGCTTATTTTTTGCATATCATCGCTAGGGTGTAAAGTGTTTAATTCTGCCTTGTCATATTTTATAGCAGCAAGGGGCAAATGCACCATAAAAAAGTCAAAATCCTTTGCGAACTCAGCTGTATAAGGATGGCGTTTATCAGGTGGAAAAAAAGATGGGATTAATTTTAAATTTGTTTTTTTAAGCATATCTACATGAGTGTGACTTGCCATATCATCTATAATAATTGCTAGACGAGGTTTGCTATTTTTTTGCACTAGGATTTGAGTTTTATTATTCTCGTTTTTATCTGATATATTTTGCTCTTTATTGATTAATTCTTTACTTGTATTTTGATCTATTACTTCTAAAATTAAAGTTTGATTATCCTCTTTAGTTTGATTTAACTCTGTATTTACAGGGTTTAAATTTAAAATTTCACTAATATTTTTATCTAAAAATTCTAATTTTTCATTTTCTAAAGTCAAATTTATATCATTAAAACTAAAATTATTTTCTTGCTCTTTTGTAGGTGGTAATGGTTCTTTTTTAACTATGGTTTGATTATAGTCTAAGGTTTTATTTTCTTCTTTTTTTAAAAACAAAGCTCCAAATGCAAAAAGAAAAATTCCAAACACAATAAGACAAAGTGCTAGAAGCACTTTGTATTTTTTATTTATAGTTTTCAAATTAGTTTTTATCTTTATCAACTAATTTTTTAGCGCTAATCCAAGGCATCATAGCGCGAAGTTCGCGTCCTGTTTTTTCTATCAAAGAATCATTCATTAATTTACGCTCTGCGTGCATTCTTGCAAAATTTGCTCTTCTTTCTAAGATAAAATCTTTAGCAAAACTTCCATTTTGTATATCTTTTAAAACACCTTTCATAGCCTCTTTAGTTTCTTTGGTAATAATCTTAGGTCCTGTGATATAATCTCCATATTCAGCTGTATTAGAAACAGAATATCTCATATCAGCAATACCACCTTGATAAATCAAATCTACAATTAATTTCATTTCATGTAAACACTCAAAATACGCCATTTCAGGCTCATATCCTGCTTCAACTAAGGTTTCAAAACCAGCTTGGATTAAAGCACTAAGTCCTCCACAAAGCACTGCTTGCTCACCAAATAAATCTGTTTCAGTTTCAGCTTTAAAAGTCGTTTCTATAATACCTGTTCTACCACCACCTATAGCACTAGCATAACTTAAAGCTAAATTTTTAGCATTTTTACTCTCATCTTGGTGAATAGCAATTAAACAAGGAGTACCCCCACCTATACTAAATTCATGTCTTACAGTATGACCAGGAGCTTTAGGAGCTATCATAATCACATCTATGCCTTTTGGAGCAACAATCTGTCCATAATGGATATTAAATCCATGTGCAAATGCTAGAGTTTTACCTGCCTTTAATTCAGGTTTAATTTCTTCATTAAAAATTTCACTTTGAATTTCATCAGGAGCTAAAATCATAATCAAATCTGCTTCTTTAGTAGCTTCTTTTACGCTTTTTACTATAAAATTTGCTTTTTGAGCTTTTGCCCAACTTTGTCCGCCCTCTTTTAAGCCTATGATCACTTCTACACCACTATCTCTTAAATTCATAGCATGAGCATGACCTTGAGAGCCAAAACCTATAATAGCTACTTTTTTTGATTTTATTAAATTAATATCACAATCTTTATCATAATAAATTGATACAGCCATTATGCACTCCTAAAATTAAAATTAAAGCAAAGATTATAACTAAAAAATATAAATTTAATCCTTTTATGATAAAATTTAAGTTTTGAAAAATTACTATAAAGAGTCTTATGAAAGAATTATTTAATCAACTAAGTTATGGTCTAAATGCTAATGAAATTACCAATAAAAACAAGCAAATCATTAGAGAATTATTAACTTGTGATATTATTAAATTTTATAAAAACAAATACTATTTAAAAGATGGCTTTACTTTTGGTAAGATTGATATTTCTGTTAATGGAACGGGATTTTTAGAAAGTTTTGATCCTGCTTTTAAGCGTGATTTGCTCATAGAAAATAAAAATTTAAAAGGAGCAAATTATGCTGATATAGTTGTGGCAAAATTACTCCCTCTTAAAAAAAAGCGTCCAAGTGCTAAAGTTATTTTAATACTTAAAAGAGCCCATGAAACATCTTTGGTTATGACTAAAAAATACGGCGAAGCAGTCCTTGGAGTAAATATTCAAACAGGGCTTACATGTGCCTTAAAAGCCTCTCAAAAATCTTTAAAAGCCCTGCCTTTAGGAACTATTTTAAAAATAGAAAATCATGATAATAATATCACCGAAGTGATAGGGCATATTGATGATGATTTTGTGGATGAAAAAATTTCCTTAGCACTTTTTAATAAAAATGCAATTTTTGATAATTTATGTGAAAATGAAGCAAAAGCTTATGGAGATAAAGTTGATGTAAGTATGTATCCATCAAGAAAAGATCTTAGAAATTTAAATTTTTGCACCATTGATCCAATTGATGCAAAAGATTTTGATGATGCAATTTATTATGATAAAAATGAACATGCCATTTATATAGCCATAGCTGATGTAAGTGCTTATGTGCATGCTTATAGCGCCATTGATAAAGAAGCAAGATCAAGAGGCTTTTCGATTTATTTTCCTCATATTGCCATACCTATGTTGCCAAGAGCTTTGAGTGAAAATATTTGCTCACTAAAACCTAATGAAGATAGGTTAGCATTTTGTTTTAAAATAAGTTTAGATCAAAACAATGAAGTGATTAAAGAAGAGCTTTTTGAGGCTATTATCAACTCAAAACGCCGTTTTAATTATGATGAAGTTGATGAGTATTTACAAACGCAAGAAGATTTAGGTGCGATTAATTGGCTTTATGAAGTTTTTAAAATCACTCAAAATTTACGTAAAAAACGTCTAAAAAATGCTTGTGAGTTTAAAACCCAAGAGCTAAGAATGACTTTAGATGAAAATAACAAACTCATAAAAACACGCCTTGAAAATGACACAGCCTCACATAATTTAATCGAAGATTGCATGCTTTTAGCTAATAAAGCTGCAGCAAAACTCATTGATATAGGAGTTTTTAGAAATCACTTAAGTCCTGATTATAAAAAAATAGATCAATTGCTAGCTGATCTTTCAACACTTAGTATAGATATCAATCCTAAAAATAATGTCATAGAATTATTTAAAGACATTCAAGTCTTAGCAAATGAGCTAAATATAAGAGAAGAAGTAGATAAGCTCATCATCAAAGCGCAAAAAAAGGCAGAATATTCTAGTGAAAATGCGGGACATTTTGGCTTGGGTTTTGATAAATATACCCATTTTACAAGCCCTATTAGAAGATATTCTGATCTTATTTTACATAGACTTTTAAAAGCCAAAATCAACAATGATGAAAAAATGTTTAATTATTTGCTTTTAAATATACAAAGCACTTGTGAGGAATTAAGCTTACTAGAAAGAGAGGCAGATAAAGTTGCTTGGCATTTCATGGATAGAAAATTTGCAAGATGGGCAAAAGAAAATATAGGAAAAAGATTTAAGGCTTTGGTAGTAGAAAATCAAAGTTCATTGCAAGTAAAATTAAATGATGAAATTAAAGGAGCTTTGATTACCATCATAGGTTCAAGGGCAAATTTATTAGAAAATGTAGAAGTAGAAATCACTGAAGTAGATATTGTTAGTGCTAAAATTTTTGGCAAAATCACCAAGCATTTTAGCTTAGAAAGAAACCAAAATGTATAAAAATCAACTCCAAAGCTTGCTTAATGGTAATAGTTTTCCTAATTATTTCTTGCTTTATGGTGCGGATAATTTCCAAATAGAACTTTATGCTAAATTTATTAAAGACAAATACTCTTTTGATGAGAGTTTAAGATTTTATTTTGAAGAATATGATTTTAAGCAAGCTTATGATTATTTATCTAGTGCTTCCTTATTTAGCGAGAGAAAACTGCTAGAAATCAAAACTCAAAAGAAAATCTCAAGTAAAGAGCTCAAGCAACTTTTACAGCTTTGTCAAAATTCGCAAGATAATTATTTTTTACTTGAAATTTATGATGAAAGCTCCAAACAAAGTGAAGCGGAGAAGATTTTTGCTAATAATTTTTGTAGATTTTATAAGGTAAATTCAGCTAAGGAGGGCATGGAATTACTAGCTTTAAAAGCTAAAGAGTTAAATATTAACATCACTCAAAATGCCCTTTATACTCTTTTTTATAATTTTAATGAAAATTTATATTTAGCAGCTAATGAGTTAAATAAATTTAATGGTTTAAATATCGATGAAAAAATCATTCAAGAGCATTGTTATAGTTTAAGTACTATTAGTTTTGAAAGTTTTTTTGATAAATTAATGCAAAAACAAGATTTAAGAAACGAACTTGAAAATATTTTAGAGAATTATAATGAAATAGCATTGATTAATGCCTTATATGCAAATTTTTCTAGACTTTTTAAAATTGCATTACATGTTAAAATTTATGGAAATTTAGACTTAAAAGAAATTTTAGGCTATGCCCCGCCTATTTCTGTGGCACAAAATCTTCAAAAACAAGCTCTTATGATCAAAATATCACAATATAAACATATCTTTTTGACACTTTGTAATTGCGAATATGAATTAAAAAAGAATTCTAAAATAGAAAAAAAAGAATTTTTAATCGCAACACTTTTACAACTTAGCTCCATATTGAAAAGTTAAATTAAGAAAACTTATGGTAAAATAAAATTTGCATTTTATGCAAATCCTTGCCTAAAAATTTTAGGCTTTATATCCATAAGGAGAAATTAAATGAGACATTATGAAGTTTTATTCATATTAAAACCGACACTTACAGAAGAAGAAGTAAGTGCTAAGTTGGAATTCGTAAAAGAAGTCCTTACAAAAAATGGCGCAGAAATTGAAAGCGTAGTTCCAATGGGAACAAGAAAACTTGCGTACAAAATTAAAAAATACGAAAGAGGAACTTATTTTGTGATTTATTTCAAAGCTCCTACAAATTTAATAGCAGAGCTTGAAAGGGTATTAAGAATCACTGAAGAAGTAATTAGATTTTTAATCGTAAAATATGAAAATAAAAAAGAAATTGCGGCTTGGGAAAAACTAAGCAAAGGTATCAAACAAAATAAAAAAGAAATCAAAGCTAGTGAAAGTACAGAAGGCTAATTAATGTTTAATAAAGTCGTTTTAGTAGGTAATCTTACAAGGGATATAGAGATGCGCTATGCTCCATCAGGTAGCGCGATAGGCTCTTCTGCTATAGCTGTAACAAGAAGATTTAGCACAAATACAGGAGAAAAAAGAGAAGAAACCTGCTTTATCGACATTAGTTTTTTTGGTAGAACAGCAGAGATTGCTAATCAATACCTTAACAAAGGTAGTAAAGTTTTAATTGAAGGTCGTTTGAGATTTGAGCAGTGGAGCGATCAAAATGGACAAAATAGATCAAAACACAGTATTCAAGTTGAGAATTTAGAAATGTTAGGTTCAACTGTGCAAAATAACCAACAAAACAATTTTGACAATCAAAATTATGGTTATAATCAAAATTTTAACCAACAACAAAGTTTTGATCCTTATGCTCAAGTACAAACTAGAACAAACCCATCTAATACTTATCAAAATCCTCAAAAAGAACCCCCTATGAAGGAAATTGATATTGATAAATATGATGATGATACAGAATTACCATTTTAAAGGAAAAAATCATGGCAGAAAAAAGAAAATATTCACGTAAATATTGCAAATATACTGAAGCTAAAGTTGATTTCATTGACTATAAAGATACAGCATTATTAAAACATGCTTTATCAGAAAGATTTAAAATTATGCCACGCCGTTTAACAGGCACTAGCAAAAAACACCAAGAAATGGTTGAAGTTGCTATTAAACGCGCAAGACATGTAGCACTTATCCCTTACATCGTAGATAGAAAAGAAGTTGTTACTAATCCTTTTGAGGGACTATAATTATTAAATCAAACCCAAGCTTTTTAGCTTGGGAAAATAAAAGGTTGTTTTATGTTTTCAGATATAGAATCTGAAATTTATGTTATCTTACTTGCTTCTGTTGCTATTATAGCAGTTTTAAATCCTTTTGGAAATCTTCCTCAATTTCTCGCAATGACTGAGGGCTTAGATGCTGATACAAGAAAAAAACTTTTTAGAAATATCATTTATACTGCATTTTGTATTGTTTTAGTTTTTTTACTTTCTGGGCCATTTATCATGAAATATTTATTTAAAATAGATATTAATGATTTACGAGTTGCAGGTGGTTTGATTTTAATCATTATGAGCACTAAAAACTTACTTTTTACTCCATCAAGTTCTCAATTTCAACATTATCAAGGATTAAGTCATAAAGAATTATTGAAAAAAAGTATAGTCCCAATGGCATTTCCTATGCTAGTAGGTCCTGGAACACTTTCAACGATAGTGGTTATTTCAGAAGATCAAAATTTAGCTATAGCTATAGCTTCTGTACTACTTACCTTTGCTTTTATTTTTGTTTTATTCCACTTTTCAGCTACCATTGAAAAAGTCATAGGAAAACTTGTGCTTTATGTTTTTTCACGTATTGCTTTAGTTTTTATTATGGCTATGGGAGTAAAAATGATAGCCATTGGAATTCAAACTTACATTCAATCTAATTTAGGATAAACAAAAAAACTTTTTTGTAAAAACACTTCTTCATTTACTGCTTTATTGTCATTTAATAACACGCTAATATTTACCGCTATAATGCTTTTTGCATTAGCATCATTTGCTATCAATTTATATCCTTTACACTCACCCAAAGGATAGGCATAATCAATTCGTATTTTTATATTATTATATTCAAAATTATATTCATTTAAGCATTCTTTACCCTCTAAATAGGCTTGATATAAAAAATATTTAGAAAGCTCTTTTGCATCATGAAGTAAAATCTTCCCTTGGGTATAAAGAGTTAAATCTTTCATAATTCTTGGAGAATATGAAGAAATTTTTATTACAAATGCCATAACAAAAGAGATAAATAAAATAAAAGATATTGTATAAACCATAGCAAACGATTTTTTCATAAAAACATCCACTTTGATAAACATTCATTTTGACTTTTATCGCATATTAGAACTTTTAGCGTCTTATCATCTTGCTTGAAAATAAGCCTTGAAATATTTTGAGCTAGTAAAAAAGATCGTTTGTTATGATTTAAATCATCTATTTGCATATAAATATTTTCATTTTCTAAATATACTCTAACATAAGCATATAAAATAGTATAAAATCCACTAAATTTCTCACTATTAAAATGGATTTTCTCTCTATCACTAACTAGTGCTTTATAAATTTTTGAATTTTGTATATCATAAAAATACATATAATCATTAGCATATATTTTTAACTTTTTTTCACTATGCATATCTTTATAATTACTTAAAATTCCTTTAGAACTTTCATTTTCTATAAAATGTAAATTGCTTTTTGGACTAAAAAAACTTTCATTGTTTTCTAAAATAATGCCACTAAAGTTTAATTTTTTTAATGATAAATCATAAAAAATATCATCATTTGCACTCATATAGCACTCAAAAGAACTACTTGTCAATGTCGCATTTAAACAAGAGTGATAAATTTTTTCCATACTAAGCAAAGTTTGGTTTAAATTTAAAAATACTGTGTTGGAATTTTTAATTTTATAACTATGATTATAAAGATGTATAGCCGGATTGCTTAAGATAGCAATCAATACACCCAAGATAACAATGCTTAGCGCAAGCTCTAATAAACTAAAAGCTTTTTTCATCTATAAAAGCTTCTTTATAGGATAAATCTTTTACTTTTAAAGATTTGAGTTTAAACTCATCACTAGTGTATTCTAAAAAGTTATAAGTATTTATATTTACTTCTTTTGCTTTATATGAAGGATTTTGCATAAATAACTCTTTTTCTTCATTAAAAAGGATTTGATTTTGCCATATAACATTTAAAGATTTATTTGCAAATATAAGATAATAAGATCCAAAAACAAAAGATAAAATTACAATACAAAAAGCAAGCTCTAGGAGACTAAAAGCTTGCTTCATTTGTTTAAACTTGCATTAAAAGCTTCAAAAAAAGTACCGCGCAAAGCTCTTTTTTCTAAAGCCTCAACTCCTCTTATAGTTACCCCTGCTGGAGAACAAATTTTTTCTTTGATAATAGCAGGATGTGTATGGTTAAACAAAGCACTAAAGCTTTCAAAACAAGCGCGAGTAAGCTCATAGCTAAGCTCATTTTTTAAACCATTTTTAACACCTGCATTTGCTAAACTTTCTGCTACCAAAGCCAAAAACGCAGGAGCACACCCACTTAAAACCATAGCCACATCAAATTCTTTTTCATTTTGCAAACTTATGGCTTTACCAAAAGTATTTAACAAAGATAAAATTTCATCTTTATATGAATCATTTTCCATCAAATACGCAGTCGCTGAGGCTTTAAATTCAGCTGCTGTATTTGGCATGATTTTTATATAATTTTGCGCATTAACACAATGAAGTTGCTCAAAAGTAGTATTTGCTAAAACTGAAATAAGCCATCTTGCCTTGCCTTTTAATTTAACAGCTACTTCTTCTAAAGCATAAGGTTTAAATGCTAAAATAACATTTTTATCTTCTAAATCAAATTCTTCATAAGATAAAACTTCTAAATTTAAACTACTAGCTTTTTTTAAATCTCTAGCAACAATAACTACTTTATAAGTATCTTTTAAACCTTTAGCTATAGCACTTGCCATAGCACCATTTCCTAAAATATAAATTTCAGACATTATTTTGTTTGTTTAATAAAAGCTGAAATCTTTTCAGATTGAAAATAATTAGGATATTTACTTGTATCTAAAATCACTTGCACTAAAGAATTATTATCATAATTCATCACAACAGGTGCTAAAAAATTCACAGTAGATTCTTCTAATGGCTCATTAATAGCCACTATAACAAATACACCAAAATTAGTTTGTTCATTTAAAGCTAATAATTCTTGATAATAATCAGGTACTTCAAAATCATAATCAGGACGGATCATATAAGGATCAATCATTACAAAAGAAAAATCTTTACCATCAAGGCTTTTAAGTCTATAAAAAACTTCATCTATTTTGTAAAAGTTCATATTTTTGGTATCTTCAAACCCCAAAATAGGACATTTAACTTCTAAGTTCATTTTGCCTCCTAAAATCTATTGACTAAGAAATTACAACTCATAAAGCAATTTTAGTTCCAACTTTTTCAATTGTGCTAATTAAAACTTTTTGATTATAATTTTAATTTAAAAATTAACATTTTCATAAACATAAAAACACTATAATTATAAACTATATAAATTTATAAGGTAACATCATGAAAAAACTTTTTATTTTTTCGCTTATTATCGCAGGTTTATTTTTAGGAGCATGTAGCTCAAAAAAAGCTGAAGATTTATATAATCTAAGCTCTATGGAATGGTATCAACAAATTATAAAAGATTTACAAGAAAAAAATCTTGAAGCAGCTGATAAACATTATACTTCAATGGCAGCTGAACATATAGCTGATCCATTATTAGAACAGACTTTGCTTATATTGGCTCAAGCTCACATTAGTGAAGAAGAGTATGAAATGGCAAATTTTTATCTTGATGAATACTTAAATAAATTTGGTGATTCACAAAATGTAGCTTATATAAGATATTTAAAAATCAAAGCCAAATTTGACTCTTTTGCTGTTCCAAATCGTAATCAAGCACTAATGTTAAAAACAATAGAAGAAATCAAAGAATACAATCAAAGCTATCCTAATGTGCAATATAATGATTTAATTGACACCATGCTTACTAAATTTAATCTTGCAGTTTTTTATCTTGATACCAGCATAGCAGAGTTATATCATAAAAAAAATAGAGAGCAAAGCTATGAGATTTATAAGCAAAAAATAGAAAATTCCGATTTTAATAAAATCGATATGATTAAACCAGAACTTCCATGGTATAGAAAAATATTTGAAGAAGGTATAATGTAATGAAATTAGAAAATACTCAAAACTATCCAACAAAACTTCCTGTTCTTGTGGAAGATGAGCTTTTTTTATACCCTTTTATGATAACACCAATTTTTTTAAATGATATGCAAAATATCAAAGCCTTAGATACTGCTTTACAAAATGAAAGCATGATTTTTGTAGCACCATCTAAGATTGAAGGTGGACGTGGTTTTGATGAAATTTATGATTGTGGGGTTATTGGAACCATTATGAGAAAAGTTCCATTGCCTGATGGTAGAATTAAAATTTTATTTCAAGGTTATGCCAAAGCTAAGATAGTTGAAAAAATTTCAGATGACCCCTTACTTGCTCTAGTTGATTTAATCCACCAAGAACCATTATGCAGCACAAAAAAAGAAGCAATCATCGAAGTAGTAAGAGAAAAAGCTAAAGCTTTATCTACTGTGAGTCATTATTTTCCACCCGATCTTTTAAGAACCATAGAAGAAGATGTCGAGCCTGGTAGAATTTGTGATTTAATACTAAATTCCATTAAAATCAAAAAACAACAAGCGTATGAATTTTTCATCGAAACTAATTTAGAAACCAAGCTTTTAAATTTAATTGATTATTTAGCTAAAGAAATTGAAGCAAATAAAATTCAAAAAGAAATCAAAAACAAAGTTCATTCTAAAATAGATAAAGTCAATAAAGAATATTTCCTAAAAGAACAGCTCAAGCAAATTCAAAGAGAGCTTGGAAGTGATATACAAAAAGAAAGCGAAGTAGAAGAATATAATAAAAAATTAGAAAAGAAAAAAGCTTTTATGTATGAAGAAGCTTATAAAGAAATCAAAAAACAAATTCAAAAATATGAAAGAATTCATCAAGATAACTCAGAAGCCTCTATGGTGCAAACTTACATAGAAACGGTTTTAGACATACCTTTTGAACACTCTTCAAAGAAAAAGCTTAATCTAAAAGATGTGTCTTTACAGCTTAACAGCGATCATTATGCATTAGAAAAACCAAAAGAACGTATTGAAGAATATTTTGCAGTAAAAGAGCTTTTAGAAAAACGCAAAATTAAAGATAGAGATGGTGCAAAAGTTATCTTGTGTTTAGTTGGACCTCCAGGTGTTGGTAAGACTTCTTTGGCAAATTCAGTCGCAAAAGCATTAAAAAGAGAATTAGTACGCATAGCTTTAGGCGGTTTAGAAGATGTGAATGAATTAAGAGGGCATAGAAGAACCTATATAGGAGCTATGCCAGGACGCATTATACAAGGACTTATAGAAGCTAAACAAAGTAATCCTGTAGTAGTGCTTGATGAGATTGATAAACTAAGTCGCAATCATAGAGGAGATCCAAGTGCAGTTTTACTTGAAATCTTAGATCCTGAGCAAAATACTAAATTTAGAGATTATTACCTAAATTTCAACATTGATTTAAGTAAAATTATTTTCATAGCTACTGCAAATGATGCTAGTTTAATCCCACCTGCTTTAAAAGATAGAATGGAATTTATAGAGCTTAGCTCTTACACTCCTCAAGAAAAATTCCAAATAGCTAAAAACTATCTCATACCTGATGAAATAAAAAAACATGGACTAAAAGAAAAAGAAATTAGTTTTGATGATGAAGCTATAGAATTAATAGTCAGTGAATATACCAGAGAATCAGGTGTAAGAAATTTAAGAAGAAAAGTTGCAGAAGTTTGTAGAAAATGTGTTAAAAAACTTCTTTTAGAAGAAAATACTAAACACATTCAAATCAATACTGAAAATTTAAAAGATTTTTTAAACAAAAAAGTCTTTGAAATAGAAAAACATGAAAAAGAAAATAAAATCGGTCAAGTAAATGGACTTGCATGGACTGCAGTGGGTGGTGATGTTTTAAAAATAGAAGCTATTAAAATCAAAGGCAAAGGCGAGTTAACTCTTACAGGAAGTTTGGGTGATGTGATGAAAGAATCAGCAAAAATTGCTCAAAGTCTTATTAAAAATTTAATTGATGAAGAACAAATCAAAACACCAAAAAATCTTTTTTATAAAAAAGATGAAAGCATTTACAATCAATACAATCTTCATATTCATGTTCCAGATGGTGCAACACCAAAAGATGGGCCAAGTGCAGGTATAACAATCACTACAGCCATTGCCTCTATTTTTAGTGACAAAAAAGTAAGATCTGATGTTGCAATGACAGGAGAGATTGACCTAATGGGTAATGTTTTACCAATAGGTGGTTTAAAAGAAAAATTAATTGCTGCTTATAAAGCTGATATTAAAACGGCTATTATTCCACATAAAAACTACGAAAGAGATTTAAAAGATATCCCAGAGGAAGTAATAAAAAATATGAAAATAATTGGGGTAAAAACTTTAAATGAAGTATTAAAAATAGCTCTTGTTTAAAAAAACTAGAAGCTCATTAAGCTTCTAGTTTATCCATAATAGCTTTACTTTCTTTTTCTAACTCTTGTATATCACAAACTATTGCATCATATGTATCTTTATCAATATTTTCATTTTTAGAAAGTTCAACCGCGGTATTAGCTTTATTTTGTATCAACTCACGTTTAATATCTAATTCCTTAGGCGAAACAAGCGAGCAAAATACACTTTGAGCATCTTCATCTTTACATAAAGTAGAAATAGGATCTAAGTTTTGAAGTTTTTCTTGTGATCCATTAAGTGTTAAATACACATCAGATTTATATAAAATATGATCTATCTTCATAGCAGAAAGAGTTAAATTAGAAGCAAAACCCACAAATTCTCTTCCTAAATGCAAGCTTTTATCTTCAAGCTCTTTAAATGCTTTGCTAAAATCTAAAATTTTAGTATCCGAAGAATTAGCAATATCATAAACTTTTTCACTATTTTCTTGTATAGAGCCAATCTCTTGATTCATTACTTGAATTGCCAAGGTAATCTCGCCGGTTGCTTTTTGTGTTTTTTCAGCAAGTTGTCTTACCTCATCTGCAACTACCGCAAAACCTCTTCCATGCTCTCCTGCACGTGCAGCTTCAATAGCTGCATTTAAGGCAAGCAAATTTGTTTGATCTGCTATATCTCTAATTACACCTACAATAGAATTAATATTTTGAGAATTTGAAACAAAAGTATTAATCACGCCTTTACTTTCTTCAGCAACCTCCATCATCATATCCACTGAAGATTTTAGTTCATCAACTTCTTTTCCATTTTTTTGTGCGGTATCTGAGATAACCTTAATATCTCCAAAAACTTCCCTCATTAGTTTTATATTATTATTCAAAGCATTAGAAACATTAATCAAATTTTGATTTTGATTATTTAAACTTAAATCCATTAATTTTCTTGATAAAGCATTTTTAAAAACAGACTTTCCTGTTTTTTCTATATCATCTAATGCTTTATTGATGAATTTAATATTATGAACAAAAATCCCTTTCAATCCCTCAGGAATAGCTCTTCTAAAATACTCCCCTTTTTGTGAGCAAGCAATAGAAGTATTAATTTCTCTCAAATAAGCCTCTAAGCCATCTATGGTATTGTTAAGATTATCAGCAATTTGTTTAAGTTTTTTGTCGCTACACTTAATATAAACTACACGTCCATCAAAGTTTCCATTTTTTAATTCTTTACTTAAATTTAAAATTTTATCCACAAATTGTTCATTGGAATTTTCTAAATAAGCACCAAAAATAAATACTAACAACAAAAGCGCAAAAAATCCTACTGAAAAATATTCTTTAAAATATAAAGCACAAAGTATTGCCAAAACATTTAAAATAATTCCACTATATATTATTTTTTTCATCATCCACCTCACTATTTTTGAAGCTCTAAGATTAGTTGATTATAACTCATACCATAAGAATTAACTATTTTGACAAGTTCTTCTACACCAGCTTTTATTCCACCGCTTTTTTCTGTTTCTAAAAGAATTTTATAAACTTGCTCTATGGTCGGTATAGCTTCTCTTTTAGGTTTTCTTCTTACTGAATAATAATTTATAATATTTCCTTGATCATCAAATGAGGCTGTAACATTAGTAAAAACCCAATAATAATCATTTTGTTTGGTTTTATTTTTCACAAAGGCAAAAATTTCTTTTCCATCTTGTATATAATCCCACAAACACTTAAAAACCGTTCTTGGCATATCAGGATGACGCACTATATTATGAGGTTTATATAGAATTTCCTCCATTTTATAACCTGCGTATTTTAAAAAGTCATCATTAGCATAAATAATATCCCCTTTTAAATCTGTTTTAGAGGTTATTAGTGTATCTGGCTCTAAAATTTTTTCTTGCGACATTTTTTTCCTTATTATTTATTTACAAAATATTATATTTCATTTATCATAAAATTTCATTAAAATTAAAACCTTTATCATAAAGTATCTTTCTAACTAATTCTTGATGCTCCTTTCCTTTAGTTTCTAGAGTGATTGAAATCATCGCATCGCCATACTCAAGCTTAGTTGAAAATCTATCATAATCAATTTTAACTATATTTGCTTGAGCTTCTTTAATAGCATCACTTAAAGCACTCAAAGCACCCGGCTTATCAATCAAAGTAACATTAATAAGCATTTTTCTAAAAGCTTTAAATAAACCTTTTTCTATAATGATATTTAGCATTTGCACATCGATATTTCCACCACTTAAAATCACTCCGATTTTTTTATGGTTTTTCAAATCTATTTTTTTATGCAAAAGTGCGGCAACTGCTGATGCTCCTGCTCCTTCGACTGTAATTTTATGCTTTTCAAGTAAATACAATACTGCATTAGCTATTTCTTCATCATCAACTTGAATAAAATCATCAACACATTCAAGAATAATATCAAAATTAATTTTATTCACATCACGCACTGCTATACCATCAGCTATAGTTCTAACAGCTTTTGAATTAATCATTTTTTTGCTTTTAAAACTCTCATACATCGCAGGAGCTCCCTTAGCACTCACTCCAATGACTTTTATAGCAGGATTAATTTGCTTAGCAGCACTTGCCACTCCACTAATCAAACCTCCCCCGCCAACTGGAGCTAAAATCATATCCAAATCACTTATTTCATCAAGCATTTCAAGCATTAAAGTGCCCTGCCCTGCTATAATACTTTCATTTTCAAAAGGATGAATAAAATTTAAATGATGTTCTTTAGCATAATTTAGTGCATAAGCATAAGCCTCGTCAAAATTATCCCCTTTTAAAATCACTTTTGCACCTAAATTCTTAGTCGCACTTACTTTTAACAAAGGCGTAGCTTCAGGCATAACAATCACAGCTTCTATACCAAATTTTTTAGCACTAATTGCTACTCCTTGTGCGTGATTTCCTGCACTTGCAGCTATTACACCTGCTTGTTTTTGTTCTTTAGTTAAATTAGCTATTGTATTATAAGCTCCTCTGATTTTATAAGCACCTGTTTTTTGCAAATTTTCACATTTTAAAAAAACATCAGTTTCTAAAAACTCACTCAAAAAAGAAGAATGCACAAAAGGGGTTTTTAATACAAAATCTGCGATTTTTTGTTTTGCTTGATAAATTTTATTTAATTCAACCATGATTATCCTTTTTGTAGTTCTATTTTAATGCAACGATCTTGAACGCAATTTATACCATATTTTTTACATTTTTGCATTATTTCTTCATTGATAATGCCAAGTTGCATCCAAAAATTTTTAATCTTTTTACTCAAAAGATCTTCAAAAATTTCATTTGCAAAACTTGCTTTTCTAAACATTACAACCGTATCAACTTCAAAAGGGATTTCTTTTAAGTTTCTATAAACTCTTTCATTTAAAATAAAATCTTCTTTAGGATAGATAGGATAAATTTTATAACCTAAATCTTGTAAATATTTACTTACAAAATGAGAAGGTTTATCTTGATTAGGACTAAGTCCTATAATGGCTATATTTTTCATAGTACTTAGTATTTTATAACTATCACACAATGCTTTTTTCCTTTTTAAAGCATTGTATCTAAAATCAAATTAATAAGAAGCTTTTTTTGCAACCAATAAACAATACAAAATCAAAGCCATTGCAACCAATAAAGCACAAAAAGCATAAACATTAGCAAAACCTATACTTGGCTCTATAATGCCTAGCAAATAAGGACTTACTCCTATACCAAAATCTAAGGCTATAAAAAATGTAGAATTAGCCAAGCCCATTTTTTCTTTAGGTGCAAGTTTTATAGCTAAAGCTTGAGAGCTTGAAGTAGCATTAGCATAACCTAACGCACAAAAAACTCCAGCTAAAATAATCATATAAAAATTTAATGCAAAAGCAAGCAAAAGCAAACATACTATAAAACTCAAAAAGGAAAAAATCATCACAATGTTAGCACCATAATTATCAAACACTTTACCAGCAAGTGGTCTAAAAACCATAGAAAACCCAGCATATATTACAAAAAACATAGATCCAGCAAAAGCTAAATTTAAACTTTGGGTATAAGCACTCATATAAGCTATAATAGCACCAAAAGGACATGCGAGTAAAAAAGTCACTAAGGCTAAATTTAAAACTGATTTTTCAAAATAATTATAAATACTAAATTTTCTTTTTGTATGATGATGTTTTTTAAATCTTCTTACTTTTAAAAAAATAGATAAAACTAATGCAAAGACAATACTCAAACAAGCTATTAAAAAACTAAGCCAAAATTGATTGATAGAGTCAAGTTTTATAGCCAAAAAAGGCCCTAAGGCTGAAGTTAAAACAACGCTTGTAGCATAATATCCTATTCCAACTCCTCTTTTATTGCTAGGTATTATCCTAGCAATAGCTGCCCCACAAGCACAAGAGCAAATTCCATAACAAACCCCTGCTAAAAAGCGTATTAAAATTAAAAAATATACATTATAAAATTTCAAATACAGTAAATTAATAAAAAGATAAAACAAAAGTGAAAATACTATAACCTTTTTTATATTAACATCATCGATTATAGAACCAAAATAAAGTCTAGAAAGCAAAGCACCTATAACAAAAGCTCCCATGATAAGACCTGCGGTGCTAGTTTGAAGGTTTAAAACACCTAAAACATAATCTGTACTAGAAATAGTACTCATATAAAAAACAAGACAAATAGCAAAATTTATCCCAAAAATACAGAAAAAATTTACATTAAATAAATTATATTTTTTACTTAATCCCATGAAAAAACCTTTTAAATTTTCTCATTGATATAATCAAGTAATTTTAAAAGTCTTTCTTGATCTTTTACATCTAAGATATCTAAAATATTTCTTTCGTATTTTCTTATATAAGCATTTGCATCTAAAAAAATTTCTTTACCTTTAACGCTTAAAGTAATGATTTTTTCTCTTTTATCATCTGCTTTTAAAAACTCTATATATTCAAGTTTTGCTAATTTAGAAACAACTCTAGAAAGTATAGCTTTATCCATCTGATAAAACTCACATATTGGAGCTAAAGTGCTATAACCATGCTGATTTAAATATACAAAAACCCTCCAATCACTTGATTTTAGTCCAAAGGGTTTTAAAATTTCATTGACTTTATAGAGTATTTTTCTATTTGTATAAGTAATTTTTTGAAATAAAATAAGAAATCCTTTATAAAAATTAATTGATTAAATCAACTATTTTTATAATAACAAAGCTTGTATAAATTCTAACTTATACTAAGCTTTTATTCTTAAATGTACCCCACATTCAAGATGAGGAGTATTAGCAAATTGATCAAAAAAAGCTAAATTTAAAATTTCATGACTTTGACATAAGATTTCAAGATTTTCTTTTAAAGTGATAGGATTACACGAAATATAAATGATATTTTCATAATTTTTAATAAGTTCAATCACGCTTAGATCAAGCCCTGCTCTTGGAGGATCAACCAAAACATGAGATATTTTAAAGCTATCTAAATCTATACCTTTTAAGCGGTTAAATTCTCTTTCTTTTTTCAAAGCTTGACTTAACTCTTCACTAGAAAGCCTTGTAAAAGTTATATTTTCAATAGAATTTAAAACGCAATTTTTTAAAGCAAATTCGATATTTTTTTTAGAAATTTCAGTTGCTAAAACTTTGTTAAAATTTCTTGCTAAAGCTATAGTAAAATTTCCATAACCACAGTAAAGCTCTAATAAATCTTGTTTAAAATCACTTCCAATACAAGATATAACCCATTCAATCATCTTTTCATTGATAAAAGTATTAGGCTGGATAAAACAATCATTATTAAACTCATATAAAAATTCATTTGTATTGATTTTTAAAGCTTGTCTTAAATTTTCCCCATTAAATATAAGTTTTTTACCCCTGCTTCTTGCTATGAGTTTGAGATTTAATTTTTCTGCTAATTCTTGTAAATCTTGTGCAATTAACTCTATATTTTTATGGAAAAGTAAAGTTATACTTAAATCTAATTTTGTAGCTAAAAACTCTACTCCAAAAAGCTTTTGTTTTAAATTTTCATTTAGATTATTTAATAAAATAGGCATATGTTTTTGAATTTTTTCATCTGCTATATCAAATTTTTCAATAGGAATTTTTTTCTTATTTTCAAACATTGCATAAGAAATTTCCCCATTTTCATGATGATATATAGAAAATTCTGCCCTAGTTCTATAAGCTTTTAAAGGTGATTTAAAGCACTGAATTTCTTTATCATATAAAGAAGAAAACAATGCTTTATTTAAAGCAATTTTTTCTTCAAAATGCATTTACGCATCTACCTTTTTGCCAACTACAAAAAGTAAAGCTATCATAGCTAAGATTCCAAAAACAAGCCCTAGCCATACATTAAGTCCTAGTGCTACTGGTAAATAACCACAAAGTATACTAATAGCACAAACACTCAAAGCATAAGGCATTTGCGTGCTAACATGAGCTAAAAGATCGCACTTACTTCCCATAGATGAAAGTATCGTGGTATCAGAAATTGGCGAGCAATGATCTCCAAAAATAGCTCCTGTTAAAACCCCTGAAATATTAATAATCATATATTGGTGCAACTCTGCTCCACTTAATTCATTATGAACCCCAACAGCCATAGCTAAAGGAATAGCTAAAGGCATTAAAATACCCATAGTCCCATAACTAGTTCCCGTTGAAAAAGAAATAATAGAAGCAAAAATAAAAATTGCTGTAGGAAGCAAGTAAATAGGCGTTTTATCTGAAAATAAATCAATTAAATATTTAGAAGTTCCTAAATCCTTGATCACAGAAGCTAACGACCATGCACAAAGTAAAATAATCACAGTCATAATCATAGTTCTCCAACCATGAGTCCAAACCGCAATAGCTTCTTTTAAAGTAAATATTTTTCTATACATTCCTAAAATAATAGCTACTATGGTAGCTAAAAGTGCTGCTTGAAACAATACTACAGAAGCATCAGCTGCGCCAAAAGTTTCTCTAAAAGCAAATAAACTAAGCGGTGCTGCATCAATTTGTGCTTTAATACTCGCATCATCTAGGGCATTATAACCACTAAAATAAAAACCTATAAATGAAAATACAATCAAAACAGCTAAAGGTATAATAGCATTAGAAGCTTGTAATTTTACATGCTCTTTTGGCTCTAAAACCTTATCTTCTATATTATCAATTTGCTCATGACCATGAGAAAATTTACCCGCTCTAGCTCTAAGCTCAGCTTTTAACATAGGTCCAAATTCTCTACCTGTATAAATAGTCAAAACAACAAAAATCAACATAAAAAGATTATAAAATCTATAAGGTAAGGTTTGTACAAAGATTTCAAAAGCATTGATTTCTTCTTTTACTATACCTAAATGCGCAAAAGTTACATTATCGATTAGATCATATCCACTACGAATTAAAGAAATTTCAAGTCCTATCCAAGTAGAAATGATAGCAAGACCAGTAATTGGCGCTGCAGTTGCATCCATGATAAAAGCAAGTTTTTCACGGCTTACTCTAAATTTATCTGTCACTGGACGCATGATAGGACCTACGATTAATGAATTAGCATAATCATCAAAGAAAATAAAAATCCCCATGCACCAAGTAGCAAATTGTGAGCTTTTTGCCTGCTTAGCTTTAGTAGAAAGCCAAACCGCAACCGCTTTTGTACCACCTGTTTTAGTAATAAGAGCTACAACCCCACCTATAGTTAAAACTTGTAATAAAATTCCTGCATTACCCGGACTTGCCATAGCATTTACCACTTTAGAAATAAAGCCTGTAAAAGAAGCAATAATAGCATGATAAATGCTATTTTCAATAAGTCCTAGCATAAAAGTACCACTTAATGCACCAATAAACAACGAAAGCACTACATCTTTAGTAATAAAAGCTAAAATAATAGCTATCACCGGTGGTAAAAGCGTCCAAACTCCAAAAAGCTCTGCATTTGCTTGTGCATCAGCAAATAACAATAAAGGAGCTAATAATAAATAAAAAATTTTCATATTTTTCCTTATGTTTTTATATTTTCTCGCTAAAAGTTCCTGCCCATGTTTGAGTCACAGGCATAAGTTCAATTTCGTTAATATTAATATGCTCAGGTAAGCTAATAATAAAAGTAATAATTTTTGCTATATCTTCAGCTTTAATATATTTAGTATTTTCATAAACCTCATCAGCTTTTTTAATATCACCTTTAAATCTCACTTCACTAAATTCAGTTTTACAAAGCCCTGGTGCTATATTGGTTACTTTTATATTGCTTCCGCGCAAATCCGTTCTTAAAGCTTTAGAAAATTGTGCCACAAAAGCCTTAGTTCCACAATAAACATTACCTCCATAATAAGGCACATTTGCCGCAATTGAACCAAGATTAATCACATGAGCATTTTTTGCCTTTCTAAGTAAAGGTAAAGTAGCTCTTGCTATGTATAAAAAGCCTTTGATATTAGTATCTACCATGGCTTCAATATCTTCAATGTCCAAAGAATCAAACTCATTTAAACCCAAAGCAAGACCTGCATTATTAACAAGCAAAGAAATATTTTGTAAATCTTGAGGTAAATTTTCAATTGCTGTAAAAACTGCTTGTTTATCCCTAACATCAAGCACGATAGGATAAATTTTATCCCCATAAAGCTCTTGTAGTTTTTCTAATCTTTCTTTGCGTCTTGCTATGGCTATAACCTTATAATCAAGCTCTATCAAAGCTTTTAAACTCTCTAGTCCAAAACCTGAACTTACCCCTGTTATTAAAGCAATTTTCATGGTTGCGCCTCTTCATATAACATCAAATTTTCATTTTCTTTTAAACCAAGTTTTTTTAAAAATTTAATATTTTCTTCTTTTTTTGCAATGATGGCAAAATCAAGAGCATTAAACCCTAGATCATCTATTTCTTTATAATTAGCTTTATAATCTATAAGCAACTTAAGCATTTTTACATCAGCATAATTTGCCCCATGCATAAAGATATTTTTAGAAGTATGCTCAAGTGCACATAAGGTAATAAAATATGGCGTATTACTTCCCATACTAGCAATAGAAAGTTTTTCATTATCATTAATGTATTTTTGATTTACATTTGCACCATTTTCAAGCAAAAGCTTGGCAACTTTATAGTTGTTATATTCAACAGCATAAAACAAAGGTGTTTTTCCAAAAGAATTTTTATAATCAACCACCGCTTCATTTTCAAGCAAAAGCTTAACATTTTCTGCATTATCTAGTGCAAAAAATAAAGCAGACTCATAACCTTCATTTATTTTTACACCTAATTTAATAAATTCTCTTATAATCTCACTTTCTCTATTATTCAACAAGGCTGATTTAAAACCATTGTTTAATTCTAAATTACTAATTTTTTTAGTATAAATATACTCTTTAATCTGCTCTAAAGAATTATTTTTATTAGCTACAAATTTTTCAAAATCTGAAATATCTTTAAAAATTTTAGTCTCGCCAACCGCCCAGTTTAAAAATTCATTCAAAGCATTACTAGCAAAATAAATCGCACTTGCTTTATCTAAATTAAATTCTTTTTGAAAATATCTTGTTAAAGGATTAATCGCATTATTATATTCTTTCCAAAATTCCTTAAAAAGTTTAAAATTTCCAATGCTTTGATAAGCCCAAAATCTAAAATACGCTTTTAATTTTGCAAATTTTTCTTCAAGTATTATAGGATCTTGTAAAGTCTTTTGATAGCCTTGTGGATCAAGTGCAATTTCTAATAATTTAAAATCAAATTTTCTCAAATCACTAAAATATTCTCCACCCATACAAGCACTATTGCTTCCTCTAATTTCATTAGCAAGCTCATATAATCTTTTTGTGATTTGATGATTTTTTAAAGAAAAAGCACAATTTAAATCCACTTGAGCAAAATCTTGTGTATTTTTTGGCTCAAATTCTTTAAAAAAATCAGCTTTATTTTCCTTAACATACTCACAACTGTAATCCAAAGCTAAAGCATTTAAACTTATAATCAAACTAAATAATAAAATCTTCAAATATTTTCCTTGAATATAAATTAAATCACTATTTTAACTAAATTTTTGCTTTAATAACAATTAATTAATTTAAAATTCATACAATGCTTGCTTTTAAATAAGGAAAAATATGTATCAAAGTTTTTACAAGGCTAGTTTTGCTTATATTCTTTTACAAAGTGATAAAGATAAGCTTATTAATGTTGATTTTACTATATATAAGCCTGATTTTACCAAAGATAAACACCTTGTTTTAGAACAAGCCTTAGAAGAACTAGACCTTTATTTTAACAAAAAGCTTTTTGCTTTTAGCACTCCCCTAGCTCTTCAGGGAAGCGAATTTGAGCAAAAAGTATATAAAGCTTTGATAAAAATTCCTTATGGACAAACTAAAACTTATCAAGAAATTGCTTCTTTTATCAATCATCCAAAAGCTTTTAGAGCAGTAGGTAATGCAAATTCTAAAAATAAACTTGCAATTTTTATACCTTGCCATAGAGTAGTAGCTAAAAATCACTTAGGTGGATACAATGGTGGTTTATTTATCAAAGAAGCTTTACTTAAATTAGAAGGCGCACTTTAAAATGCCAAGTTTATTACTAGCAAGTTTTATTTGGGCTTTTTCTTTTCCATTAATTGGGCATTTTATTACCTTAGAAATGGATAGTTTTTTTGCAGCATTTGCAAAAGTTTTTTTGTCTTTATTGGTATTTTTACCTTTTTTAAATTTTAAGATAAATTTGCATTTAAAATTAAAACTCATAAGCATTGGGGCTTTGCAACTTGGCATAATGAATTTATTTTATTATCATTCTTTTTTATATTTAAGTGTAAGCGAAGTAGCGCTTTTTACGATTTTTACACCTTTTTACGTTGTGCTTTTTTATGGGCTTTTTTCAAAAAATCTTAGATATTTATATTTTATAAGTATTTTTATATGCATTATGGGTGCTTTTGTAGTTAAATTTGATAATATTAACTCTAATTTTTTATATGGATTTTTACTTATTCAAGGGGCTAATTTAGTATTTGGAGCTGGACAAAGTTTTTATAAAATTTTATTAGAAAAAAATACAAATTTAAGCCAAAAAGAAGCTTTTGCTTATTTTTATCTAGGCGCAACCAGTATAACCTTACCTGCATTTTTATTTTTTGGAGATTATAATAATTTACCATCCAATTTAAGTTCTTGGATAGCTTTGATTTATCTTGGGACTATTGCTTCAGGACTTGGATATTTTTTATGGAATAAAGGCTCTACTGAAGTAGATAGTGGAGTTTTAGCCTTGATGAATAATGCCATTATACCTATAAGTATTTTTATCAACATGAGTATTTTTGGAGTAGATGTAGAGCTGCTACCTTTTTGTATGGGGACTTTAATCATTCTTTTTTCATTTTTTATACATAAAAAAATCATGCATTATTATAATAAGAAATCTTACTCAAATATAAACCACTAGCAGGAGCTAAAAATCTACAATGAGCTTTTTTAGCGTTGATTTGTTCTAAAAGCTCATTTTGGCTCATTTTTCCTTCTAATACTTTTAAAATACTTGCCATCATCATTCTAATTTGCGATCTTAAAAAACCATTTGCTTCAAAATAAAACACAGTGTAATTATTATAAGCATAAACTCTAGTTTTATACATTTTTCTTATGCTTGTTTTATTATCAGAGCCTTCTTTTTGAAAAAGTTTAAAATCATGCTCTCCTTCAAATAAAAATGCAATTTCATTGGCTAATTTAATATTTATTTTTGGATAAAAATGCACATAAGAGGCTAAAAAAGGATTATATTTTTCATGACTTATAATGTAGCGATATGCTCTTTTTTGCACATCAAAACGCACTTGAAAATTTTCTTGCATTCTTTGAATATGCTTTATATGTATAAATGGGTGCGCAAAATGATTGATTTTATTTTTTAAATATACAAAATCTTTAAAATGTTCCCCTGCTTTGACACAAGCGACTGCATTAAATGCATGCACACCTTTATCAGTTCTTGAAGCAAATAAAGGCTTTTCATAAATACCCAAATGCGACAAGGCCTGCGCTAAAGCATCTTGGACACTAAGCTTATGTGGCTGAGTGGCTGAACCTTGAAATTTAGAACCATCATAAGAAAAAGTTAATTTTAAAAGCATTAATACTTACTTGCAATTTTTGCTTTAAAATAAAACAAAGAAGTAATTAAAAAGCTTGAAAAAATCACAGCAATAGCTACAAAAGGAGGATTATAAAAACTAATCAAAAGCGTAAAATAAGCAAAAATAATCACAAAAATTCCAAAATAAGCAAAACCTTTTTCATAACGATAAGTTACTATACCAAAAGAAAGTGCAAAAAGCACGCTAGCTAAAGGAAATAAAGCTATAAGAATATAAATAACAAATTCTTTTGCTTTTTCTTTATTGCTTGTTACATCAGACCAATACCCATAAAAACTTTGAGTATTTAATTCTTTAGAAGAAAGTTTGCTTTTAATTGATAAATTTTTAAAACTAGAAATATGCCAATCTTCTTCTTTAATCTCATAAGCCTTTCCCTCATCTAGCTTAAAAGTAATAACCCCATCATTGGTTTCTAACTTTCCTTCTTTGGCTAAAATCACTTGTTCTTTATCTTGTGGGTTTTTCTTTGGATGATACATTATGATGTTTTTATAAGTTTCATCAGAATTTTTAGCATCAATAAAAACAAGCCATTCCCCATATCTTTGTCCAAATTCTCCTGTTTTTATGCTTACTTTAGCACTTATTTTTTTATAATCTACAAAATTATCAAAAAGTTCAAAAGATATAGGTATAAAAACCAAAACCACCACAAGCATAAAAGCACTTACTAAAGCTGCAATTTTTGCAAAAAAACTTGCTATCATGCTTGGAGCTATACTCAAAGCAAACAACACCGTGCTTTCATTTTCCCTAGAAAGTCTATAAAAGGCCAAAGTTAAAGCAATGAAAAAAGATATGGGTAAAGTAAAAATCAATATCTTTGGTAAAAGAAAAATATATAATTTGATTAATTCAAAAAAAGTAATTTCAATATAAGCAGTAATTTTAGCAAGTTGTATAAAAAATATAATCGAAACAATAATAAATAAAGTAAAAAATAAAGACAACATTGTGCTTAAAAACTGATTAAGCAAATACTTATAAACTAGTTTCATAATATACTTTCTATACTTAGATTAATCAAAATTCCACAAAATAAAAAAGGAATCATAGGCATTTGATAATCTTTCTTGGCTATTTTTATAAACATCAAAAGACTTAAAAAACTTGCAATAAATAAAATCAAAAAGCCTTTTTCATAGCCAAAAATTCCAAAAATCAAAGCTATTATTATAACATCACCTTCCCCTAAACTTTCTAAAATTTCATCTCTTTTTTTAAAATTTTTAATAAAATTAATCACACTTTTTAGTATAAAAATTAACCCCGCTCCAAAACATACTCTAAATAAAAAGCTATCTTGAAAATCCTCTAAATTTAAACCATTTTGCAAAAAATCAAAACAAAAAGCTAAAATAAATAAAATCCAAAGCCAAAGCTCACTCACTGCTTTTAGATAATAATCCATCCAAGAAAGCGCTAATAATATAGCTAGCATACAAGCAAAAATTAAAATTTGAAAAACATCTTCGATTAAATAAAAAGCAAAGACAAACAAACACGCGCAAAGAAATTCATTAAAAGGATAAATCAAAGAAATTCTTTCCTTACAAAAAGCACATTTGCCTTTTAAAAATACAAAAGATAACAAAGGAAAAAGATGATAAAATTTCAAAGTTTTAAGACACTTAGGACATTTTGATCTTGGACTTATTATGCTTTCTTTATTAATCGTTCTTAAAATCAAAACATTGACAAAAGAACCTACACAAAGTCCTAGTAATAAAAAGAAAAATATCATTTACCAAAGGTTCTTTTGCGTTTTTTAAACTCAGTAATAATATTTGCGATTTCTTTTTTAGTAAGTGCAGGAAATAAAGTTTGGCTAAAATAAATTTCTGCATAACTTGATTGCCATAATAAAAAATTTGAAATTCTTTTAGCACTCCCTACTCTTAAAAACAAATCCACATCCTCGCTTAAGTCAAGATTTGCTTGTATATTTGCTTCGTTAATTTCAAGATTTTTTTCAATCACCTTTTTAACCGCTCTAACTATTTCATCCTTACCTCCGTAAGAAATAGCTAAATTAACGCATAATTTTGTGTAATTTTTAGTTTGTTCTTGAAAATTTTGTATTTTTTTTAAGGTTAATTCATCTAAAAGACTTAAATTTCCTATAGCTTTAAAACGCACTTCATTGGCTACAAATTTATTTAAAGACTCATCAAGATATTTATTTAATAGTTTAAAAAGAAACTCCACTTCTTCTTTTGGTCTTTGCCAATTTTCTGTACTAAAAGCATAAAGGGTTAAATTTTGAATTTTTTCATCTATACATACTTCTATGATTTTTTCAACAACTTTAGCACCTTGACTATAGCCAATTTTTTCTAAAAGTCCATTTTTTCTAGCCCATCTTCTATTGCCATCCATTACCACAGCAAGATGTTTTAATTCATTCATTCTATCCCTTTATATCCATCAATCTTTTAAAAACAAACATAGGATTGAGCGTATTAACTACTTCAAATTTAAAATACTCGTTTAAAAAATGTGCTACTTTAGCAAAAGGTGTTTGTATGCGTGTGATTTTACCATTATCAATTATAATTTTTAAAGCACCAAAAATTTCAAAATACAAATACACTTCTAAAATATTTCCATTTTTCTTAGCTTCAAATAAAGCCCTATTTCCCTCATAAACAAAAGGTATATGATAAATTCCTTCAAAAAATGCAAAAAACATTTCCTTATAAATTTCAAACTCATATGCACTTTTGCTTTCCATAAGTCTTTGAATAATGAATTTTTTATACCAAGCTTTTTCATCACCTTCTTGCAAAAGCTTTTCTATGAGTTCAGTTCCTTCTTCAAAAAGTCTAATTTTAGGCTTTTTCAAAAGATTTTTAAAAGAAATTACACCTTTATCTTCATAAACTTCAGCTAAATACTCCTCCCCTACTTCAAGCTCTATCAAACTTTTTGTTTCAAGCTTTTTAGTATTTAAAAGCAATACATAGCGATTATATGCGCGTTTTTCTAAAATTTGCATTCTTACAGGTAAGGTTGAATTGATGATATTCACCAAAGTTTCCTTAATTCTTGTGCTAAAATAAAGCCAAGCTTTTCTTTGCTTTGTTTAGAGCTTTGAGAAATACTATCTTTAGTGATAAAACAAATGCTATTTTCATCACTTCCAAAGTTCATTTGCTCATTTAAGACATTTAAACACACCATATCTAAATTTTTACTAACTAAAGATTTTTTAGCATTTTCTAAAGCATTTTGCGCGTCAAATTCCATCTTAAAGCCTATTTTTTTGCCTTTAAAATCTAAATTTTTTAAGATGTCTTCATTCAGCTTTAATTTTAAATCAAGTCCGTTTAAATGCTCATTTTTCTTAATCTTACCCTTATAAGCTTTTAGAGTAAAATCACTCACAGCAGCAGCCATAATTAAAGCATCAAAATCTTTGTATTTTTGCAATTTTTCTTTTAACTCTAAAGAAGATTTAAATTTTTCTAATTTATAAGGTGTTTTAAACTCTACTGAGCTAACTAACACTACTTTAGCACCTAAAAAATATAAAGCATCAGCAACCGCCTTTGCCATTTTTCCACTTGAAAAATTACTAATACATCTTACATCATCAATTTTTTCTTTAGTCCCACCACCGCTTACAATAAAACTTTTATCTTTAAAAAAATCTTCTTGCATTAAGCTTCTTTTTAAAGCATTTATAATGCTATCAAGCTCAGCCAAACCCCCCAAACCCTCATCTTTGCAAGCTAGAGTTTTAACTATAGGATCAATGATAATATAGCCTTGTTCTTTTAAATTTTTTAAAGAATTTTGAGTACTAAAATGTAAATACATGTTTGTATTTGCAGCGGGTGCGATTAAAAATGGTTTATTTTTATCTACTGCTATTAAAGTTTGAATAAATAAATTATCTGCTATACCATAGTTTAATTTATTGATAGAGTTTATACTAGCAGGCGCAAAAAGCACACAATCACAAGTCTTGCTAAAGGCTATATGATTATTAGTATTTTGCCAACTTTCATTATCTTCACATAAAATTTCATCTGCTAAAGCTTCAAAGCTAAGCTTAGTGCCAAATTTTAAAACTCCCAAGCTTAGCAAAACTTTAACCCTAAAACCTTCTTTTTTTAATAAAGAAATAAGCTCATAAGCTTTATAAAAGGCTATGCTTCCACTTACTGCTAGTAAGATTGTTTTCATTTTTTACCTAGTTTTTTATAGTAAAAATCTTCTATGATTTGCACTTTTGCCCTATTGATATGCAAAGAACCTTTTTCTACATCCTTGCACACAGTGCTTCCTGCTGCGATGATTACCTCATCTTTTATCTCTACTGGAGCGATAAATTGCGTATCTGAACCCACAAAAACATTTTTACCTATTTTAGTTTTATGTTTTTTAACCCCATCATAATTACAAGTGATAGTACCACAACCTATATTAGTTCCCTCATCTATCTCACAATCTCCTAAATAACTCAAATGCCCTGCTTTAACTCCATTCAATAAAGCATTTTTACATTCTACGAAATTTCCTATATGGGTATTTTTAAGCTGACATTTTGGACGCAAATGCGCTAAAGGTCCTACATCGCTATTTTCTACTATACTATCTTCAATCACACTTGAACTTTTAATGATAGAATTAATGATTTTTGATTTTCCTTCTATGCGCACATTTTCATACACTTCACACTCGCCTACAAACTCAACTTCATCTGAAATAAAAGTCGTCGCAGGCATATGAAAAATCACTCCTTGCTTCATCCATTCTTTTTTAATCGCTTCTTGCATAAGATCTTGAGCTAGGCAAAGCTCTACTTTATCATTTACCCCCATAAAATCTTGCTCATTTACAAACACCGCATCGATTTCATAGCCCTTTTCTTTTGCTAAATAAACCGCATCGGTTAAATAATACTCTTTAGCTTTATTATCATTTTTTATCAAAGGCAATACTTCTTTTAAAATTTGTGCTTTTATAGCATAAACACCGCTATTGCAGGTGTTTATAGCAAGTTCTTCTTTGCTTGCATCTTTTGTTTCTACTATTTTTTGAATTTTATTTTCTTTTAATACTATTCTTCCATAACTTTTTGGATCTTTTGCCTCAAAAACTGCCACATTAAAATCACTCTCATTTAAAGCTATTTTTTCTAAATCATCTGCTTTAACCAAAGGCATATCGCCACATAAAATCAAAACTTTTTCATGCTTACTCTCATAACCCCTTAAAGCCCCTGCAGTACCTGGAAAATTTTGCAAGTCTTGTTCTAAAAAACGTGTATTTGGAAAATGCTCTAAAACAACCTGTTCAACCTTTTCTTTTTGATGAGAAAGCACCACACATACATCATCACTAATTTTATATGCTTGTTTTAAAATATGTAAAATCATTGCTTTTGAGCAAATTTTTTGAAGCACTTTTGGATTTTGTGATTTCATACGCGTGCCAAGTCCGGCAGCCAAAATAAGCACAGAAATTTTCATAATTTACCTTTGTTTTAAAAATTATTGCTTATTTTAACAAGCTAAAGTAAAAATTATTATTTTTTATAAAATCATTTTTATTCTTTTAAGAGTAAAATTGCTAAAATAACGCTTTTAATTTTAACCAAGGAAATATTTTGAGGGTTTTACTAGCTTTATTTTTATCAAGCTTGGCTCTTTTAGGCGCTGAAGCAACCATACCAACTGTAAATTTAAGCCTAAGTGCTCCAAATAGCCCACAACAACTCGTAACAACCCTAAATATAGTCATAGTTTTAACCATACTAGCTCTTGCACCTACCATTGTTTTTGTAATGACTTCATTTTTAAGACTTGTTGTAGTATTTTCTTTTTTAAGAACAGCTCTTGGCACTCAAACTATGCCACCAAATACTATTTTGGTTACCTTAGCTTTGATTTTAACTTTTTTCATTATGGAGCCTGTGGCTACAAAATCATACAATGAAGGTATAAAACCCTATATCGCTGAACAAATAGGCTATGAAGAAGCTTTTGCTAAAGGTGTTAAGCCTTTTAAAGATTTTATGCTAAAAAACACCAGGGAAAAAGACTTAGCGCTTTTTTATAGGATTAGAAATTTAGAAAATCCAAAAACCATAGATGATGTGCCTTTAACAGTTTTAGTGCCAGCCTTTATGATAAGCGAGCTTAAAACTGCTTTTGAAATAGGCTTTTTACTTTTCTTGCCATTTTTGGTTATTGATATGGTAGTAAGCTCGGTATTAATGGCTATGGGTATGATGATGCTACCTCCTGTTATGATTTCTATGCCTTTTAAACTTTTGATATTTGTGCTTGTAGATGGATGGAATTTACTCATACAAAATTTAGTCAAAAGCTTTTTAACCTAGCAGAATAAAATGTATATTTTTTCTTCCTTATTTAGTATATTTTGTTTGCTTTTTGGTGGATATTTTGCTAAAAAAATCAAAATTTTAAAACAAAAACAAGCGCGTGCTTTTTTAGATTTTGCTATTATTTTTGCCTTGCCTTGCTTGATTTTTGAGCGTGCTTATCATTTAAATTTTGATTTTTCTTTGATTGTTATTATATTGCTTGGGTTGGGTTGTGCTATTTTTTCAGCATTATGTTGTGTATTTTTAGCTCTTTGCTTTAAATTTAGCAAAAGCACTCTTGTAAGTATTTTTTTACTTTCTAGTTTTGGAAATACTTTATTTGTAGGTATACCTATTATTAGTGGAATTTATCAAGATCCTCATTTTTTAGGCGAAATTATCCTTTATGATGCTCTTGCTACTTCTTTGCCTGTAGCCTTGCTTGCTCCCTTTATCATCTCTTTAGCTAGTGAGCAAAAGGTAAGCTTTTTACAAAATCTTAAAAAAGTTTTTACTTTTCCACCTTTTGTTGCTTTGCTTTTAGGACTTTGTTTTAAGTTTACCACACTTCCTGATTTTATCTTTGAACCTTTGCGTATGCTTGGAGCTAGTGCCACACCTATAGCACTTTTTGCCATAGGTTTAAATTTAGGCTTTTTAAGTATAAAAACTTCTTATAAAGCATATAATAGTCATTTTTGGTAAAATGATACTCACACCTTTAATCTTTTTAGTGCTTTTAAAGCTTTTAAATTTCAAATTAAATCCTAGCTCTATCATCGCCTTACTTGAATCAGCTATGCCTACTATGACAATGGTTGCAGCTATGATTATGAAAGCAAAACTTGATACAAATTTAGCAGTTAGTTCTGTGGCTTTTGGTATAGTTTTTGCCTTTATTTCTTTACCTATTTGGGTATATTTTCTAAGCTAAGGATATAAATGACATTTGCTATCTTTGGAAAATATCTTTATGATGATCTTGCTTTCACTCTTAAAGCCTATACTCAAAAAGAAAGTAAAAAAGCTTTTAAAATCATAGAAAAATACAAAAATCAATATTATTTTTTAGGTTATATTCAATATGAATTTTATAAATATTTAGAAGATAAAAATTATAAAAGTAAAGAGCCTTTTTTGTATTTTTTTGCTTTTAAATCAAAAAAAATCTTTACAAACGAAGAAAAAAATTTAGACTTTTATCCAAGCTTTCCATATAATTTAAATCAAGAAAAGTATTTTGAAAATTTTAACAAAGTTAAAGATGCTATAGCTAAAGGTCAAAGTTATCAAGTTAATCTTACTCAAGAATTACATTTACAATCAAATCTTAATATGTATGAGAGTTTTTTAAGCCTTTATCCTAAGCAAAATACCCCTTATAAAGCTTATATGAAAAATGAATTTTTAGAACTAGCTTCATTTTCACCTGAGCTTTTTTTTAAAATCAAAAATAAAAAAATCATCACAAAACCCATGAAAGGCACAATCAAACGCTCAAATAATCCAAAAGAAGATGAAAATCTAAAAAAATTTTTAAAATGCGATGAAAAAACCATTAGCGAAAATGTAATGATAGTTGATTTATTACGCAATGATATTTCAAAACTCATCAAAAAACATTCTTTAAAATGCGAACTTTTTAAGGTTAAAACCTACCCTACCTTACACCAACTTATTTCAAAAATAAGAGGAAAATTAAAGCAAAAAAATGATTATTTTAAAATTTTCAAAGCCCTTTTTCCATGTGGATCCATCACAGGTGCACCCAAAATAGAAACTATTAAACTCATAGAAAATTTAGAGCAAAGAAAACGCGGGATTTATTGTGGTGCAATAGGTTTAATCCATAAAAACAAAGCAAAATTTAGCGTAGCCATACGCACTTTAGAGAAAAAAAATAATGATGATTTTTTAAGATATGGTGTGGGAAGTGGGCTTGTGTGGGACTCACAAAAGCAAGATGAATTTGAAGAATTAAAACTAAAAAGCAAAATTTTAGAACCTAACTTTTACTTGTTTGAAACAATGTATTATAAAAATCATTCTATTTTATTTTTCAAAGAACATTTACAAAGAATTTTAAACTCAGCTAAATTTTTTGGATTTGATACTCAAAGATTAATACATGATTTTAAAAATATACTAGAGAGTAAAGATAAAAAATTCCATTTTAAATCTTTACAAAATTTTAACAATTTTGTTTTCAATCATCATCATTTTTTTACAAAAAGTAATTTTACTCAAAAAGGTTCAAAAGCTATTAAGCTAAAACTTTTTAAAAATGGCCTTTATGAGTTTGATTTTAGCAATATACAAGAAAATTCAAGTAAAAAACTACTCATAAGTAAAGACATTGTAAAAGTAAATCTTTTAACACACCATAAAACTTCTCTGCGTAGTTTATATGAAGCAAATTCTCATCTATGGAAAGAAAATATTTGCTATGATATAGTTTTTTTTGATGAAAAAGGCATACTTTGTGAGGGTTCAAGAACTAATATTATCATAAATTTAAATGATGAGTATTTTACCCCTTATGCTAAAAACTGCCTCAATGGCATTTATAGACAAGCACTCTTAAAACACAAGCTCATCAAGGAAAAAGATATCACTAAAGATGAGTTTTTAAATGCTAAAGAAATTTATGCTATTAATTCTTTAAGAGGCTTAAAAAGGGTGTTTTTGTGAAAGTTTTGATTATAGATAATTATGATTCTTTTACCTATACCATAGCCTTTTATTTAAAAGAATTAAATATTGCTTATAAAATCATCAAAAACGATAAATTTAAAAATCCAAAAAAGCTTAAAAAATATGATTTTACCCATCTTTTAATCTCCCCTGGACCAAATTCTCCAAAAGAATCAAAGTTAAGCTTAAAAGCTGTAAAATATTTTAAAAAAGATAAAAAAATTCTTGGAATTTGTCTAGGACACCAATGCATAGCACATGTTTTTGGTGGTAAAATTTCTAAACTTCCAAATCCAACTCATGGTAAGGTAAAAACTATAAAATTTAAACCAAACCCACTTTTTAAAAATCTTGAACAAAATTTTAAAATTTGTTTATATCACTCTCTTTATGTTAGCCATATAGGTAAAAAATGTGAAATTTTAGCCCAAAGTGAAGATAATATCATCATGGCTTTAAAACATAAAAAATACGACATTTATGGAGTTCAATTTCATCCTGAAGCCATACTAAGTCAAAATGGCAAAAAGCTACTTAAAAATTTTCTTGCTTTATCATTACTTTAAGTTATATTTTCTATAATAAAACAAAAAGTTTAAAAATGAAAATTTTATATTTACTTTTCTTGCCCTTATTTTTGCTAGCTAATAATCTTAAAGAATTTATAGATTTAAGTTTAAACAATGAAAATTACTTACAAAAGCAACTCCAATTTTCAAAAAGTATTTTAGAACAAGAAAGCGTGCAAAATGCTTATTTGCCAAGTTTACATTTAGGTGTTTCTTATCTTGGCTCAAACAAAGATCGCTTTATCATAGAACCCCAAGAAAGTCTAATGAGTACTCTTTCGCTTAAATTTTTACTTTTTGATGGGGGTAATAGAGAAGCAAAAATCGCTAGCATGCAAAGTCTAAAACAACTTGCTCATCTTGAAAAAGAAAACACGGCAAATTATATGGCACTTAGTGCTAGTGTTTTGTATTTTAATTATCTTAGTTTAGAAAGTATTATAGCAAGTGATAAACAAAAAGAAATTACTCTGCAAAATCAACTCAAGCGCTTAGAAAATTTTTACCAAGCTGGACTTGCTAGCCAAAGTGAGCTTGAGAGCATAAGAGCAAAATTTGAGTTAAGCTCTTATGAATTGGCTCAAAATGAATTAAAACTATATGAATTAAAAAATGAAATTTATAATCTTAGCAAAACGCATTTTACGCCTTCTTTTCAAAATATTTTACAAGAACCAAGTGCAGAAAAAAACAAAAGCTATGAAATAGCCCTTATGCAAGAAAAATTAAATTTAGAAAATTTAAAAATAGACTCTGCTAGAGCTGAGTTGTTTCCAAAAATATTTTTACAAAATAGTTTTAGTTTTTATGATATGAACTACAATCCTAAATTACCGCATGAGCTAAAATCAACAAGCGAAAGCTTTTTAAAAGAACATGGGCAAAGCAATCGTTTTATTTTAGCTTTTGAGTGGAAAATTTTTGATTTTGGCGCTAATCAAAAAGCCTTAGAAGCTCAAAAATATACAAGTAAAATCACTCAATTAGAGCTTGAAAAAACTAAAAGAAAAGTAAATATAGAACTAGATAATCTTTTACAAGAAATTGAAATTTCTAAAGTTAAAATAAAAGCATTAAATGCAAGTTTCAAAGCAGCTAACTTAGCTTTTGAGGCCATTGAGAAAAAATACACCGCAGGACTTTGCTCATATGTAGAATACCTAAATGCATTAGAATTAAAATACAAAAGTCAAAGTCAGCTTGAACTAGCTAAAAATGAACATGAAATCACAAAAGCAAGGTATTATTTTACAGCTGGAATTGATATAAAAACAAAGGTTTTAGAATGAAACTGGTATTTCTAACTTTATTTTCTCTACTCGCTTTAAAAGCTGAAGAAATTTATGCTAGTTTTGATGTGCTCGCACAAAATCAATCAAAATTATCCTTGCAAAGTGCTGGTATAGTTAAGGCAATTTATGTGAATGTTAATGATAAGGTAAAAAAAGATCAAGTTTTACTTAAACTTGAAGATTCTAGCGAGCAAATAGCCTTAAAATTAGCACAAAATGAATACAAACTTGCCACTCTTACACTAGAACATGCTAAAAGTTCTTTAGAAAAATTTAAAAAGGTACAAGAAGTTATAGATAAGCAAAGTTATGAAAATGTTTTATTTGAGTTTCAAAAAGCACAAAGCTTGCAACAAAAAGCCTTTTTAAATATACAACATTACAAAGACTTAATCGATAAAAAAACCCTAAAAGCACCTTATGATGGGATTATTTCTAACAAATATATCGACATAGGCGATGGAGCTAAGGGGATTTCTCATGTTTTATTTGATTTTTTTTCTTATCCAAAAGTAAAATTGCTTTTAAGTTTTGATGAAAAATTTAAAGATAAGATAAAAATCAATGATATTTTTATTTATAAAATAGACTCAAATGAAAAAGAATATCAAGGTAAAATCACACTTATTTATCCAAGTATAGACATAAAAACACGAAAAATTTATGCAGAAGTTGAGGCCTTAAACTTTACTCCAGGTTCTTTTGGAGAAGGAAAAATCATCACCAAGGATTAATCTTGTATCGTTTTGCTATTAATAATCCTATTGCTGTTTTGATGTTTTTTATCGCTTTGGTGATTTTTGGTACTTTTTCTATTTTTAGTATGCCCATTAATCTTTATCCAAAAGTAGATATTCCTTTGATTAAAATTACCACCACTGCGAATGGAGATTTAAAATTCATAGAATCTAAAATAACCAAAGAAATAGAAAATGCAATTTCAGATGTACAAGGGATAAAAAATATCAATTCTACAAGTTATAATAATTTTTCTATTTCTGTTGTTGAATTTGAACTAGGCAAAAACTTAGAAGTAGCTGCAAATGATATTAGAGATAAACTTAATACTATTAATCTTCCAGCAAAGCCAACTTTAGAAAAAATATCCCCTGATGCAGGATCTGTTGTATCATTATTTTTAAGTTCCAAAGATCATTTAAAACTTATGCGCAAGATTGACAATGATATAAAACCATTTTTACAAAAAATTTCAGGAGTTGGAACGATCAATGATATAGCCTTTTTAAAACCACAAGTTCAAATCAAACTCCTGCCTAATGCCTTACAAAAATACCACATTAATGCACTTGATGTAGCTAAAATCATCCAAAGCCATAATTTTAAACAATATCTAGGTGAGTTTGAAAATTCAAAAGATAATTTCACCATCAAAGGATATTTTGAAGCACAAAATTTAAAAGAGCTAGAAAATATACGCATTTTTAGTGGAATATTTTTAAAAGATATAGCAAATATTAGTTATGGCTTAGAAGATCAAAAGCAATTTGCAATGCTTGATACAAAAGATGGGGTATTACTTGAACTTAATAAAATTTCTGGTTATAACTCCTTAAAAGTTATAGAAAATATAAAAAATTCCTTAAAAACACTGCAAACAATAGCAGGCAATGAGGTAGAAATTAAAATAGTTTATGATAAAAGCCAAAATATCTTAAAACATATCAATCAAGTTATTTTTGATATGGTTTTTGGTGTGATTTTAACACTTTTAATAGTGTATGTATTTTTAAGAAATATCAGCGCGACTATTTTAGCTTTTATTGTTTTACCAACTTCAATTATTTCTAGTTTTTTTCTCATTAATCTTTTAGGTTATGATATTAATCGCTTAACCATCATAGCTCTTACTTTAAGTATAGGAATTTTTATAGATGATGCTATAGTCATCATTGAAAGTATAGCCAAAAAAGCAAAAACACTTCCTCCTTTACAAGCTTCATTTGAAGGGATCAAAGAAATAGGCTTTAGCGTCTTAAGTATTAGTGCGGTTTTATTGTGTGTGCTTATACCTATTGCTTATATGAATTCAGTTCCTGGTTTATTTTTTAATGTATTAGCTACTAGCGTTGCTTCTGGTGTGATTATAAGCTATCTTGTAAGTGTATTTTTAATACCTACCTTAAGTGCTAGATTTTTAAATACTAGCGAAAGCACATTTTATAAAAAAAGTGAATTTTTATTTATAAAACTTGACTTATTTTATGAAAAGCTACTTTATAAAGTTTTAGCTAATAAAATTAAATTTATCCTATCAACGCTTGTTGTAATTATTTTATGTTTTTCTTTAGCTCCTAAAATAGGCTTAGATTTTCTACCTATAGAAGAAGATAGTGAAATACAAGTTTTATTAGAAAGCAAAAACGACTTATCTTTAGAAGCTATGAAAGCAAAAAGTTTAAAAGTATATGAAAATATAAAGCAAGATCCAAGTGTTGCTTATGCATATTTACTTATAGGATATAATGACGCAAAAGAAATTAAAAAAGCAAAAATTTATGTAAAATTAAAACCTTTAAATGAAAGAAAATTTAGACAACCTAAGCTTATTAGCCTTTTTCAAGAAAAATTAAACTCCTATGAAGACTTAAAGATAAAAGTTTTAGAACTCCCTAAAATAGAAGGAGCAGGCATTGAAGATCCGGTTCAAATTCAAATTTTAGGTGATGATTTAAAGCTAATAAAAGAAGCCATTGATAGAATGAAAGAAGTGTTTTCAAAACACGAAGGTTTTGTTGCTATAGATGATAATGAAGGGGATTTAAAAGAAGAGATTGCTATTAACATCAATAGAGAAAAAGCTGCCAAACTTGGTATTAACCCTCAAGAACTTGCTTATGTCTTGGCTTATTCATTTGGAAATTTAAGTGTTGGAAATATGGATTATAAAAATTTTAAAGATGAAATTATCCTTAGCTTTGATGAAGCTTTTAAGCAAAATCCAACTAGTTTAGAGCTAATAGAACTTAAAAATCATAACAATGAAAGTATAAAACTTGCTAGTATTGCTAGCTTTTCTTATAAAAAAGATCTTTCTTTAATTAACAGACACAATAAAACTACTAGTATAAAACTCACTTCAAGCATAGAAAACATTTCTTTAGGTGAAGTAAGAAAAATTTTTGAGTCCAATTTAGCTTATATTTTAGGAAAAAATAACCTATCTTTTGCTTATTCTGGCTTTTTGGATTTTTTAGATGATACCATTAGTGGATTTTTGTTTTCTATATCTTTGGGGATGATTTTGATTTATTTAATCCTTGCTTCTTTGTATTCAAGTTTAATACTTCCTTTAATCATCATGATAAGCATGCCTTTGGCTTTTGGTGGAGCTTGTTTTGGAATTTTTATCACAGGAAATCACTTTTCTTTATTTGTACTTGTAGCTATTATTTTGCTTTTTGGAATGGTAGGAAAAAATGCTATATTATTAGTAGATGTGGCTAATAAAAAATGCGATGAAGGTATGGAAGTAGAAAAAGCGCTAATTTATGCAGGAAAAAGTCGTTTAAGAGCCATTTTAATGACAACTTTTGCGATGATTTTTTCCATGCTTCCACTAGCACTTTCAAGGGGTTCTGGTTTTGAAGGAAATTCTCCTATGGCTATTGCTATTATATTTGGTCTTATTAGCTCAACCTTACTTACACTTTTAGTAGTGCCAGCTTTATTTAAATTTGCTCACAATTTAGATGTGAAAATTAAAAAAATCTACCAAAGAGAGAAAATTTAATTAAAAACTCTCATATTCTTTAGCTATAAAAACTTCATCATCTTTTACAATTAATGGGCGTTTTATAAGCGTTGGGTTTTGCAAAATCATCACTTTAATTTCATCTTGGTTTAAATTTTGAAGTTTTTCTTTACTTAAGCCTAATTTTCTAGCACTCATACCCGCTGTATTTACAAGCTCTAAAACACTCCTTTTGCCAAGCCAAAAATCCAAAGTTTCTTCATCTAGCTTTTTAATATCTAAAAATTCAAATTCAATTTTCTTAGAATTTAAATAATCCATAGCTTTTTTAACACTATTGCAATTTTTAATACCATAAAATTTTAACATTTTCTTGCCTTTTTAACTAAGTCTGCTATGATAAATGCTAATTCTAAAGCTTGGTCAGCATTTAATCTTGGATCACATTGTGTTTCATAGCGTTTAGAAAGTTCTTCTTGAGTGATATTTAAAGAACCTCCTACACATTCTGTTACATTTTGCCCTGTCATTTCCAAATGTACCCCACCAGGATATACTCCCTCACTTATAGCTATTTCAAAAAATGCACGCACTTCTTGAATGATTTTATCAAATTCTCTTGTTTTAAAATTACCTGATTTAACTGTGTTTGCATGCATAGGATCTATGCTATAAAGTATATTAAATCCTTCTTGTTTTAACTCTTTAAATAATTTTGGCAAGGCATTTTCTATCTTATCACATCCCATACGAATGATAAAATTTAATCTTCCTGCTTCATTATGTGGATTTAAAATACTTACTAGCTTTTTAATCTCATCTAAATCATAATTAGCACTAAGTTTAACACCAAGTGGATTTTTCACACCGCTTAAAAAATGCACATGTGCTTCATCTGCCTTTCTAGTACGTTCACCTATCCAAAGCATATGTGCTGAACAATCATAAATTTCCCCGCTTAAACTATCTACCCTAGTTAAAGCTTCTTCATAAGGCAAAAGCAAGGCTTCATGAGAAGTATAAAAGGCTGTTTGAGAAAGATTTGGAGTATCAGTGATACCACAAGCTTGCATAAAAGCTAAAGCTTGAGTGATTTTTTCACTAAGTTCATCATATTTTCTCCCAAGTTCTGCTTTTTTTAAAAAACCCAAATTCCACTTATGCACTACTCTTAAATCCGCTAAACCACCTCTTGAAAAAGCTCTTAATAAATTTAAAGTTGTAGCACTTTGATAATACGCTTCTAGCATTCTTTTAGGATCGGCTATTCTTGATTTTTCATTAAATTCAAAACCATTAATAATATCCCCGCGATAACTTGGAAGCTTTACTCCTTCAATTTCTTCAAAATCACTACTTCTTGGCTTTGCAAATTGTCCCGCAACGCGCCCTACTTTAACTATAGGGCAAGATCCTGCAAAAGTAAGCACTATAGCCATTTGAAGCATAACTTTGAACATATCTCTTATATTATCAGCACCAAAATTTACAAAACTCTCTGCGCAATCTCCTCCTTGGAGTAAAAATGCTTGAGAATTTACAACCTTAGCAAGAGATTTTTTTAATTTATCCACCTCACCTGCAAAAACAAGCGGTGGTAATTTTTCTAATTTTTTAACAACATCTTGCAATTCATTTTTATCAGGATATTGTGGTTGTTGCTGAATTTTATAATTTTTCCAAGAATCTTTAGTCCATTTCATAGCTTAACTTCCTAATTTTAGTAAGCTAAAATTATACAAAATGAGGCTTAAATTAAGATTTTAAAACACTTTCAACGCGTTCAAGACTATCTTGCTTATACAAAGTTAAGCGCACTATAGAATCTTCTAGCGCTAAAAGATTATGAACCTCATGATCTTTTAAACTTATACTATCTAGCGTTTTAAGTAAAATTTTTTGGTTTAAAACTCCAAAATCAATGGAGCCTTTTAATACTTATATGGTAATATCAAAAGGCGCTTTATGATCTTTCATAAAGCTATCTTTTGACATAGTTATGCAGATTTCTTTAGCATAAGCATTTTCTATTTTCTTAGATATATTTATGCCGTTTTGAATTTCTTGCTCCCAAGAAATTACTTCATATATTTGAGTTCTAAATTTCACTTTTATTTTTTAAGTTCTTTAATACGAGCAGCCTTACCTCTTCTATCTCTTAGGTAGAATAATCTAGCACGGCGCACACGACCTCTTCTTAATACTGTAATACTTTCTAAACTTTCACTATAAATAGGGAAAATTCTTTCAACGCCTACATTATTAGCGCCGATTTTACGTACGATGAAAGTTTCATCTACACCATTTCCTCTACGTGCTATACAAATACCTTCAAAATTTTGAATTCTTGTTTTATCGCCTTCTTTAATGCGAATAGCAAGTCTTAAAGTATCTCCAGCACGAAATTCTGGAACATTTTTACCTTCAATTTGTTTTTGCTCAAATTGCTCAATGTATTTATTTTTCATAACGATATTCCTTAAAATTTGCGTTCATGCTTTTGATACAAATCAGGACGAAAATATTTCGTTTTGCAAGACGCCAAAGTAGTTTTTAAAGCTGTGATTTTAGCGTGATTTCCCTTTAAAAACTCTGAAGGCACATAAAATTTTTTATTTTCCTTTTCAAAAATAAAAGGTTTAGAAAACGATGGGGCTTCTAATAAGTCATTTTCAAAACTTTCTTCACTTAAGCTTTCACTATTTCCAAGAACATCTTGAATATTTCTGCTAATAGCATCACACATCACCAAAGACGCTAGCTCTCCACCTGTAAGTATAAAATCACCTATAGAAAATACCTCATTAGCAAATTCTTCCACAATGCGCTCATCCAAACCCTCATATCTACTACTTACAAAGCAAACATGGTCTTTCTTACTTAATCTTTTAGCATCAGTTTGTTTAAAAGTCTTAGCACAAGGCAAAAGAAAAACAAAATGAACATTTTTATCTTGCTTTTTAATATGCCTTAAGCAATCATACAAAGGCTGAGCTTGTAATAAAAGCCCTGCGCCTCCTCCTATTTTATAATCATCTACTTTAAAGTGCTTGTTTGTGGTAAAATTTCTAGGATTAACAAAAGCAAATTCTAATATCCCTTTTTCTTTTGCTCTTGCTAAAATAGAAGTTTGAAAATAAGGCTCAATAAGCTCTGGGAATAAACTTACAAAAGTATATTTCATGAATTTTCTAAAATATCTAAAGCAGATTGTGTGAATATCTTTTTATTTTCTACATCAACTTTTTGAATATATTTATCAACATAAGGAATATAAAAGTTTTTAACCTTTGTTTGTAGTTTTTCATCGCATTTTATACAAAATAAAAATCCTGCTCCATTTTCTAAAATGTCTTCAACTACACCTAGTTTTTGCTCATTTTCAATAACATCACATCCAATTATGTCAAAATAAAAATACTCATCTTTTTTTAATTTACAAGTTTCTTTTGTGGCTTCAATAGTTTGAAAAAGAGTAATATTGGTTAAGGTTTTAGCAGTCTCAACACTCTCAAATCCTTCAAATAAAACTAAAGATCTAGTTTTATCAAAAGCCTTTATGGTGTAAATTTTTTGATTAATATCAAAAAATTTAGCACCTATTTTAAACTGCTCATAAAAATCACTAAGATTATGTAATTTTACATAACCTTTTAAACCAACACTTTTCCCAAGTTTAGCAACTTGGATCAAATCATTCTTCAATGGCTTTTACCGTTATACGATATGAAGTTGCATCTTTAACTTTATAAGCCATAATGACTGTTTTTATTGCGTTGATTAATTTTCCATTTTTTCCGATCAACTTACCAGTATCAGATGGATCGACATAAATGATAATTTCAGCAAAATTATTTTCTAAATTTTGTCTTTGTATATCAACTTTTTCAGGAAAATCAACAATTAATTTTGCGTATTCTCTTAAAAAATTTTCAACCATTTTTATTTGCTTGTAATAGCTGCTACTCTATCGCTTAATTTAGCACCTACGCTTTTCCAATAAGCTAAACGCTCAGCATCAAATTTTACCACTTCAGGTTCAACCATAGGATTGTAATATCCAATGCTTTCTATCCAACTACCATCGCGTCTTTTTCTACTATCAGTTACAACTATACGATAAAATGGTCTTTTTTTACGTCCCATTTTTGTAAGTCTGATTACTGTCATTTTAATACTCCTAAAAAAATTAAAATTTTGTTATAGATATTTTAACTCATATATCCATAAAAAAGCTTTAATTATTGCGGTCTTTTAGCTTGCTGCAACATATTCATAAAGTTTTCCATTCCTTTTTTATTTGAAAATTTCTTTGCCAACTTAGCTGCATTACTAAATTGTTTTAAAAAGCGATTTACTTCCATTTGAGATAAACCAGCACCCTCTGCAATACGACGCTTTCTTGCGTTATTTAACAAATCAGGATTTTCTCTTTCTTTTGGCGTCATTGATGAAATCATTGCCTTAATATGAATAATTTCTTTAGAATTATCCAAGTCAATATCTTTAATATTTGCTGCCATAGATGATAAACCAGGTATCATACCAATGATTGATTTCATACTACCAAGTTTTTTAACACTTTCCATTTGATTTAAAAAGTCATTAAAATTAAATTCACCTTTTTTAATTTTCTTATTAAGTTTTTTTGCTTCTTTTTCATCAATAATGGTAGCAGTTTTTTCAGCCAAAGTCGCTAAATCACCCTCGCCCATGATACGATTAACAATCCTATCAGGGATAAACACTTCCAAATCAGCTACTTTCTCACCAACACCTATAAATCTTAAAGGCACACCAATTTGTTTTGCTATACCTAGCGCAACACCACCTTTAGTATCTGCATCAAATTTACTTAAAATAACCCCTGTAATTTCTAAAGCCTCATTAAAACTACTTGCAGTTTTAACTCCATCTTGACCACTCATAGCATCAGCTACATAAAATACTTCATCAGGATTTAAAATAGCTTTTACTTCTTTAAGCTCATTCATCAAAGCCGTATCAATTGCTAAACGGCCGGCAGTATCTACAAGCAAAACATCATACATAGAATTTTTTGCTTTTTCTAAAGCTTGTTTAGCAACATTTAAAGGATTACTTTCATTTTCTATAAAAAATAAATCAAGCTCATTAGCTTGAGTGAGTTGTCTTAATTGCTCTACCGCAGCTAATCTTTGCAAATCACATGCAGCAATTAATACTTTTTTATTTCTTAGTTTTAAGTAATTAGCAATTTTTACCGTAGTAGTAGTTTTACCACCACCTTGCAAACCACACATCAAAACAACCGTAGGTGGCTTACTAGCAAATACAAAACCTTGATTTTTACCTTTAACACTAAGAATTTCTTCTAAATTTTTCTTAATTGAGTCTAAAAATTGTTTTTGACCTATGCCATTAGTTTTTACATCATTTTCTACTAAAGTAAGTAATTCTTTAGTAACTTTATGATGTACATCTGCTTTTAAAAGGGCTTTTTTTAAAGTGTCAAGAGCATTTTTTAAAGCTTTTTCATCATCAACAAAACGAAGTTTATTAACTGCGGATTTAAATGACTCACTAACTATTTCAAACACTTTATTTTCCCTTTATTAAAATTTTAAAAAGCTAAATTATAAACCCTTTTAGCTTTAAACGCCTTTAAAAATTTAAATTTTTTATTTCAAAACCATAAGCATTGAAGCTCTCATCAAGCAAGGCTTTAAATTGATAATCAAAAATATGCGTTTCATAAGAGTGTAAATACATTCTTGATGAACTAATTTTTGCATATTTTTCATCACCGATAATACCGTGTTTTATATGATTTAAATGTACTCTAATTTGATGTGTTCTACCCGTTTTAATGACTGCTTTTATTAAGGTTTTTTTAGCATTTACCATTAAAGGTATAACTTGGGTATGAGCTTCTAAGCCAAATTTATCGATTTTACTAAAAGCTCCGGATTTATTTTTTATAGTAGTTATTTTTTCACAAATTTCAAGTTCTTCAGCGATTACACCATCAACAATAGCTAAATAGCTTTTATAAACATTTTGCTTTTTATATTCTTGGATACATTTTAGTCTAAATTCCTCATCTTTACTTAAAAGTAAAACCCCGCTTGTTTCTTTATCAAGCCTGTTGATTAATTTAGCATTATAAACACTTTCTAAATTCTCACTAATTTCTCCATAAGGCTTATTTAAGGCTATGATTTTATCATCTTCAAAAAGTATTTTTGCTTTTTTTATTTTTTGTACAACAAATCTTGTTTTAGAGCTCATCAAAGCTCTAGCTATAACAACCTTTTTACCCATAGCAAAAACACAGCCTTTGTCAATCAAATCTTTTGCTGCGTTATTAGAAATTTTTTCTTGCATTGCAAGCAATTTATAAGCTTTTTCTTGCATCTAAACCTTCTTTTATACTTAATATAACTTCACTTAAATCACTTTGTTCTTTAAGTTGTGCTTGTGATAATTTTTGCTTTAAAAAATTATTTATATCTTTTACACTCTCACAAATATACAAATCATCAACTTCTTGATATAAACTTTCTTGATTAAAAAAATATTTCCCTGAGATAATAGCATTATTCCATCTAGCTGCTTCTATGGGATTATGTCCACCTATATTATCTACAAAAGAGCCGCATAAAAAAACCACATCACTAATCTTATAAAAACTTTCTAGCTCACCCAAAGTATCTAACAATAAACATTTGGTATTAAAAAAATTTGCAAAATCATTTTCACTTAAAGTAAAGTCTGAAAATTTTTGCATATTATAGTGGTTTTTTTGACAAAAATCTTTTAAAATTCCCTCAACCTCGCCAAAACGCTCCGGATGTCTTGGGGCAATAATCAATTTATCATTTTCTTCTAAATTAATTTCATCAAGCAATAATTGCTCTTCATTTTCATGTGTGCTAGCAAATACAATAATCCTAGCTTTAGGTTTGGAATAGTTTTTCACTTGCTCTTGTTTTATATTAGCTTTAATATTCTTATATGCTATAACATTTTTAGCGCCCAAGCATTCTAATCTTTCTTTGTCTTTTTGACTTTGCGCAAATACAACATCAATATATTTAAAAATCAAACGATAAAAAAAGCCAAAACGCTTGTAATTTTTTAAAGATCTATCGCTAATCCTAGCATTTAATAAAATCACTTTTGCATTATAAAATTTAGCCATAAACACAAGTATAAGCCAAAGCTCTGCTTCAAAAATAACCAAAACTTTACAAGGTCTCATCCAAAAAGGCACAAAAATTTCAAATGGTAAAAAATTTACTTTTTTAGAATGTCTTAAAGCTTCATTAAATCCAGTTTGCGTGATGGTTGAAATTTTACAAGTTGGAAAAAGTTTTATTAAAGGAATAAGGCTTTTAATCTCACCAAAAGAACAAGCATGAAAATATACATCACCTTGTTTTTGTCTTAAATTTTTGTAAAGAAAAAATCTTGATTTTAATGATATTTTATACTTTTCCTTACAAAAACTTAAAATCAACAAAAAAGGAGCTGCAACTACATATATAATCGCAGCAAAAATATAATAAAAAAAAATCAATTTTGATTTTCTTCTTTTTCTTTGTATAAAATTCTTCCACAATGTGGACAAGTTACGATTTCATCGCCTTTTAAAACAGCTAAATAAGTTTTGTCATAAATTCTCATAAAACAGCCATAACAAGCATGTTTTTTTACAGGAACTACAGCGCTATTTCCCGCCCATTTTCTAATTTTTTCATAAAAAGTTAAAACTTTTTGATTTATTTCACCCATTAGTTTAACTTTTTTATCATAAATTTGTAATCTATCTTTTTCAATATCTACTAATACGGCTTTAGTTTGAGCATCGATTTGATCCACTTCATTTTCAAGTTCGCTTCTTTTAGCTTGCAATTCTTGTATGAATTTTTCTTTATTTTCTAAAATTTTATCCAATCTTTCTATTTCTTCATTTGCTGCATCAAGTTGCTCTTTAGCTATATCTTCTTCAATTTTTAAAGCATTTGCTTCTTTTTCAGTTTTTATTGCAGCACTTTTTTTAGCTATTTCTTTAATTTTTACACCAAATTCTGCAATATGGTTATTGTTTTGAACTTTTTGATTTTCTATATCTTTAATATCTTTCTCAAAACTAGCAATTTCCTCTTCAGTTTTATCAAGCAAATTACGCTTTTCTTTTAAATCTTTTGTAGCATCTTCTACTTTATTTGTAAAACCATCAAGTTCTTTATCAATTTGCGATAAAGTTATAAGTTGTTCTAGGTATTTATTCATTGAATTTTTCCTTAAAAATATTGAAATGGATTTTTTGAAACTGATATTATAACTTCTAAATGAAATTTTTGCAAATCTTTTGCTAAAATTTCACTAAAACAAGATTCGCTTTCATAATGTCCTATATCAATCAAACTAAGTTTATTATGATAACTTTCCAAAGCTTGATGATACTTAAAATCTCCACTTAAAAAGCAATCTGCCTTAACACTAGAAATCAAATCTCCCCCACTGCCTGTACATATTGCTAAAGTTTTAATTTTCTCATTACCTGCATTTACAGCTCTTATACAATCAAGCTTTAAACTTTTTTTCACATGAGTAATTAAATCACTAAATTTAAAATCAACATCACAATAAATTAAAAACTCATTTTGCTCTTTGATTTTAAAACCTAAAATTTCATTAGTAAAATAAGCATTTAAATGGCTTAAATCAAAATTCGTATGCATAGTGATTAAGGCTATATTTTTTTGTATCATTTTAGTAAGAATATTTTGCGGATACAACACCCCACTTAAGTTTTTTAAGCCTTTAAAAATTAAAGGATGATGAACTATAAATAGTGAATTTTCACTCGCATTTTCAATTAAATGCATATCCACATCAAGAGCAAGATAAATCTTGTTTATATCTTGATCGAAATTTCCAAGCAATAAGCCACTATTGTCCCATGAACTTTGCGTATTAAATGGACTAATAGTATCTAAATAATCATAAATTTCTTTAATTTTCATCTAAACTTTCTTTATACACCAAAGCACAGTTTTTAGATAATTCTCTAATTTTAAGCATAAAATCTTGTCTTTGAGTTACTGAAATAGCTCCTCTTGCATCAAGCAAGTTAAAAGTATGCGCTGCTAACATACAATAATCATATGCGGGTAAAGCAAGCTTTGCTTCTAATGCATTTTTGCACTCATTATAAGCATTTTCAAATTGCACATTTAAAGTTTTTACATCACTTACTTCAAAATTATATTTACTAAATTCAAACTCACCTTGCTTATGAACATCTTTATAAGTAATTTTTTCGCCGTTAAATTCATTCCAAACTATGTCATATACATTATCTACATCTTGCAAATACATTGCAAGTCTTTCTAAACCATAAGTAATTTCAGCACTTACTAAATCTACGCTTATACCGCCAACTTGCTGAAAATAAGTAAACTGTGTCACTTCCATACCATCAAGCCAAACTTCCCAGCCCAAACCCCAAGCGCCTAGACTTGGGCTTTCCCAGTTATCTTCAACAAAACGAATATCATGCGATTTTAAATCAAAACCTAAATTTTCTAAACTTTTTAAATATAATTCTTGAATATTATCAGGACTTGGTTTAATCAAAACTTGAAATTGATAATAAGCGCCTAACCTATTAGGATTTTCTCCATATCTACCATCAGTTGGTCTTCTACTTGGTGCTACATAAGCAGTTGCCCATGGTTTTTTTCCTAAACTCCTTAAAAAAGTTGCCGGATGAAAAGTCCCTGCACCTGCTGGAAAATCATAAGGTTGCATAATAGCACAACCTTGCTTTTGCCAAAATTCTTGTAAATTTAATATCATTTGAGAAAAGGTCATTTTTCTTCCTTTATTTCTTCTGACTTTTCAGGCGAATTTGCATATAATTCTACTGTTTTATTCCACATCATTTTATATTTTCTTTTTAGAAATTCTACTTCATTGCGTGCATATTTAAGTTGCTCATTAAGATTTTCTATAGTTTTTCTATCCTCATCGTAAAGTTCTTGCATAGAATAAAGAGCATCTTTTAAAAATTTATTCTCACCCTTTAAAGCTTCTAAAGTCTCATCCTTAGCATCAAGAACTTTTTCATGTAAATTTAAAATAGTTCCTATAGTTTTTTCTACAAAACTTTCTCCTGCTAAAGTCATAGAATTTACCATAGCAGGTTGTTTTGAACTCATAGGCACCACACTAAAAGTTCCTTGATTAGCTTCTATATAAATTTTACCCTCTTCTTCTTTGAAATTTAAAGCACCATTTGCCATCATTCCTTTTACAACATCTTCAGATAAATGTACTAATTGACAAAATTCTTTTAATTCCAAGTAAGTTTGCATACATGCTCCTTAAAGAAAAACTTCAATTGTATTAGAATCTTGGATTAATTTTTCTTGTTGTTTTTGTCTATCTTCTAATAATTTTTGCGCTAAAGACTCATCTTCTATTGCTAAAATTTGTACAGCTAAATAAGCTGCATTAATAGCCCCTGCTTTACCTATAGCCACAGTTGCTACAGGAATTCCACTTGGCATTTGCACAGTAGAAAATAAAGAATCCATACTTGCTAAATTACTTCCTGGCATAGGTATACCTAAAACAGGTTTTGTTGTGTGTGCTGCAACAGCCCCTGCTAAATGTGCTGCCATACCTGCTGCGGCAATAAATACTTTAGCACCTTTTTCTTCTGCGTTTTTAATGTATTCTTGAGTTCTTTGAGGACTTCTATGTGCTGAAGTGATTAAAATTTCATATTTAACATCAAATTTTTCCAAAATTCCCAAAGCTTCTTTTACCACATCATAATCACTCTTACTTCCCATCAATATAGAAACAAATTTCATTCAACACTCCTTCTTAAAAAGCTAAATTCTGGAAGCTTAAATGGTAAAGTAATTTCATTTTCATTACCACTATGAATTTCACTAAATTCTTTATTATTTTTGGCTAATAATTGCTTAAAAACTATAAATTTCTTACCATCATTTTCATAAATTAAACCTAGTTTATTTTCTCCTAATTCTATATTAGAATTAACCGGAGCTAAAATTTCATATTCTTTGTTTAATTCTATCTTGCCTTTACATTTAAAAAACTCACCATCTTCACTAATAGCATGCACTTGATGAGTTCCTTCTTCTATGCTTGTATCATGATTAATAGAATCGGTTTTTTCATAAGCTCTTGAAACTAAATATCCATCCGTAAAACCTCTGTGTTTTAAAGTATGAATTTCTTTTTCATATTTGCTCGCATCGAAAGTATTTTGCAATACATCTTGCACTGCCATTTTATAAGTTCTTGTAGTCAAAGCTACATAGTACTCACTTTTTGTTCTTCCTTCTATTTTAAAAGCATGAATACAATTTTCTTGCATAATTTTTTGAATATATGAGCTTAAATTTAAATCTTTAGAATTAAATACATGTGTGCCATTTTCATCTTCTTCTAATCTAAAAAGCGTATTTGTTTCTGGATTTTTCGCATAAAGCTCATAATTAAATCTACAATCATTCGCACAAGAGCCACGATTACTCATACGCCCACTTTGTACTGAACTTATTAAACATCTACCAGAATATGCAAAACACATAGAACCATGCACAAAACTTTCAAGCTCAATATCACAATTATTTTTTAAATCTTTTGCATCTTTTAAACCAAGCTCCCTTGCTATAACAACGCGCTTAGCTCCCATGTCTTTATAAACTTGGGCGTCTAAATAGTTTAAAATATTAGCTTGAGTGGATACATGAAGATTGATTTCAGGTGCAAGTTCTTTAACTAAACGCATAGCACCCACAGAAGCTACTATAAAAGCATCAGGTTTCATTTCTTTTAATTTTAAAATATGCCTTTTTAAACCCTCAATTTGTGAGCTAAAATGAAAACCATTAATGGTTACATAAATTTTTTTTCCTCTTGCATGCGTATAATCAATAGCTTCTTTAAAAGTTTCATAATTAAAATCTCTAGCAGTTCTTGCTCTTAATGAAAAATTACTCACTCCTGCATAAACAGCATCAGCTCCATAAGCTAACGCTATTTTTAATTTTGTAAAATTTCCCGCAGGAGCTACTATTTCAGGAATAATCATTTTTTTCCTAAACTTGCGATTAATGCCTCAATATCATCATTGCTTACAACATCTGTAGTTGTATCCCCTTCAATATGCACAGCCGATCCTACGCGTTTTTCATCATCAATTTTACCTTCAAATAAACTACTCATATATCTACTTAAAGCTCTCATAACATTAATAACACGCTCGATTTTTTGGCGGTGAATATCTTGATATTGCATAGCATCCATTGCCATCATAACTTCATCTTGTCCAGTTTGTAAACAACCTGTAATTTCATCTATAATATTTTTAGCATTATTATTGGTTTCTATAGCCTCTTTAAAGCTTGCAACATTAGGAAATTTTGCATTTAGTTTTTCAAAAATTTCTATATTTTTATTTAAAGCATCACTAATTACACAAAGCTCATTTTCTGAATTTGCAAAAAAATCATTAATAGCTTCTAATTTTTCCATCATTTCAGTAGCTTTGATTTCACTATCTCTTGTAACATCATCAAGTTGATGTACAACTTTATGTTCTTTACTAGGTGGTGGTGGTGGCCAAGCCATATCTGCTCTTGCTTTATAATCGCCGTTAATCATATCGTTTACAATTTGCTGATTTTTTTCCTCATCTTCATACTCTGTTTCAGGTTTTGTTTCTGTTTCTTCTACAGAGTCAAGATCTAAGTCTTCAGTGCTATTCATTAAAGCATCTAATTCTTCTTGAGTCATTGTCACACCTTTTTTAATAATAAAAAACTAATGCGAGATTATATTACAAAAAAATATAAATCAATATTAATTTTAGTTTTTTTATACAAAATAACATTTTTTTATACTTGACTATAAAAAAAATATTAATTTAAACTTAATTTAAAAAAAATATACTACAATCTTAAAAAATAAATTAAAACCTAGTAAAAAGGAGAAAAAATGGGTAAGTTTGTAAATAATATTGATGAGTTTTTTAGCTATTGTCAAGAGCATGAAGTTTTATTTGTTGATTTTAGATTTACTGATATGATAGGCACTTGGCACCATATCACTTACAATATAAAAGCAATTGATGATAAAACTTTTGAAAACGGAATTCCTTTTGATGCAAGCTCTTTGCACGGTTGGCAACCTATAGAAAAATCGGATATGATTTTAAAACCTGATGTAGAAAGTGCGTTTTTAGATCCATTTACAGCAGATCCTACTATCATAGTAATTTGTGATGTATATGATATTTATAAAGATCAAATGTATGAAAAATGTCCAAGAAGTATTGCAAAAAAAGCAATGCAACACTTAAGCACAAGCAACATTGCTGATACTGCTTATTTTGGTCCTGAAAATGAATTTTTTATTTTTGATAATGTAAAAATAGTTGATTCTTCTCACTGTGCAAAATATGAAGTAGATACTGAAGAAGGTGAGTGGAACGATAATAAAGATTTCACAGATAGTTATAATAGTGGACATCGCCCAAGAAATAAAGGTGGATATTTTCCTGTAAGTCCTATTGATTCTAGTGTAGATATTAGAGCTGAAATGGTGCAAGTTTTAGAAAGAGTGGGTTTAAAAACTTTCGTACATCATCATGAAGTAGCACAAGGGCAAGCTGAGATTGGTGTAGAATTTGGAAATTTAGTTGAAGCTGCCGATAATGTACAAATTTATAAATATGTAGTGAAAATGGTAGCGCATTTAAATGGAAAAACAGCAACCTTTATGCCAAAGCCACTCTATGGAGATAATGGAAGCGGTATGCATGTACATATGAGCCTTTGGAAAGATGGAGTAAATTTATTTTATGACAAAGAAGGTTATGGAAAATTAAGCGAATGTGCGATTAATTACATCGGTGGAATTTTAGCTAATGCAAGAAGTGTTGCCGCATTTACTAATCCTAGCTCAAATTCTTATAAAAGAATAGTTCCAGGTTTTGAAGCACCTTGTATATTAACTTATTCTTGTCAAAATCGCTCTGCAAGTTGTCGCGTGCCTTATGGTATTAACGAAAAAAGCGCAAGAGTAGAAATAAGATTTCCTGATAGCACTTCTAATCCTTACCTAGCTTTTACAAGCTTGCTTATGGCAGGACTTGATGGTATTAAAAACAAAACCATACCGGTTGGCCCTATGGATGAAAATTTATTTGCACTAACCCTAGATGAGATTAGAGAAAAAGGTATAGAGCAATTACCTCACACTTTAAGAGGATCTTTAGAAGCACTCATTAGAAAAAATGCTTTCTTAAAACCTGTTATGAGTGATGTGTTTATCGATGATTATCAACACATGAAATTTGAAACCCAAGTATGGCCTGTAGAAGCTAGACCAACTGCATATGAGTTTAAAACTTGTTATTCTTGCTAATTTTTGATGCCTTTTTGGCATCAAAAATTTAAAATACTATTGTTTTATTTTCGTGTATAAAAATCCTATCATCAAACACTAAATCCAAAGCCTTAGAAAAAACATTTTTTTCCACATTGCGTCCTGCTTGTTGCATAGCCTGCCAAGAATATTCATGAGTAACCGGTATAACATCTTGGGTAATGATTGGTCCCTCATCTAGGTTATTATTTACAAAATGTGCTGTTGCGCCTATAATCTTAACCCCTCTTTCATAAGCTTGCTTATAAGGATTAGCTCCTATAAATGCAGGTAAAAAAGAATGATGGATATTAATAATCTTCCCTTCAAAATGCTCCACAAAAGATGGAGATAATATTCTCATATATTTTGCTAAAACAATATAATCAAACTCGTATTGTTTTAAACACTCTAGTAATTTTTCTTCATGCTCTTGCCTACTTAAATCCTGCGCTAAAATAGTATGAAAAGGTATGTTAAATTTATCCACCAAAGGTTTTAACACCTCATAATTTGCAACAACTGCTTTAATATTTGCGTTAAATTCCCCACTAAATTGGCGAATAAGTAATTCACCCAAACAATGAGTTTCTTTGGTAGCTAAAACAATAATATCTTTTTTTCTCTTTGGTGTAATTTCAATTTGTGCATTATCAGGAAGCATGGCCTCAAGCGTTCCTTTAAAAGCTTTTATATCAAGCTCACCTTCTAAATGCGCCCTAAAGAAAAAACGATTTTCTCCAACAAATTCATCATTTTTTATAATGTTGATTCTGTATTTAAAAATAACATCTGAAATTCTATAAATCAATCCTTTTTCATCACTACTTGAAATTTTTAAAATATATTCATTCATTTTTGCTCCTTTATATAGTTTTTTAATTCTTGTAATCTTCTTTTTTCAAGCTCAATCCCAAGTTCTTTCCCGCTAAATCCTTCTTTTAACAAATCATTAGCACTAATTTTACTTTCAAAAGTATGATAATATAAATTTAATTTCTTTGCTTGTGCTATACGCTCATTATCCCAAAGTCCAAGCCATTTGCAAAGTGGTATTTTTAAAGCAATTTTAGCTAAATTAAAATTATCAATTTTACCTAAAATAAACTCTTGTTCACATTTTTTTAACAGTTCTTTTTTTAATTTTGTTTTTTTAAAAAATTCCTCTTTATTTATATGAAAAAAATTCAAATACAAATACAAAAACAAAGCCTCATTGCAAATTAATTTTTGACTTTGTTCTAATAGCCTTTCAAATTCTTCATTGCAACTTTGATGAAAAAAGATTTTTTCTTCTAAATTTAAAATTTTTAAATACTCATAAGCTTTATTTAGTCTTGAAGTTTTAAAAATCTTGTAAAGTTCGTTATTAATGCGTTCTTTAGATAAATCACTTATATCCATAGTTTGCATTAATTTTAAACTTTCTTTTGCAATTGTTAAATCAAACCTGCATGCAAAAGAAATTCCACGAAGCACTCTTAAACTATCTTCAACAAAACTTTTATCATCAATATGTCTTATAATCTTTGCTTGCAAATCTTGCAAACCATTAAAAAAATCTAAAAATTTAAAATCAAAAATATTTACCATCAATGCATTAATGGTAAAATCCCTTCTTTTAGCTCCTTCTTGCTCATCATTACAAACTTTAACCTCAAAACCTCTATGGCCTGTAGAAATTTTATTTTCATAACGTGCTAGAGCTAAATCAAATTTTTTATATTTATATACAAAAAAACTTTTTCCTACTCCATTTGCACCAAGTTTTTTCATAAGCTCATCAAAAAGCTTAGGCTCAATATCATAAATTTCTATATCATAATCATCACTAGATAAATCTAAAAAAGAATTCCTTACACAACCACCTACTAAATAAGCTCTTTGCGTGTAAGGTTTAAGTGCGTTTTTAATCCTTAAAAAATCTTGGTCATTTTTTAAGTCTATCTTCAATCTTTGCAAGCAAAAACTCTAAAAAAGTAATGGTCATATCTAATCTTTTTTCCATATGCTCATCTTTGGTATTTTTTAATCCTTCAAATAAAACCAAAATACGCTCTCTAAGATTTTTTAAGAAAAATTCTTCATTGTTTATAATACTTTCTTCTTTTTCTTCTAAAGCTTCAACCTTAATAGCGACATTTTGCTTCTCATCTTTTACTTTTACTTCTAAATCATCTAATTCTTGAATTAGCTCTTGTGCAACCTTGCTAATTTCTTCTTTGATTTTTTTTTCTTGAGTATTAACACTTTTTTCTTGAGTAATTTCTTCTACCATAGGAGCAAATTTATCGTTTTTACTTTTTTTATTATCTAACTCTGAATTAACTTCACTAATAGCCATTTTTGCTAAATCTTCTATGTTCATAGTTTTATCAACCACCTTTTAAATTCATTAATTTCTTCTTCACTTTTCATATTGACAAAAAAATCAAGCATATCATAATTTAAATTTTCATGATTAGAACGCAAGCCACTTAAACGCCTTATAGCATCAATGGCATTTTTATTTTGCGGATCTTGTTTTAATATATTTTTATAAATCTCCAAAGCTTCATCTTTTAAACCTTGTGCTTCATAAATAGAAGCTTCTGTTACTGTATATCGCATTATCAACTCACAAAAAAATAAAATGCCAAAATTCTAACAAAAAAGACTTTAATTTATTTTAATTTTTACTTAATCACAGGAGCTTTATATGCTAAAAATACAAAAATATTAAGTGTTATAGCTACCATAATAAGCATAATAAAACCTAAAGTAAAATTTCCAAAGCTATCATGAAGCATACCTATAATCCAAGGTGCTTGAGCTGCTATTAAATACCCTATGCCTTGTGACATAGCAGAAAGTTTGGCTGCTATAAAAGAAGTTGAACTTTTTATAGCAATAAACAATAATGAAATTGTAAAAACCCCACTAGATGCAAAACCTAAAAAAATAGCTGCTAACAACAACACTAACTTTACATCGCAAAAAAATACCAAAATAAAACTTAAGACATATAAAAAACCTAATATTATAATAACAAAACTCTTAGCATGAGCTCTTAGTTTTCCTAAAACAATAGGCAATAAAAATGCTACGGGCATGCCTATGATTTGAGAAAGTAACAAAACATTAGAACCAAAATCAATTCCAAAACCTTTTTCACTTATCATCACACTAAGCCAAGCAAAAAGACTGTAAGATAAAAAACTTTGCAGCCCCATTACAATAGTAACTTTCCAAGCTGTTAAATTTAAAAAAAGATTTATTTTATTGATATTTTTCTTTTTAGGACGCAATAATCTTTTATTTTTCAAATGTGGAAAATAAAAAAACAAAGCAATCAAAGCTAAAACAACCCAAAAAAACATAGCTTGAGGTACTTCAAAAATTTTAAGCAAAGGAAGTGATAAAGCTACTCCAGCAATTGAAGATAAACCTATAATTGATCCATATAAACCCATTATTTTATAAGCATTTTTTGCAAATTTTTCCTTTACAAAAGAAGGTAATAAAACATTAGCTATTGCAATGCCTGCTCCAATTAAAAAAACCCCATAAAATAAACCTATATTACCTCCATAACTTCTGATAAGCTCTCCAAAAACAATTAAACACAAAGCAAAAAACAAAGCTTTAATTTGTGAAAAATATGCTACAAAAAAAGATATAAGACCAAAAGCTATCAAAGGTAAAGTTGTAAGCATTCCTGCTAGGGCTGAATTTATCTTATAGTATTCTTGAATGTATTCTATCATAGGACCTATAGAGGTTATAGGTGCTCTTAAATTTAAAGCAAGGGTAATTACAACTAAAATATTAATCCAAAAGAATTTTTTATATGAAATTTGCGTATGCATGATTATTTTTGATTTAATATATTTTCAAGATATTTTTGTTTATCTTGCTTAATATCTTTTTGTTCTATTTGTTTTTGCTCTTTTATTATTTCATTTTCTTTAGAAAAATAAAAATGATCAATGATAAAAATAGAAGATATGATTACTATTAAAGGTATTAAAAAAACCATAATCAATATTTCCTAAAGACATTGCCATAATATTCTATATTATCTTTTTTTAAATTCTCATCAAAAGCATTTGCCTCAAAATTTGCTTTTAAAATTTTTTCTCTTTCTTCATCTAAATCTTGATAAGAAAAAACCATATTAATACTCACTACCCCATCAAGCTGTTCTAATTGTTTATATGCTTTTAACTCATCATCTAAATTTTCACTTTCTATTACTACTATAATTTTTTCATCCTGAGCTAATTCCACACTACAACAAGGTGTTTGCTGAATTTGCTTTTTAAGTTTTTCTAATTTTTCTTCTTTAGTTAAAATCAACACACTAGAAAGATTCATCTATACTCCAAAATATAATTTTGTTTTCATAACCTGCACTAATAAACTCATGCTCGTTTAAAAATATAAGATATTCTAGCAAAAAATCTTTATTTTGGAATTTTTTTATTGTTTTTAAATTTTTAGTATCTATAAGTTCTATGATATTTTTTTCATTATCTCCAAAAACTGCTATTGAGCCATCTTTATTTAAAGCACAAGTATAAATCAAAAAATCTCTTTCTATATTTTTTTCTTGGTCATTTTGCACTATACCTAATTTTCTATCAGTGCTACAACTTGCAATAATTGTGTTTTTAAAATCAAGTTGATAAATATTATCCTTATGAATACTCTTATAACTTTTTATTTTTTGCCATTTCTTCACATCAAAAAGTATTATTTCGCCACTTTCAAAACCTGCCACTAATTGAGTTTTTGTTTCATTTAAAACCACATCACTTAAGCTTGAACTAGAAAAAGTAAAATTTTTTACAACACTTTTTGTTTTTAGATCAAAAAGCTCTATATTAGAACCTAGCAAGGCTAATAAAATAGTATTATCATCTAAAAACAAAGCCTTTTTTACCCCATCATTAGCTAAATCATGGCTTAAAAGTTGTTTATTTTTATAAACATGTAATTTTTTACTTCCAAAATCACCTTCACTTAAAATCAAAATAGCCCCATTTAAGTAATCAATACTATAAATTCTAGGGCTAAGATTTTCTTCATAAAAATTTTTAATCTTATCTAACTGAGTGATTTTTTGCATTTTTTTATCTTTAATGAAGTATTCATTTATTTCTCCATTATCAAGCCCTATAAACAAACTATCATCGACAAGTTTCAAAGCATTTAAATTTGAATCAAGTTTAAGCTCATAGCTAAATACATAAATACTCACTAACAAGATTAAAAATATTTTTTTCATAATTTTATTTTACACCTTCATTTAAAACATCTAAGAAATTAGATTTTTTCTTTGATTCCTCGCTTTTAAATTTAGCTTCAAAGCTATTTCCCACTAAAGGTTTAGCATCGCTTTGTGGTACATGACACTGCGTACAATTAAATCTTGCATCACTTACCATATCTTTAGTAGATTTATTTTTTCTTAAATCAAAATAATGACTACTTGGAAGTGCTGTTGCAGCTAAATCTTTTGCTACTGCTTTATCATGACAACTTAAGCAAATATTATTATCTTTGGTAATTGGAAGCATATCCTCTAAAGTATGTGGAATCAATGGTGGAGCATTTTCAAACGACCTCTCAATCAAAACAGATTCACCAGCTAAAGCTTGAGAGTATTTAGCATCTAATAACTCTACATTTTCACTTTCTAAACTTGTTTTTCTTAAACCTATATCTTTTGAATCAACACTTTTAACAGCAAGCCCACAAGCACTTATTAAAACAGCTGCTGCTAAGGATAAAAAGATTTTATTTTTCATTTTCTCTCCTTAAATTTATTATACTAAAACCTAAAGCATCATCACCGCAAACATCAATACATTTTCCACATCTTATACATTCACCCGATTTTATATCTTGATTTTCTTTGCCTATCATCCAAAGCACTTGCTTTTCAGGACATACCCCAAGGCATTTATAACACTTGGTGCATTTTTGCAAGTTATATCTTACTTTTAGTAATGAAAAATGCGAACTTAAAGCCCAAAAAGCTCCTAAAGGACAAAAATGCGAACAAGTAAATCTTGGACTAAAAAATGTATCTATACAAAAAATAATCAAAGCTACAAAAAGCCAAGAAACACCGCCAAAAATAATCCCTCTTTGGATTATTCCTATATAAGAAAATTCCTCAAAAACAGGAAAAGAAAAAAGAAAAGAAAAAATCAAAACAAAAGCTAAAACATAATAACGTAAATTTTTATTTACATTAAAAACTCTTGCTTGATTAAAGCCTAATTTATTTCTAATAAAATAGGCAAAATCAGTAATGATATTTACAGGACAAACCCAAGCACAAAACGCTCTTCCAGCAAAAACAGCATAAAATAAAAATACTATTAAAGCACCACTTAAAGCCATTAAATCTACTTGCAAACTTGCTAAAGCAAGTTGAATAAATGCAAAAGGATCGCTTAGTGGCACCGAAGAAAATAAAACCGAAGAGCTTAAATTTCCTTTTAATATAAAATTAAATACACCAAAAGAAAAAAAAGTCAAAATAGACAATTGCACTATTCTTCTTAAAATAAGATATTTCATAGCAATTCTCCATCATTAAGATAATCTTTAGCCTTATTTTTATTGAAATTTTTATCCGTATTTACATCTTGTAAACGTTTTTCATCTTTTTCATCCCAACCTTTGATGTAATTATCCCCAACTTTTCCTAAAACAAATTCTCTAGGTAAAACTCTAATAGCTGCTTTTTGTGTTATACAGGCTTTTTCACAAATCCCACATCCAACACACACTTCATGATCTACCATAGGTAGTAAAAATGCATGCTTTGCGGTTCTTTCATTGCGTTTTGTTTCAAGTTTTAATGCTTTATCTATTAAAGGACAAGCTCTATAGCAAGCATCACATTGAATTCCCCAATAAGCAACACAACTTGCACTATCAATTATAGCTATACCCATTTTTGTTTTATAAATTCCATTATTTTGCTCTAGATATTTATGATCTAGCGCATTTGTAGGACAATCTCTTATACAAGGTATATCCTCGCACAATCTACAAGGATTTTCTCTTGCTACAAAAAAAGGTGTGCCATTTTTAGCACTATTTTCTAAATTTGCTAGTTTTAAAACATCATAAGGACAAGCTTTTACACAAAGTCCACATCGTATACATTTTGACAAAAACTCTTTTTCATCATCTGCTCCAGGAGGTCTTAAAAAATACTCCTGATTTGAGCTAAATGCTAAACTTGCCAAAAATGCACTTCCGCTTCCTATGCATAAAAGCTTAAAGGTAAAGGCTAAAAATTCTCTTCTGTTTTTCATTTTTATGCTTTAGTAATTTTTACGGCACATTTTTTGAAATCTGTTTGATTAGACAATGGACAAGTTGCATCTAGTGTAACTTTATTTATATACACATTCTCATCAAACCAAGGCACATACACAAGGCCTTTAGAAGGTTTATTTCTACCACGAAAATCTACTCTAGCTTTTACTTTACCACGGCGTGATTCTACCCATACAATATCGCCTTGATTAATTTTCATAGCCTTAGCATCATCTTCATTCATATAACAAAGTGCTTCAGGTACTGCACGGAAAAGCTCAGGAACCCTCATAGTCATAGTTCCGCTATGCCAATGCTCTAAAACCCTACCAGTACATAACCAGAATGGATATTCTTTACTTGGTCTTTCAGGTGCTTTCATAAATGGTCTAAAGAAAATTTTCACTTTATTTTTTAAGCTATATTTTTCTTTAGTTTGTGGAGCTAGTAAATCTCCTTTTGGTAATTCTTTAGCAAAACCTCCATAAAATGCAAAGTCTGAATTTGGAGCAGCTTTTTTAGCATAATAATCAAATTTGGTATTAAATCTCCATTGAGTTTCTTTGCCATTTACTACAGGCCATCTTAAACCTCTTACTTTATGATAAGTATCAAAATCAGCTAAATCATGTCCATGACCTAAACCAAATTTGCGGTATTCTTCCCATAGATATTTTTGTACAAAAAATCCATACCCATTAAATTCTTTACCATCACTACCTATAACTTTTCTCTCATCACCAAATACTTCAGAATTATCAAATCCTTTTGCGATATTATCTTTAGCTTTGAAAGATTTTGCTTCTTTATTAGCAAATAATACATCATATAAAGTATCATCTTCACTATAACCCATAGCTTTAGCTTCTTCTAAAACACTTGGCAGAGTAAGCTTATCATTTACCTTAGTTTCACCCCAAACTTCTTTTAATTTAAAGCGTTTTGCAAATTCCATAATTTGCCAAGTATCACTCATAGCTTCACCTACAGGCAGCACTTGCTGTTTCCAGTGTTGAGTTCTTCTTTCAGCATTACCATAAGCACCCCATTTTTCATAAATCATAGCACTTGGTAAAATTAAATCTGCCACTTTAGCACTAATTCCTGGGTAACAATCACTCACAACGATAAAATTATCCATTTCTCTAGCCGCTGCTATCCAGTGATTTGCATTAGCTGTATTTTGCCAAGGATTATTTACTTGCACCCAAGCAAATTTGATATTTCCATCTTCTAAATCCCTCATGATTTTTAAGTATGGAGCACCTGGTTTAGGATTGATTGTTTTTGCAGGAACTTTCCAAATTTTTTCACTAATTTCTCTGTGTTTAGGATTTGCAACCACCATATCAGCAGGTAAACGATGTGAAAAAGTCCCTACTTCTCTTGCAGTTCCACAAGCACTTGGTTGCCCTGTCAATGAAAACGCACCATTACCTGGTTTAGCTTGTTTACCAAGTAAAAAATGCACCATATAAGCTTGCTCATTTACCCAAGTACCTCTTGTGTGTTGATTAAAGCCCATAGTCCAAAAACTTACAACTTTTCTATTTTTTTCTATATATAAATTTGCTAATTCTTGAAGTTTTTTCTTAAATTCTTCTATACTTTCATCTTCATTGCCCTTAGCAACTTTAGCAACATAATCAAGCGTATAAGGCTCTAAAGCTTTTTTGAAATCTTCAAATGAAATTTCCCAATGCGCATCAGGAGCACTTTGGTGTTTCATTTCAAATTTATCGCCTGCTTTTACCCCTAAATAAGCCAAAGATACTGCTTCTTCTTCGTCTACAATAATAGCATTTTGTTTTGCTACGGTATCTTTTTCACTCGCTTTAAATTTAGGATGGTTTGGATTATTTCTCATTCCATAACCAATATCAGCATAACCTGTTGTAAAAATACAATGTTTTTCAATAAATTCTTTATCCATAGCTTCAGGATGATTATAAACAATTTCCCTTGCTATATAATTCCAAATAGCTAAATCAGTATTTGGCTTGAAAATAATTTCAGTATCTGCTATATGAGAGGTTCTATTAGAAAAAGTAGATAAATTTACGATTTTAACTTTATCTAAATTACTTAATTTTCTATCACTTACCCTTGACCATAAAATCGGATGCATTTCTGCCATATTTGCACCCCAAGTAATGATAGTATCAGTAAGTTCTATATCATCATAACAACCAGAAGGCTCATCAACCCCAAAAGTTTGCATAAAACCAACAACAGCACTAGCCATACAATGACGTGCATTTGGATCTATATTGTTTGATCTAAAACCAGCTTTTACTAATTTTGCAGCAGCATATCCTTCTTGTATAGTATATTGACCACTTGCAAAAATTCCAATTCCCTCAGCACCTTTTTCTTTGTAAGCTTTTTTGAATTGTTTTTCCATTTCATCAAAAGCTCTTTGCCAAGAAACTTGTTGAAATTTTCCTTTTTTATCAAACTCACCTTTTGCATTTACACGAAGTAAAGGTGTTACTAAGCGATCTTCTCCATACATAATTTTTGCATTAAAATAACCTTTAATACAATTTAACCCACGATTTACCGGAGCTGCTGGGTCTCCTTTTACAGCAACAATTTTACCATCTAAACTTGCAACTAAAATTCCACAGCCTGTACCACAAAATCTACAAACAGCCTTATCCCAACGCCATTTATTCTCAGTATTTGCAAGCACACTACTTGGAACACTAAGACCTGCAACACCACAAGCACTAGCAATAGCGGTATTTTTAATGAAGTCTCTTCTGTTCATTATATCCCTCGTTATTGTTTATTCAATGCATTTTAATACATCTTCAAAATATTACTACATTTATGGTAAATTTAAATTATAAAAAAGAATATTTTATAAATATTTATAAATAGGAGTTTTTTGGTATTTTTTTAATATTTTTTGCATATTATAAAACGCTAGTTAATTCTAGCGTTTTAATTGATTTACAATTCCAAGCATATCATCACTTGTAGTGATTGCCTTTGAGCCTGCCTCATAAGCTCTTTGCCCTGTGATAAGATCTGTCATTTCTTCTACAAGCTGAACATTACTTAGCTCTACAAAGCCATGTTTGATTACAGAAAATCCATTCTCTCCCGCTATACCTGCAATAGGCGCTCCACTTGCATCAGTTTCTACTAAAAGATTATCTCCCAAAGCATGCAAGCCCGCTGGATTAATAAAATTTACAAGCTCAATTTGACCTATTTGAGTTTCAGCTGTATTTCCTGGCTGCATAACAGAAACTGTTCCATCGCTTGCTACGTTAATAGCTGTAGCATCCTCAGGTATAGTCATTTCCGGCAAAAGTCTATAACCATCTGAATTTACTATATTTCCTTCAGCATCTTTAGTAAATTGACCATTTCTAGTATAAGCTATAGTTCCATCAGGCATTTGAATTTGAAAAAAGCCATTATTACCTGCAATTGCCATATCAAGGCCTGAAGTTGATGTTTGTTTTAAACTACCTTCACTAAAAATTTTACTCACAGCTGTCACTCTTGAGCCAAGACCCACTTCTATACCACTTGGGTGTTTTGTAGTGCTTGAAGTTGAAGTACCTGCGTATTTCATCGTTTGATACATTAAATCTGCAAATTCTGCACGCGATTTTTTATAACCTACTGTATTAACATTTGAAATATTATTTGAAGTTACATCAATTTGTGTTTGTTGTGATACCATCCCTGATGCTGCTGTGTATAATGATCTTAACATTTTATCTATCCTTAGTTTTATTTAGTACTTGCTAATTTATTAATAGCTTCTTGATTTAAATCATCCATATGAGATGTCATAACTTTTTGATACATCTCAACCATTCTATTTGCTTCGATTAATCCTACCATTTCTGTAACTGGATTAACATTTGATCCTTGAGTAAAACCTTGCTTAATGGCGTTTGAATTTGGCAAGTCTCTAATTTTGTTTAAATTATCGATTTTATACATATTATCGCCATCTTTTTGCAAATCTCTTAAGTCATCAACTTGCGCTACGAATAATCTTGCTATATCTTGATTAGACGCACTAATAACTCCGTTTTTATCCACATTAATAAAAGAAGTAGAATCTCCTATGCGTATACCATCATTTTCAGGATTGTTAAAATAATCACTACTTAAAACTCTATATCCTTGACGATTTACCAAATAGCCCTCATCATCAAGCTGGAAATTTCCATCTTGGCTTAATCTTACTTCGCCATTATTTGTTTTAATTAAGTAAAAAGTATCTTCGCGAGTAAGAGCTAAATCCAAAGGATTATGCGTCATTTTCATAGAACCTACGCTAAAATTTGTATAGACGTGATTAACTTGTGGAACTCTATCTATAGTTGTATTTACAAATCTTGCAGCATCTCTTGTGTGATTTTGTATAGGCAACTCATCTTGAGTTTCTTTAAAAATCCTTTTAAAATCTGCAATAACAACATTATCTCTTTTATAGCCACTTGTATTTACATTTGCTAGGTTATTAGTTACAACATCTAAGCGATTAAACTGCGTAACCATAGCACCAGTGGCTTGATAATACCCATTTTGCATTGTTTTTCCTAACTAAAATCTTAATTTTTCACTAACAAAGCAAAAGCTGTTCCAAAATGTTTTTATTTGTTTTTAATTAATCTTTAGGCATAATATTTAGTTTTACACTCATTACTTAAATACAAGGAGTATCCATGGCTAATGAAACCAATGTTTTAGAAGAACTTTTCAAAGAAAATTCTAAAGATTATATCACATATGAAAAACTTGTCAAGTATTTTGCAAAGCTTCCAAATGCAACAAGTGCAAAAAAAATCCGTGATTTAATGGATAAATACAAAGTAGAATTAATCTCTTCAGCCGAAATTGCTAAAAAAAGAAATTTAGAAGAAGCAAAAAAATTACAAGAAGAAAAACAAAAATTACAAGATACAAGTTTAGAAAATGAATTTGATTTAGCCAATGAAAATGATTTATTAGAATGGAGTAGATCAGACTCACCTGTTAGAATGTATTTAAGAGAAATGGGGCAAATTGCTCTTTTAAACAAAGATGAGGAAGTTGAAATTTCTAAAAAAATTGAACTAGGCGAAGACATTATCATCGATGCTTTTTGTTCGGTGCCTTATTTGATTGATTTTATACTTGATTATAAAGAACCTTTAATCAATAGAGAAAGAAGAGTAAAAGAGCTTTTTAAAAGCTTTGAAGATGATGATAAAAGCGATGATGATAAAAGCGATGATGAAATAGATTCTGAAGAAGAAAATGAAAACGAAGAAAATGAAAGCTCAAGCGAAAAAAAACCTAAAAAAACAAGCAAAAAAGAAGACGAAAGAACCTTAAAAGTTATAGAAAGTTTTAAAGCTTTAGAAAAAGCAAAAAAAGAATGGTTAAAAACCATATCTACTATTAATGCAGAAAAAAACGATGATGAATTATTAGATAAATTAATTATTGCTTTTAAGAAAAATATATTAAAAGAAAAACTAATGGATCTAGGTCCAACTTCAAAACTTATCTCTGAAATCGTAAAATCCATGGAAACAGCTTTAAAAAGCGATGAAGAATTTGACAAAGAATTAAAACGCTTAGAATATCGCTTGCCAATGTTTTCAGAAGAATTAAAACAAAGACACCAAGATATCTTAAAAGATATTACCAAACTTAGCAAAGAAGAAATCGCTGAACGCGCACTAGAAACTACCATGGTAAGCACTTATATGGAGATAAAAAAACTCATTCAAACCAAAGAGGCTAGTCAAAATTCTTTTGATTTAGAAAAAGATCAACTAAAAGAAATTTTAGAGCAAATCAAACGCGGTAAAAAAATCTCAGATGAGGCTAAAACTAGAATGGCAAAATCAAATTTACGCTTGGTTGTAAGCATTGCCAAAAGATATACCAATCGTGGATTACCATTTTTAGATTTGATCCAAGAGGGCAATATAGGCTTAATGAAAGCGGTAGATAAATTTGAATATAAACGCGGTTATAAATTTTCAACCTATGCAACTTGGTGGATTAGACAAGCCATCTCAAGAGCAATTGCCGATCAAGCAAGAACGATTAGAATTCCTATTCATATGATAGAAACTATTAATCAAATCAATAAAATCATTCGTGAATACTTACAAAAAGAAGGTAAAGAACCGGATGTAAGTATTATTGCTAAAGAAGTAGGACTTAGCGTAGATAAAGTAAAACAAGTGATTAAAATCACTAAAGAACCAATTTCTCTAGAAGCACCTATTAGCAATGAAGATGATGGTAAATTTGGAGACTTTGTAGAAGATAGAACTTCAATTTCTCCTATGGATCATATCTTAAAAGATGATTTAAAAGAACAAATTGATGAAGTTTTAGATCAGCTTAATGATAGAGAAAAAGCTGTTATTAGAATGCGTTTTGGTTTAATGGATGATGAAAGTGATAGAACCTTAGAAGAAATCGGTAAAGAATTAAATGTCACAAGAGAAAGAGTAAGACAAATAGAAAGCTCAGCCATAAAAAAACTCAAACACCCAAAAGTTGGTAGAAAACTTAAAAATTATATAGAAGGTTGGAAATAATCCTTGCTAAAAAGCAAGGATTAGCTATCTCTAAAAAGTTTCGTTGCTAAATGTGCTGCTCTACTATGATCAGTATCTTTTTTTAAGGTATTAAAAATTCTACTAATATATTCTTCTAAAATTTGTTGAGAATTATTATTTTTTTCTGCTTCATTTAAAGTAATCTTACGATATCTTCCTTCGCTGTCTAACTCATAAGCTAAATCATTGTCGCTTAATTGCAGTTTTAAAATTTGAGCTAGTTTTGCACGCGAATGCTCATCAAAAATAGGAGTCATTAATTCTAATCTTCTTTCTAAATTTCTTGGCATCCAATCAGCACTTGAAATAAAATAATTTGGCTCAGTGTGCTTAAAATATAAAATTCTAGCATGCTCTAAATATTTTCCTACTATACTTCTAACCTTTATATTTTCACTATATCCTTTTACCCCAGGTCTTAAACAACAAATTCCACGCACAATAAGATCTATTTTAACACCCTTATTTGAAGCATCATATAAAGCTTTAATCACATCACCATCTACCAAAGCATTCATTTTAGCTATGATTACCCCATCTTTTCCATGATTTGCTTCAGTAGTTATCATATCCAAAATTCTTTCTTTGATTTGCTTTGGACTCATTGATAAAGTCTTTAGGCGACGACTTTTGCTATATCCTGAAAGTATATGAAAAAAGGTTGTGGTATCTTGAGAGTATTCTTCTTTTGAAGTAAAATAACTTACATCAGTATAAATTTTAGCCGAACTTGCATTATAATTACCCGTACTTAGATGATTATAAATTTTTAATTTTTCCCCTTCTTTTCTAATCACTTGAGCTACTTTTGCATGTACTTTAAAACCCGTAATGCCATATATTACATGAGCTCCTGCATTTTCTAATGATTTTGCCCAGTGTAAGTTATTTTCCTCATCAAAGCGTGCTTTTAATTCCACCATTACTGTAACTTGCTTGCCATCACTGGCTGCATCAATTAAAGCTTGGACTATGTTTGAATTTTTTTCAACCCTATAAAGAGTCATTCTTATAGAAACAACCTTAGGGTCTTTGCTTGCTTCTTTGATAAATTGATACACAGGTTCAAAACTCTCATAAGGCTGTATAGCCAAAATATCTTGTTTATCAATTGCGCTAAAAATAGATACATTATCTCCAAAAGGTGGTAAAATTTTTGGTGTATATACAGGGTTTAGCAAGTGTGTAAATTCTTTATTAGAAATAATTTGCCACAGTGATGGTAAATTTAAAAGTATACTGTATTCGTAAATATCTTTATGAAAAATATTCATATGAGAACTTAAAAACTCAATCAACTGCTCATCTGCGCCTTTTTCTATTTGCAAGCGTATAAAAGCACCTTTTCTACGAAGCTTTAAACCCTGCTCTAAAATCAACATAAAATCATCAGCCTCTTCTTCTTCTATCTCCATATCTGCATTTCTGGTTACTCTAAAAGCAGCAGATGATAAAAGCTTATAGCCAGGAAAAATATGCTCAGTATGGTGACGTACTATACTTTCTATAGGCACATAAATATTCGAACTTACTTGGTAAAATCTTGGTAAAACCCTAGGTATGCGTATCATGCCAAATTTTAAAAGTTCAGGATGCATAGGATCACAAAGCTTTACTGCCAAAGAAAATGAAAGATTGTTTAAATGCGGAAAAGGATGGGTTGCATCAACTGCAATAGGTACTATCACAGGAAAAATATTGGAAAAAAAATGCTCATTACATTGCTGTTTTAAATCCTCATCAAGCTCTTCGTAAGAACGAATAAATAAATTTTCTTTTTCTAAATCTTGAGTTATTTTAGTAAAATACTGCTCTACTACATATTTTTCTTCATGTAAATAATTTCTAATGGCTTTAAGTTGCGCAAGTGGGGTCATTTCATCATTGCTTGCTGTGCTTATTCCTGCTACAAAAAGCTGTTTTAATCCTGCTACTCTTATCATATAAAACTCATCTAAATTTGTACAATATATAGCAATAAATTTAAGTTTTTCGAGCAAAGGAAGATCTTTAGAGCATTGATCCAAAACACGAGAATTAAATGCAAGCCAAGAAAGTTCTCTATTGATATACATTGATGGTTGAATTTGCATAATACACCTACCTTATTTTCTAGTATTTAATATTTTAGTATTTCTTTCATTAAAATTTATTTTATTTTTATAATAGTAAATAAAATTATATAAAAAATAATACTTTTTTTCTCTTATTAAAAAAATAATAAATGATTAATAAACTTATATTTACTTTTTAAGTTTTATAGTGTAATATAATTGCACTTAAGTTCTTGTAACTTAAACTTCATTCAAAGGAGAGACTTTGAAAAAAGCAAACTCAAAACTTTTTGCTGTTTTCCTCTTCTTACTTGTAATTTTAGCAGGCGTGGGAATGTATACTTTCCATAATGCCAAAGGCACTTCTTATTTTAGCGATGCTAGTGAAAGCTGTAATAATTGTCACATTATGAACGAAGTTTATAATGATTATTTGAAAGCTTCACACTCTAAAGAAGTTGATGGTAAGCCAAGAGCAACCTGTAATGATTGCCATTTACCACATAGCTTTTTTGAAAAATGGATTGCTAAAGCTCAAAGTGGCTTAGGACATGCTTATGCATTTACTTTCAAACTTGATTCTTTGCCTACGCATTTGAGTGCAAATGCAAAAAGTAAAGAAATAGTCCAAAATAACTGTATAGAATGTCACAAAGAAATTGCGAGTAACACTATCAACCCTACTCTAGATCCACATAAAGATAATGCTTTAAGTTGTGTGTCTTGTCACCAAGGTGTTGGCCATAAGAGAGGATTTTAAATGAAAGGAGTATTTAATGAATAACAAAGGCATTTTATATAGTGCTATTAGTGCTACTATAGTAGCTATTGCGGGCGTATTGTGGTTAAATCAAGATATCACAGCCAAAACAAACGATTCAGTAGGTGGAATCATCTCTCAAGAAATTGTAAAACTTGGCGATGAAAACCCTACTTTTGACTACTGGGGAAAGAATTTTCCTGATTATTTAGACATGCATACAGCGGTGGAAAAACAAGCACCTAATGCAACAGAATTTGGCGGAAATTTAGCTTATTCAAAACTAATTCGCTATCCACAATTAACTGTTCTTTGGGCTGGCTATCCATTCAGTATTGATGCCAATGAAGAAAGAGGTCACTTTTGGGTTCAAGTAGACCAAATGGATACAGCTAGAAACAATAAAGATTTCTTAAATGCACACGGTTTTGCAGGATTTGGTGGCCAACCAACAGCTTGTATGAATTGTCATAGCGGATGGACCCCTTGGCTTTTAAACAACACTGCAAAAGGTGATTGGGTAGCATTTAACTCTGCAAAATATTGGACTATGATTAAAACAGTTCCTGCAGTAAATGGAGCTAAAGAAAACTCACCTGAGCACAGTGGACCTCATGGTGGAAAAAGAATGGGTGTAACATGTGCAGATTGCCATAACCCAACAGATATGAGTTTAAGACTTACAAGACCAGCTTTAATCAAAGCATTAATTTCAAGAGGCTATGAAGCGGATGAAAAACAAGGCATTAAAGCTTCAAGAAGCGAAATGAGAACCTTAGTATGCTCTCAATGTCACGTTGAATACTACTTCAAACCAACAGGCACCAAAGTAAAAACTATCGGGGAAAGTATAGCTAACGATAGCTCTAAAAAATGGTGGAATGGTACTCAAAAAACTTATGATGAATTTGATTCTTGGAGAGATGGAAATAAACCAATTGAAATTGAAGTTGATGGTATAGAACTAGCATTTCCTTGGAGTGAGTGGAAAAAAGGTGAGCCATTTAGAATAGAAATGTTTGATGATTATTATGAAAAAAATAGAGAAAATTTCCCAAGTGATTGGGTTCATAAAATCACCAAAGCACCTATGCTAAAAATTCAACACCCAGAAAGTGAACTTTATAGTGGCGGTGTACATGCTGCAAATGGTGTAAGTTGTGCAGATTGCCATATGCCTTATATTAGAAAAGGTGCAAAAAAAGTTACCAACCATAACATCACTTCGCCTTTAGTTGATATCAACTCAGCTTGTAAAACTTGTCACACTCAAAGCGAAAGCTATTTAGCTAAACAAGTAAAAGATATACAAAATTCAGTAGCTCATGATTTAAGAACAGCTGAATATTCTTTAGTAAGCTTGATTAAAGATGTAGAAACTATTCGTGCAGAGCTTGGAAAAATGCCTAAATTCCAAACGGATGGCAAAGCAGATGATGCTAAAATTTCAGCTGAATTAAAAGAAGTATTAGAACTACATAGAAAATCTCAAGTAAGAGCAGACTTTGTAGGTGCTGAAAACTCAACAGGTTTCCATAATCCTAGAGAAGCTTCAAGAATGCTTTTACAATCAGTTGATATGTCAAGACAAGGACAAACTAAACTAGTAGAAATTGCAGCCAAAAATGGTATTAAAGATTTCAAAACTTCAAATTTAGGTTTTGAAGATATTCAAAAATTAAATCCAGGTGAAATTCACTATAAAGTAGATTTAAACGGCAACAAAGCAGGTGATCGCTACTATAAACATCAAGAAGTAAATGGTAATCCACCAGCAAAACTTCTTGAAGATGATAAAAATCTAAAACCTTATAATTATAAAGTGATAGATTAATCAAAATAAACCCTCATAATCGAGGGTTTATTCTTTTATCAAACTAACATCCTCGCCTTTTAAAATTTTATTCATAGTGTTCATAGCACACATTTTTCCACACATTGAACAAGAATTAAGCTCTTCAGGCTTTCTTTCATTAAACATTTTCTTAGCCTTTTCTCCATCAATTGCTAATTTAAACATTTTTTCCCAATCAATATCTTGTCTTGCTTTACTCATTTCATCATCTATTTTTCTTTCTTTAGGAAGTTTGGCTATATCTCCTGCATGAGCTGCTATTTTAGTCGCTACTATACCATCTCTTACATCTTCTAAATTTGGAAGTCTTAAATGTTCAGCAGGGGTTACATAGCAAAGTATATCAGCACCAGCTGCGGCTGCAACTGCTCCACCGATTGCTCCACTTATATGATCATATCCTGCACCTATATCAGTAACCAATGGTCCTAAAACATAAAATGGAGCTCCATTGCAAATTCTTTTTTCAAGTTGCATATTAGCTTCTATTTCATTAATGGCCATATGACCAGGTCCTTCTATCATCACTTGCACATCTTGAGCCCATGCTCTTTTAGTTAATAACGAAAGTTCGATAAGTTCAGCAATTTGAGCTCCATCACTTGCATCATGAGTGCAACCAGGTCTTAGCGCATCACCCAAAGAAAGCGTCACATCAAATTCCTTGCATATAGCAAGCAAATCATCATAATATTCATAGAATGGATTTTCAGCATCATTCATTTGCATCCAAGCATAAAGAACCGAACCTCCTCTTGAAACTATATTAGTAATCCTATCACACTCTTTAAAAACCCTAGCAGCACGAGAATTTATCCCTGCATGAATTGTCATAAAATCCACTCCACTTTTAGCATGATGATATACTACATCTAAAAAATCTTTTGCTTTAATATCTTTTAAATCTTTTTCCAAAAAACCTACCGCATCATAAACAGGCACAGTGCCTATCATAGCTTTTGAAGTAGCAATTAGCTCATCCCTAAAACGACTAGTTTTACCATAATTACTAAGATCCATAATAGCTTCTATATTAAATTTATGAGCTAACTCTACCTTTTTCATTTCTTCACTATAATCTACACAATCATTTGAAACACCTAAATTTACATTTACTTTTGTTTTAAGTCCATAGCCAATACCATTTGGATCTAGTGCTTTATGATTAATATTTGCAGGAATGACAATTTTTCCACATGCTATATTTTCAAGCAAAAAATCTTCACTTACTTGCTCTTTTTGTGCAACAATTTGCATTTGTTTTGTGAAAATTCCTTCTTTTGCATAAGACATTTGAGTTTTCATTTAAATTTATCCTTAAAATAAAATTTGGATAAATGAAGGGTATGTGAGTAGTTGATAAATTATCCCAACGCTAGCATTATCTAGTTCTGGTGCGGTCTAAGCTTTTAGCTTACTCTCAGCCTGTATCACAAGCTCCCGTCATTTATGCAAAGCAAGTATAGCAATAAATATAAAACAAAGTTTATTTTTTTATTTGATTTTTAGCTTGCTTGCTAAAATGTAACAATTCTTCGGTAGTTTTTATATAAAAAGGAATTTTTTTAAGACAGTATTTTAAAATTTCACTTGCAGCTAAAGCATCACTTAAGGCTCTATGATGCTTACTTTCGATACACAAAAACTCTTTTAGTGCATCAAGACCGTATTTGGGACTTTCAATGCATTTTTTAGCTAAATCAATAGTACATAATCTTCTATTTAAAAGTACTCCAAAATCATTTTCATACATAGCTTTAGATATAAAATGATAATCAAAACGCACATTGTGTGCTACAAAAATGCTATCTTTTAAAAACAACTTAAAATCACTTAACACAGTTTTTAAAGAAGGTGCATTTTCTACCATATCCAAACTAATCCCTGTTAATTCTGTAATATTTTCAGGTATGCTTTCTACTTTTATAAAACTCTCAAATCTATCAATTTCTTTATAATTTTGAATTTTCACCGCACCTATTTCTAAAATTTGACCACTTTTTATCCCACCGGTGCTTTCAATATCTACAACACAAAAAATCTCATCTTTTATTTTTGTATTTTTACTTTTTAAGCACAAGCAATTTTGTGCATTAAGCTCTACCCCTAGCCCTAAAAGCTCAAAAATATATAAATCAAAATCATAATGATTTAATTCTTCTATTTTTGCAAGCTCTTTTAAAACCCAAGGAAAGGGCTTGTTTTCTTTGCTTAGCTTGATGATTAACTCATCGATTTGTTGTTGGCTCAAAATTCAAGCTTTAAAGAATTGATTGCTGTTTTTTTATCTTGCGAGGAAAAGATATAACTACCTGCGACTAAAATATCAGCTCCTGCTTCATCTAAATCAGGCGCGTTTAAGCCATTTACCCCACCATCTACTTCTATAAAAACTTTAAGATTTTTTCTATCTATCATTTCTCTTAACTGTCGAATTTTATCATACACTAAAGGTAAAAAACTTTGCCCACCAAAGCCTGGATTAACACTCATTAAAAGCACCATATCTACAAATTCTAAAATATGCTCTATACTTGAAACTGGGGTATGTGGATTTAAAACAATAGCAGGATGAATGCCATTTTTTCTTATATACTCACACACTCTAATAGGATGATTTTCAGCCTCTAAATGAAAACTAATGAATTTTGGTTTTACCGGAATAAATAAATCCACAAAACTACTAACATTATGCACCATTAAATGCACATCTAAAGGCACTGAAGTAATTTTTGAAATATTTTCAACTACACAAGGACCAAAAGTAAGATTTGGCACAAAATGCCCATCCATTACATCAATGTGTAACAAATCAGCCCCTGCTTGAGATACTTCTTTAATCTCATTTTCTAAATTTAAAAAATTTGCAGACAATAAACTTGGTGCTACATACATTTTATATCTCCAAATAAAAGTAAAAAATAATTTTATCATACTTATTATCAAATTTTCTTTATGTATTTTTGATAATATTTGATTTTTTTAAGCTTGCTTTAGATATAATGCTAAAAATTATTTTTATTTCATAAGGAAAAATTTATGTCAAGAATTTGCCAAATTACAGGAAAAGGACCTATGGTAGGTAACAATGTTAGCCATGCTAACAATAAAACTAAAAGACGCTTTTTGCCAAATTTAAGAACAGTTCGCATCACTTTAGAAGATGGAACTACTAGAAAAGTTAGAGTAGCTGCTTCAACTTTAAGAACACTCAAAAAGCAAAGTAGTAAATAATCCTTAATGTAAACGAGGAATTGTTATGTCTTTTTTGAAAAAGCTACAGAAATTCCTCAACTGGTCTCCTTCTCCAAAACCTTCAATTAATCTCAATGACGAGCTTTATGAGCAACTTAGATTTTTAAGAATTCCTCTTATTGCTGTTGTAATGATGACGCTAATTGGGGCTTTTGGTTATATGCTCACAAGTAATTACAACCTTAACGATGCTATTTATCAAGCTGGTATGACTTTTACCACTTTAGGTTATACTGAAGTTAATCCTATACCAACAGCAGGTAGAATTTTTACTGTTGTATATGTATTATTAACTTTTACAATATTTACTTTTTGTATGGGTTTGGTAATAGAAATAGTCAAAAAAGGTGTTTTGTCTAAGATCATCAAGGAAAGAAGAATGCTTCATAAAGTTGCAAGATTAAAAAATCATTTTGTAATATGTTACCATAATGATTTTACCATAGAATTAGCACAGCAATTTAGAGAAAATCATATTCCTTTTGTTGTAGTTGATGAAGTTGAAAATTTTAATGAGATTGCTGAAAAATATAATTATCCTTATTATATAGAAAGCGCACCTCATACCAATACAGCCTTTTTAAAAACCAATCTTTCTAGCGCAAAAGGCGTAATTACTCTTAGTAATAACATAGCAGATAATATTGCTATCATTGCCTCGGTAAGATTATTTGAAAAAGAATTACAAAGAATCAATCCTTATTTTATACTAGCTAGCTCAAGCAATGAAGATGAAACAGAAAAACTCAAAAAACTTGGAGCAAATTCAATAGTTTCTGCTACAAAATTAGTTGCACAAAGACTTAGCGCGATGTCGGCAAGACCGGATATGGAAAATTTATTAGAAAATTATCTTTATAAAAAAAATAGCCCTATTGATCTAGAAGAGGTTAAAATTCCTGATGAATCATGGGTAAGATTTAAAAGATTAAAAGAAATTCATTTAAGAGATATGGCAAATGTAAGTATAGTAGGAATTTTAGAAAATAAAAAATTCACACCTATGCCAAGAGGTGACACTTTAATAGGTACTGGGGCAAAATTATTAATCGTAGGTACAGCAGATAGTATAAAAATAGCTAAAAAGATTATCAAAAATAAACAAAAACCTGATGAGTTAAAATATATTTAACTTATTTTAAGTTATAATCAAACATTAATTTTAAAAAGGAGGCTTATATGCTACACGAATTTAGAGATTTAATCACTGAGTTAAAAGGCAAAGATATGCACTTTGATAAACTATTTGAAGAGCATAACGAACTTGACCATAAAATCAAAGACGCAGAAGAAGGCAGAATTCACTTAGATAGCTTAGAAATAGCTAATCTAAAAAAAGAAAAATTAAGATTAAAGGATGAGTTAAATACTTACTTATCAAATTATAAAAAATAATTCTCTATGAAATTTTTACTTTAAGGATAAAACATGTTTGGGAAAAAAAGTCAATCAAAACAAGACTTTGAAGAATTACAAAATAAAATCAAAGAATTAGAAGAAGAAAACAAAAAACTTCTTTTGGAAAAGCAAGAATTAATTGAGAATTATGAAAAACAACTTCAAGGTGATTGCGGTAAAACTGAGCTTGAAACTCATCTTTTAGAAATGCTACTAACTAGCGTTTTAAAAGGCATTTCAAATGTTCAAAGTGATATGCAAGAAAATGTCAATAAAGCAGAAATGATTTCTCAGTACTCTGATTCTTCTTTAGAAGATATGCAAGAATTAAATTCCATCACACATTCAATTATATCCTCACTTCAAAGCATTATTGAATCAGCTAATCGTTCAAGAGATACAGCAGGTAACTTACACCGCAGTGTTGATGAGATCACCAATGTTATTAACTTAATCAAAGATGTATCTGATCAAACCAACCTATTAGCACTAAATGCCGCTATAGAAGCTGCCAGAGCAGGAGAGCATGGTAGAGGTTTTGCTGTTGTTGCTGATGAAGTTAGAAAACTTGCTGAAAAAACACAAAAAGCAACCTCTGAAGTAGAATTAAACATTAATCTACTCAAACAAAATGCAGATGAAATGTATGGACAAAGCGAACAAGTAGAAAAAGTGTCATTAGAATCAAACGAACACATAGTACAATTTTCTAGCAAATTTACTCAACTTATTTCAAATGCAAACTCAACTAGCTCACACGCTAAACGTATTGCTTCTGAAATTTTTGTTTCTTTAGCTAAACTAGATCACGTTGCTTTTAAACTCAATGGCTATAATGAAATCATTCATGCTTCTGGTAAAGCACTATCTGATCATTTAAGCTGTAGACTTGCAAAATGGATCGCAGGAGTTGGTAAAGAAAGATTTTCTAGCGGAAGAGCTTTTGGTAAGTTAAATTTACCACACCAAAAAGTGCATGAAAATATCAACCAAGCTGTTGCTTTAGCTCATGATGAAGATACAAGCAACAAACTAGTACAAAATCAAATTTTAGACAAATGTTCTAATGCTGAAAAAGCCTCAGAAGATTTATTTAACATCTTTAAAGAAATGCTTGATGAAAAAGATCCAAACATTGAAAACAAGGAAGAAAAAAAATAAAAAGGTAAGATTAATTCTTACCTTTAAACCATAAATAAGCATATTCAAGTAAAGGAGTTTTGATAGGATTTTCTTTAGAAAATTTTTCAAAGTCTTTTCTTTTTATCCATACTGCTTGAATATCTTCTCCCTCAATTCCACCACCATGGCCAATTTTATTATCTTCATTAATTTCAGCATAGAATAAAAACTGTCTACTAACACCTGAACCAAAACCTGTATAAAATTCCCCTATTTTTTCTACAACCTTAGGAGCATAACCCAATTCTTCTATACATTCTTCTTTAGCTATTTCTTCCAAACTCAAATCTTTATCAACAAGCCCTGAACAAAGTTCTATACTAAATCCTATCTCATCTAAATACAAATTATTACGTTTTTGATAATCCCATAAAGGAATTCTAAATTGCTTTACAAAAACAAAAGAATCTTTTTGAGTATGATATAAAAAAACAGAAACACTATCTAATGCTTCTATAAAATCCCAAGTATATTTTTTATCATCTTTGCCTATATAAGTGTATCTTTTAGGTTTAATGTATTTTGAGTTGGAAAATTGTTCTTCTTGTAAATTTTTCACTTTGCGATACCTTTTGCAATTAAATTCTTTTTAAAATTTCTTCAGCTAACGCATTAGCTCTTTTGTCTAAAAACAAATTATAGTCTACAAAATCATCGTGTACAATAAAATGAGATTTTAATGCCTCATCGATATTACTATTTTCTTTTTCAAAATATTTTATATACTCTTGAGGATTTCTATCCCTTATAATTCTTTTATTTAAATAATCATCCACTAGCGTTATGTTAGCTAATGCATTTGCATTATCGGTATTGTTTATTCTTTTCAAATATGCTTTTGGAAAAAAATGATGATAATTTTTAGAAGAAGCTATACTAAGATAAGAATTATCTAATCTTACTTTTGAATTGTCGCTAAATTTTTTAGGTTCATTATAAGCTAATATACAAAGAACTGCTTTATCAAAAGCATTTGATGATGAAAAATCTTCTTTTAAAAGCTCAATAAAATAATTTTTTTGTTTGTTTTGCAATGGTAATTCTTTATCAAAATTTACATTTATATTGTTTTTGATATTTTCAATTATTTTTATATCAGAATTTAATTTACTTTCAACAGAAGAAGAAAACCTCCAACTGATTGCACATCTAAAAAAATATCTTTCAATTTGTTTTAATTGAGTATTAGTTGGAGGTTTAAAATCATTAATTCTATAAAAATAAGCAATTGGAACTATTAAAACATAATAAGGCAAAAGTTTTGATACTTCTATTTTAAAATAATCTCTTATTTTATCAATCGCTAATTTTAATGCCTTAATTGTATTATCCCATTCATCTATAAATTGATTTTTATTTATAGATAAAATTGCACTTGTTTTAGAATTTTTTATTAAATTTAAAGATAATAATTGTAAAATAATAGTTTTATTTTCGGCTATTGTTTCATATGCACTAATTTCTAATTCTCTTATGAGATTATTGTAACTATCTTCTAAATCAAATTTTTTATTTTCATCATAGACTTTAGCATTCATTATTTCAAATAATGTTAAATCTTTTCCCGTTGTATTAATTCTTGTAAAAATTTCAGTTATTCTCTCTATAGAAGTATCATCAATCTCTATAGTTGAAAATTCATACGATTTTATCCAATCTCTTATTTTTTCTATTTTATGTATTTTATCTAAGTCTTTATTAAAATTATTTACCAAATCCACAATAGAAGCATTCATTAAATCATAAAAACTTATATAATTTCCCTTGCCTTTTTCTATACTGCAAATTTCTTCATTTGTTTCAAGTTTATCTAAATTAATATAGAGTTCTTTGTAGTCTTCTTTTTCTATTTGAACGCCATTTATGGCAAGATATAACGAAGTCATTCTTTGTTGGCCATCTAAAACATATAAAACAAAATCACCTTCTTTTATATCATTTAGAAAATAATTACCAATTTTTTTTAATGATCTTAATCTTTCTTTGGTTTTCCATAAAATAAAACTTCCTATAGGAAATCCCTTGATTAAACTATCAATTAATTTAGCAACCTGCTCTTTTTTCCATACAAAATCCCTTTGAAATTTTGGAATTTGATAGAAACCTTCATTTATATTTCTAATTATATCTTCATACTTTCTTGTAATAGGTTTTGGTTGAATAAGCATTTTAACCTCAGAGATAATACAAATAAAGCAAGGAAAATCCTTGCTTTTAAAAAAAATTAAAAATGGGTTACATCATACCGCCCATGCCTCCCATACCGCCCATGCCACTCATATCAGGCATAGCAGGTTTATCTTCTTTGATTTCACTAATTGTAGCTTCAGTTGTTAAAAGCATACTAGCTACTGAAACCGCATTAAGTAAAGCTACTCTTTCTACTTTAACAGGATCAATAATACCGCTTTCAAGCATATTTACATATTCGCCTTTTGCAGCATCAAAACCGGTATTTTCTTCTTTACTATTTTCTACTGTATTTACAACTACACCAGCATCAAATCCAGCATTTTCAGCAATTTGTCTTAAAGGTGCTCTTAAAGCTCTTTCTACAATAGCAGCGCCAATAGCCTCATCACCTTGTAAATTCAAGCTGATTTTTGATTTTGCTTTGATTAATGCAGCACCACCGCCTATTACTATACCTTCTTCAACAGCAGCTTTTGTAGCACTTAATGCATCATCAACTCTATCTTTTTTCTCTTTCATTTCAGTTTCAGTAGCCGCACCAACTTTAATCACCGCTACACCACCACTTAATTTAGCTAATCTTTCTTGTAATTTTTCTCTATCATAATCTGAACTTGTTTCAGCAATTTGAGCTTTGATTTGGTTAATTCTTGCATCAATATTTGCTTTTTCACCTGCACCATTTACAATAGTTGTATTGTCTTTATCAATAATCACGCTTGAAGCTTGACCTAAATCTTGAATACTAGCACTTTCTAAAGTTCTTCCAAGCTCTTCAGAAATCACTTCACCACCTGTTAAAATAGCAATATCTTCAAGCATGGCTTTTCTTCTATCGCCAAAGCCAGGAGCTTTAACTGCTGAAATATTTAAAACACCTCTTAATTTATTTACAACTAAAGTTGCCAAAGCTTCGCCTTCAATGTCTTCAGCTATAATTAAAAGTGGTTTTCCTGTTTTTTGAATTTGCTCTAAAATAGGTAATAAATCTTTTAAGTTGGCAATTTTTTTATCAAATAACAAAATAAATGGATTTTGCAATTCAGCTGTCATTTTTTCAGTATTTGTAATGAAATATGGGCTTAAATAGCCTCTATCAAATTGCATACCTTCAACTACATTTAATTCATCATTGATTGATTTTGCTTCTTCAACAGTGATAACACCATCTTTTCCAACTTTTTCCATAGCATCAGCGATTAAATTTCCGATTTTTTCATCTGAATTTGCAGAAATTGTCGCAACTTGAGCTATTTCTTTTTTATCTTTAACTTCACGAGAAAGTTTTTTAAGTTCAGCAACTATAGCTTCGCAAGCTTTATCCATACCTCTTTTAACTTCAATAGGATTCGCACCTGCTGTGATGTTTCTTAAACCTTCTTTAAAAATAGCATGTGCTAAAACTGTTGCTGTTGTTGTTCCATCACCTGCTTGATCAGCTGTTTTACTAGCTACTTCTCTAACTAAAGAAGCACCCATATTTTCTAAAGAATCTTTTAATTCCACTTCTTTAGCCACACTCACACCATCTTTTGTGATAGTTGGAGCGCCAAAACTTTTTTGGATTAATACATTACGACCACGTGGTCCCATAGTAACTTTTACTGCATCATTAAGTTTTTTAACACCTTCATAAAGTTTATTTCTTGCTTCGTCTGAAAAAAATATTTCTTTTGCCATTTTTTATCCTTTTTTATTTAATAATCCCTAAAACATCATCAATATTAAGAACCAAATACTCTTCATTATCAAGTTTTATTTCAGTTCCGCCGTATTTTGCAAACATTACTTTATCATTTACTTTAACATCTTCTATTTCTTTACTCACTGCAACAACTTCACCATTTAATGGCTTTTCTTTAGCATTATCTGGTATAATAATCCCAGAAGCAGTAGTTTTCATTTCTTCTAAGCGTTTTACTAAAATGCGCTTTCCTAGAGGTTGAAAATTCATTTTTTATCCTTTCTAAAATGTGCCATTTTTAGCACTCTTTGTTTTTGAGTGATAGAATTATACATTAAAGAAAGTTAATTGTCAATAAATTAAGTAAAATATATCATATAAGTTTAGTCTATATCACTAAATTTATATGATATATCATTATAAAGGTTTCTCATGAAAAAAATTCTTTACATTCTTTTAGGCGTAGTGTGTGTGGCATTATTAGCTATATATACATTATTATTTACAAGTATGGGCAATGCTTTTTTAAAGCCAAGAATCGAAACGATAATTGCTCAAAAAAGCGGTATGAATGTTAAATTTGAAAATTTTAAAATTAGTTTTTCACAACTTGACATTAAAGCAAATATTGATGATAAATTTTTTGCTAATATAGAAGGTGGCATATCACCTTTAAGACTAGGGTTTGATTTAAACTATCTTTTAGGACTTAAACAAAATTATATTCAAGAACTTGGTTTAAAAAGCGATAAAGACTTTACATTTAAGGGTAATGTTGTAGGTAAAAGTAGTGATTTTTCAGTAAAAGGTAATGGATTTTTATTTGATTCTAATCTTAGCTTAGATGCAAAAATTGTTGATTTTTCTCCTATAAATCTTGAATTTATTGGAAAAAATATAGATTTAGCTCAAATTTTAGATTTTGCTAATCTACCAAGATATGCTCAAGGAAAAATTAGTATTATAAGCGATATACAAGCTAAAGATTTAAAACCAAATGGTAATGCTTTGATTAATTTTTACACAAGTTCTATCGACAATGCTCTAATTGAAAAAGATTTTAATCTAAGCTTACCAAAACAAAGCTATATAAAAGGTGAAATAAGATCTTTAATCCAAAACAATGAAGTTATTTCTAAAAGTGAAATTTTAAGCAACTTCTTCAAACTTTATACACAAAAAAGCATTTATGATATAGCAAAACAAAGCTTAACTAGTGATTTTGATATCAAAATAGATGATTTTAATCAATTTTCATCTCTAGCCAAAATGAAACTCCAAGGTAAAAGTCAAATTCAAGGTAATTTACTTTTTGCAAGCAATCAATTGCAAAAATTAGATGCTAACTTGCTTGGATTTGGTGGTAGCTTAAAAGCTATTTTAGAAAATAATAATCTTAATATCAACACAACTAATATAGAAGTAGCAGAGCTTTTAAAAACTATTTCTATGCCTGCTTTTATTAATTCTAAATTAGTTTTAGATTTAAAAGCACAAGGACTTGATTTTAAAAATTTCAATCTAAATACTAGATTAAACAATGCAAATATAAATGTTATAGAATTTAAAAAACTAAGCAATCTTGATTTTCCAAAAACAACTTTTAATCTACAAGCTAAAGCAAATGCGAAAAATTCTTTAATTGATTATGAAGCTTTACTTGATTCAAACATAGCAAAAATACCTCAGCTAAAAGGCTCATATAATCTTACAAACAAAGATTTAAATGCACAAATTAGTGCTTTTGTGGATAATCTTAACAAATTAAAACCTTTAACCAAGCAAGATCTCAATGGACCTTTAAATTTAGATGCCAAAGTTGATCTTAAGGCAAATCAGATTCAAAATCTTGATGCAAATATTAAAATCATGCAAGGGCTTATCAATGCAAAATCCAATGGAAAAAGTTTACAAGCGAAAGTTGATAATATAAAATTAGAACAACTTTTTCCTTTAATAGGACAAAAAGTTTTAGCTTATGGAGATGTAAATGCTGACATTGATTTAAAAACACTTGATTTTAACAATATTAATGGTGATTTTAAAGCCATTATTAATTCTTCTTTTAATGAAGTAGAATTATCTAAGCTTTTAGAGAAAAAATTTCCAAAGAATACTTCAGCAAAAATCAATCTTGATGGAAAAATTTCTAAATCAATCATTGATTTTAATGCTAAAGCTCTAAGTTCATTTGCTAATATTAATTCACTAAAAGGAAAATTTGATCTTAATCAAATGGCTCTAGCAAGTACTTATAATATTTCATTACAAGATTTTTCTAAGTTAGGATTTTTAGTCGATAGAAACTTAAAAGGTAAGGCTGATTTTGAAGGAAAATTTGATTTTAAAAATGCCTTAATAGATGCAAGTGTTAATAGTAAAAATATATTTAATGGCTCATTAAATGCAACTTTAAAAAATAATATTTTTAACGCTAAAATGCAAAATACTGATCTTTCAAATTTAGCTCAAAGTTTAGATTTACCTGACTATTATCAAGCAAAATCAAATTTAAGTATTGACTATAATCTTTTAAAAGAAAGCGGTGTGGTGCTAATGAACTTAGCCGATGGACAACTTAAGAAAAACCTCATCACAAGTGCTTTAATGCTACTTTTACAAAAAGATATCACGCAAGATGTATATCGCAATGGTGAAGCTAAAATAAACATCAATAAAAATCTTATAGATTTAAATTTAAACCTAGTGGCCGATAGAAGTAACATAAACATCAGCAAAGGTAAGATTGATACAAAAAGTACTAAATTAAACATTCCTTTTAATATCGTTATTGATAGAGCAAATTTCAAAGGAATTATAAAAGGAACAACACAAGATCCTAAAATAAATCTTGATACAAAAAGTGTTGTAAATTCTATTGTTAATACAATAGGTGGAAATACTAGTGATGGTGCTAAAAATACGGGTAAAAAAGTAGATCAAGCAATAGATAAAATCTTTAACAAACTCTTCTAATACATCTAGCCTTTAAAAAAGGCTAGATTTTTTAAAATAAACCAAATTTACCATCTTTTTTCTTATATAAAACCCTCATTTTTGCATCGATGTCATTAAAAACTAAAAATATATCCTTACTTGCTTTTAATTTTTCCAATGCTTCTTCAATTTCTAAAGGTTTATATAATTCAAGCTCCATTGGAACTATCTCATCTTCCTCAATCACACTTGGCAATACTAAATTTTCTTTTATCTCATCTTGATGCTTATGGGTAATATTTTTATCATGCAATCTTCTTAAAACCTTAGAAATTCTATCAATAGCTAAATCTATAGCAGCATATAAGTCTTTATCCTTTTGCTTTACAACCACTGTATTAATACCAGCTAGATTAATGCTAAATTCAGCCCAAAATCCTTTCTTTCCATGCCTTTCATCAGCACTTATAACACAACGTGCAGAAATCACATCTAAGCCATATTTACTTAAAGCATCAAAGCTTTTTTCCACATACTCTTTTATAGATTCAGTTAGCTCAAATTGCTTTCCAACTATACTTGTATTCATTACTTCTCCTTTTTATGAAGTTAAATACATTATAGCACTTTAATCGTAAAAAATTAACTTTTTAAATAAAAAATAAATTTAAAATTTTAAAGGATCTAAAATAAGCGCACCATCTGCTGAAAGTTTTTTACCTTGAAAATGCATTTTACAAAAAGAAACAATTAAAGCATGAAAAATTTGATAAAGCTCGTATAGTTTACATTCTTTTTTTAGTAAAACACACAATTCTTGTTGATTTTTAGCTATGTCCTTTTTTAAAAAATCTGCCAACTCATCATAACTTTGACACTCATAACCTAAATAATTAGCTATTTTTGCACTATAAGCATCAACTACTAAAACTTCTTTTTTACATATATAATTTAAAATTCCATCTGCACTTTCTTGACCAAAACCCTTAATACTCAAAAGCCATTCTCTATCTACTTCTTCTTTAAAAAACTCAAAAGAATTAAAATCTTGGAAATATTTTTGAGTAAAATTTTTAATATATTTTGCCTTAGTATTATAAAATCCACTTGGCTTTATTAAAAGCGCTAAATCTTGAGTATTTAAATTTAACAAATCTTCTATCTTAGTAATATTTGCTTGTTTTAAATTTGTCAAAGCTTTTAATACATTTTTCCAGTTTGTATTTTGAGTTAAAACCACAGAAATTAAAATTTCAAACTCGCTTAAAGTATTATTTTCTAGCCACTCAAAATCTTGATAATCAATATTTGCATTAACTAAAACTTTAAAAATTTCATACCCGCTCATGCTTTTTCATTCTTTCTTAAATGCATCAAAATAGCCTCGATCACATCATCATCGTCTTTACTTTTTGCCTTAATGACTTCCTTACTCTCATCATCTTTTACAAAACAAATATTTTGCTCATAATTACTCACTAGTTTATAATGCTTGCTAGCTAAAATTTTTATAATGATTAAATCCAAAAACTGCTTAGTAAAAATATCAGGCCTTCCAAAACGATCATTCATCTCACTTTCTATCTCATAAACTTCATTAACACTCATGCATTTACTAAGTCTTCTATAAAGTTCTAATCTCAAACGATCTTCACTAATATACTCACTATTTAAAAAGGCATTGATGTTAAGCTTTAAATCTATTTTTTTCTCTTTAGTCTCTTCTTTTTTACTTAGCTTATTAATTTCATCTTCTAACATTTTAAGATACAAGCTATAACCAATTTGCTCTATATGCCCACTTTGATCTACACCTAATAAATTTCCACCCCCACGAATTTCTAAATCATGGTAAGCAAGCACGCTTCCTGAGCCTAAATAAGAATTACTCTCTAAGCTCGTAAGTCTTTTTAAAGAATCTTTTGTGATTTTTTCCTTATCTTCAATCAAAAAATAACAATATCCTTGCTTAGCACTACGCCCTACTCTTCCTCTAAGTTGGTGCAAATCAGCCATACCAAAGCGATCTGAATTTTCTACTATAATAGTATTTGCATTTGCCAAATCAATACCACTTTCAACTATAGAAGTACAAAGCAATAAATCATATTCTTTATTTTCAAATTTAATCATTTCTTCTTCGGTAGTTTTTGCATCAATTTTAGAATGCAAGATTAAAATTTTTAAATTTGGAAACAAATCTAAAAGATATTTTTTACACCCATCAATACTTGCTATATGATTGTGTATATAAAAAATCTGTCCTGCTCTTCTTAATTCTCTAGAAATAGCTTCTTTAATCAAAGCATCATTACTTTCTCTAACAAAGGTACGCACATCTAAACGATCCTCAGGTGGAGTTTGTAAAACACTATATGATTTTAAAGAACTAAGAGCTTGATTTAAGCTTCTTGGTATGGGCGTTGCCGACATAGATAAAATATGGGAGTTTTTACTTAATTCTTTGAGTTTTTCTTTTTGTTTTACACCAAATTTATGCTCCTCGTCTATCACGACTAAACCTAAATTTTCACACTCAACCCCTAAAAGAGAATGCGTTCCAACCACTACACAAGGCTTATTTTCTTTTAAAAATGCCAAAACTTGTTTTTTTTCTTTAACACTAGTAAAACGATCTAGCTTAAAAACCTCTATATTAAAAGAATCAAATCTTCGTTTTAAGGTTTTAAAATGTTGAGCCGAAAGTAAAGTAGTTGGTACAAAAAACAAAGCCGTATAACCACTTTTTACACAAGTAAATATAGCATTCATAGCAACTTCTGTTTTACCAAAGCCCACATCACCACTTAAAAGCCTATCCATTACTTGAGAACTTTTTAAATCTTGAGTGATTTCTTGGCAAACTTGACTTTGATCTTTAGTGTAAAAAAACCCTGCTTTATTGATAAATTCATCTTGTAATTCTTGAGAGATTTTTAATTCTTTTGCTTTTATCAAAGCTCTAGTCGCTGCTAAAGAAACTATATTTGAAGCAATGGCAAATAATTTTTCTTTTAATCTTTCCTTGATTTTTAAAAAACTTCCTTTTCCAAGCTTATCAAGCAAAGGCACGCCACCACTTGCACCGATATATTTATCAATCATATATAAATTTTCAACAGGCAATAAAAGCTTATCGTTATTTAAATACCCAAGAGCGACAAATTCTTTTTTTGCTCCTGCTATTGTAATAATCTCAAGACCTAAAAATTTAGCTATACCATAATCTTCATGTACAACAAAATCCCCGACTCTAAGCTCATCTATTACCAAACTTGCTTTTCTAACTCTTTTATTTTTTTCTTTTTTATTTAAAGAGATGATAAGCTCATCTTGAGTGCTTAAATTAATTCTTTCTTGAGATATTTTTAATTTAATATTTGAAAATTCTTGTAAATTTAAAGCTTTAAACAAAGCTTCATTCTTTGCTAAAACAGTAATTTTTTTATCTTTATGAAAAGTGAAAAAATCATGATTATAAGAGCTTATTAAATCTTTATAAAATCTTGGCTCAGGCAAAATATTTTGATTGATTTTACTAATATCTTCTTCAAAATCATTTATATCAAAATTTTTTATACTCACAAAATTTAAATCTAAATAATCACAAAAGTCATCAACACACCAAAAACCCAAAGAATTAACATCATTAATGATGCTTTGACTTTGAAAATTTTGAATTTTTTCTTGTAAATTTTCATATTGCTCTTGATTAAAAGTACTCAAAAATGGGCAAATTTCAATTTTTGAAAGTTCGTTTGGAATTGATTTTTGCGTATGGATATCAAAATATCTTATACTTTCTATCTCATCCGAAAAAAGCAAAATTCTAAAAGGCTGTTCTTCGTTAATTGCAAAAATATCTATAATATCTCCGCGTATTGAAACTTCACCCTTATCTTGAACTATATCTACAAACTCATATCCACTATGTAAAATTTCTTCTTTAAATTTCTCTAAAGCAAGAAGTGAATTTCTTTTAAGAATAATATTTTTGAGATGCTTTTTTCCGGGGAGTTTTTGTAAGATTGTTTTTATAGGGGAAATTAAAATTTTATTTTCATCTTCTTTGTGATAAGCATTTAAAACTTTGCAAATTTCAAAAAGCTCTTTAGAAAAAGAGCGTAAATCACTACCAAATTCTGCTCTAAAATCAGGTAAAACAAAAGTCTTGAATTTTAAAAATAAACAAACTTGAGCTAATTCATCTGCTTCTTTATCATTCTCACAAACTATTAACTCAGTTTTATTGCTTAATAAATATTCATATAATTTAGCTTGCATTTTCTGAATTTTCTATACTCACATCGATAGTTGCAAGTTCTTCGTCTTTTTCAATTATTTTACTGCTTCCATTAAATTTTCCACCATTTTCAATGCTTAATTGTTTAACTATGATATTACCATTAAGCACACCACCGGATAAAATTTCTAAAGAATCAACTTGCATTTCTCCTTCAAAAACTCCATTAATCACTATCTTGTTTGCCTTAACTTGTCCTTTTAAAACACCACTTTTACCTATTACTATCACATTAGAAGAATTAATCACTCCTGTGATTTCTCCATCTAAATGAAGCATAGAATCAAAATAAAATTTTCCTTCTATTTTTGCTCCGTTTGAAATGACTGTAGTTTCGGATACTGTAGCAATAGAGCCTTTATTAAAGATTGCCATGGAACTCTCCTTTCTTTTTCAAAAATTTGTTCGTAGTTTTTTCGGTTTAAATCTATAAAAATCTTAGGATCTAAAAGTTTATTAATAAATCTAACCTCATAATGCAAATGCGGCCCCGTAGAAAGACCTGTATTTCCTGTATATCCAAGTAAATCACCTTTTTTTACAAATTGTCCTGCTTTGACAACATCTTTACGCATCATGTGCGCATATACTGTTTTAAAACCAAAATTATGGATCAAAATCACTGAATATCCATAACCGTTATTACTATATGCAGCATATTCAACCACTCCATTTGCCGGTGCATAAATGGGGGTATTTAAAGCCGCCCTTAAATCAATGCCTGGATGAAACTCTTTTTTATTTAGTATAGGATGATGGCGCCATCCAAAATTACCTGTGATTCCATTATCTTCTATCACATGACCATTTGGAATTTGTGTTAAAAATAAATAAGCTTGATCATTAGTAAGTTTAACCTTTTCTAATCTTTCTGGTATATCTAAGCTCTCATCTTGCTTTAAACCTAAATTTTCTTCAATATCTGCAAGTTGAGTTTGAAGCTCATCATATAAGGCTGTTTTTTCCTCTAAACTTTTTTGCATGCTCTCATTTTGAGAAAATAATTTAGTATTTTTTGCTGATAAAGCTTCTTGTTCTTTTAAAAGCTCTGAACGTTTGTCTGCTAAATAATTAATATATAAAGCACCTAAAACTATAACAACAAAAACAAAAGAAGTAAAATAAATAATCACTTTTTTTATAATCTGACTTAATAAAAAATGTCTAGAACCATTTACATCTGTGATAGTTAGCGTAAATTTATCTTTCATTATAGCCTCTTAAAAAATTTTCTACCAATACAAAAGAACCAAAAACCAAATATAGCTCATCTTTTTTTATTTGTTCAAATTTTTGATAAGCAATATCCAATTTTTCTAAATTTTCTAGCAAAACAGAACCTGCCAAAGGCCTATCTTTGCTTTCATACTCATAAATTTCAACTATTTTTATTATAGGCTTTAAAGCCCTTAAAATTTTATAAGAATCTTTATCTAAAAAACAATTATAGACTAAATGAACTTTTTTTTCCTTGAAAATTTCAGCTAAAGCTAAAGCCGCCATTTCATTATGACCCACATCAACAAAAATATTTTGACTTATTTGCTCACACCTTCCTTTTAAATCAAGTTTTGGCAAATTACTAATGCTGTAAATTAATTCTTTTTCATTTTTGGTACAAATTTTAGAAAAAGCTTCTAAGGCTAAAAAAAGATTATCTTTTAAAAAACTCGCTAAATTATATTTTTGAATATATTCTTGCACATAAGGATAAATAGCCTTGTTTTCATCTAACGCACTAATATCTAAACTAGCTTGTTTTAAATCAGCTATTTTTTGAGCTAAATTTAATACTTTTGCCTCTTGCTTGCGACTAACTAAAACTTTAGTGCTCATGGCCTTTAGTTTTGTTCTTGCTATTTCATCTAAGTTTTTACCTAATAAATCTTGATGATCAAAACCTATTTTAGTAAAAACACTAAAATCTATTTCAAAAACACTTGTTGCATCATACTCCCCACCTACTCCAGCTTCTAAAATCACATAATCACAATCTTTAAAAACAAAAAATGCTAAAAATGTAGCATACTCAAAATAACTAAGTTTTTTGATATCTTCTAAAAAAATACCTTCTAATTCTTCATGTGCTTTTTCTAAAAGTTCATTGCTTACAATTTTCCCATTTAACCAAAATCTTTCATTAAATTCAAAAATATGTGGACTTGTATAATGCCCTACTTTATATCCTTGTTCTAAAAGTAAAAGTGCTAAAAATCTACCTGTACTTCCTTTGCCATTAGTGCCAATAATTTGAATATTTTTGGTTTTTGGGATAAATTTTTTATATTTTTCATACATGCTAAACATAAAAAATCTACTGATTTTTTGTACATACATAGTTTTTTGTGAGAGTGTTTGTTGGAATTTCATACTAAGCTTTTTGCATTAATTCTTTTAAAATATCACCATCTGGAAATTCTTTTTTTTCTATACAAGAAGATGATAAAACAAGCTTAACCACTTCTTCTTTATAAATAAATTTATAATCATCTATAAGTTTTAAAGCTTTTTCTGTAAAAATTTGAGCGCTTTCTAAATTTTTACCTGGAAATATAATCAAATAAGAACTTTCATCTAAAATCCAAATTTCAGCCAAATTTTTACATAAATCTTTGAGGATTTTTTTAAACTTTCCGCTGATAGTTTTAAAGCTATCAATACCATAGGCATTAATAACATGTTCTATATTGTTGATTTTAAAGAAAGATAAAGCATAATTAACTGCATAAAGCTTATAATTTTCATCAAGTTTTTTAAGCTCTTGAGCAAGATTCCATTGCTCTCTTTGCTCATCATCACTTGTAGCTTGAATTTGCGTTTTAATTTGAGCTATTTGCTCGTTTGCATATAAAAGTTTATCTTTTAATGTATCAAAATTAATCTGCACATTACCATTTTCATCTTTAGTTAAAGCATTGATAAATTTTACATCTTCTTGACTATTATCATAAAGCTTTGACACCATTTCATTTAAACTTTCTAAGTGCTGATTAAAAAAAGAAAGATTTTTTTGTATATAGTATTTATCTATTGCTTCTTTTTTTTGTAGCATCAAACAATATTCATGTGCAAATTCTTTTCTAGCAATCAATCTAGGATTTTCTTTTAGTTTTTGCTTAAATTGCTCTACTTCTTTACTCTCACCAAACAAAGGCTCTAAAGAAGCCAGCAAAAGCTCAGCTTGTTTTTCATAAGAGCGTTCTTTTAACATAGTGATAAGTTTTTCTATTAAAGCGTGAAAATCCAAAAACGCTCGGATATTAAATTCTTCTAATTTTTTTAAAAGCTCATGATCTTCATAAGATTTTTCAAGTTCTCTCCATTTAGCTCTTAATAGATATATGGTTTCTAAATCCATAGCTTGAGATAATCTATGTTGAGTAATTTGAGCAAGTTCTTTGATTTTTTTATCTTTACTAATACTAAGTTGTTGAATGATTAAACCAAGTAAAGCATAAACATCTTCATATTTTCTACTTACCTGCCTATTGAGCCTAGAAACCAAAAACATCAAAAACTCATCAATAGTTCGAATACTTTTTCCTTTTAATTCTTGTTTATAAGAATCATCTAAAAGATTAGTATATTTTTCTATTCTAGCTTTATTAAGACTCATAACTCCTGCTTTTTTGGCACACTCTTCAAACACCTCACTATAATTTTCAGGAGTTGGATATAATTTACGCTCTTTTAATTTTATCAATGTTTCTTTTGCGATTTCATTGATATGGCTTGCCATTTTATTTATAACCCCTAATAGCTATAATAGAAACAAATTCATCAAAAGCTTCACTTGATGCATTTTTAATCGCTTCAAATCTAGCTTGATCACTAATGATAGAGTTTGGATTAATATCAAAATTATAACTTCCTTTAGTATTTACGATTTCTTCTTTGCCATTTTTATAACGCAACACAAACTCCAAATAAAGCTCTGCTTTATAATTAATCACATAGCCATTTTTATCATAAACCATAGGATGAAATTCTAATTTTTTCATCGTAACTATAATAGAACTATCTGCATTATACTCATCTGTAATTTTTCTACCAAGCTTATTAAGCATAGCCTCTCTTAAAATATCTGTTATGTAAACACTATTTTCAGGATCTTGCTTACTGATATTAATTTTTAAAAATACATTTTCACCCAAAACCCTACTTGCCATTTGAGATGATGGAATATATCCACAAGCTATGATGAAAAAAGCAAAAAAAGATATTAAATATTTTTTCATTTAACCACCAAATTTACTAATTTCTTATCAATATAAATTTCTTTTACTATGGTTTTTCCTTCTAGCCATTTTGCAACATTTTCTTTAGCTAAAGCTAAAATCTCATCTTCTTTAGCTTCTGAATTTATTTCAATTTGTGCTCTTTTTTTACCATTAACACTAATAGCTATATTAAAACTATCTTTTACAAAAACTTCATCTTTTATTTTTAATACTTTAAAATTTTCACATTTAAATAAATGCTCGCTAAGTTCAAAACAAACATGAGGGATAATAGGCTCTAAAATATTTAAAATAATATAAAAAGCTTCTTTTGTAACTTCTTTATGATTGATAGCATTTAAGGCATTTAAAGCCTCCATACATGCAGCTATTAAGGTATTAAAGGCAAAACTTTCTTCATAAACTTCAAAAGATTTTTTCAAAGCTTCATATACTTTTAATCTAGCATATTTTTCTTCTTTATTTAAACTTTGATGATCAATTTCTTGTAATTTTCCACATTCTAAACTCATAGCCTTTTCATAAAGCCTATTGATAAATTTAAACGCACCTTCTAGCGCACTATCGTTCCATTCAAGTTCTTTAGCAGGTGGTGCAGCAAACAATATAAACAATCTTGCACTATCTGCTCCATATTTTTCTATAATATAATCAGGATCAACTACATTGCCCTTAGACTTACTCATCTTGGCACCATCTTTAGTGACCATTCCTTGGGTTAAAAGTCTATTAAAAGGCTCATCATCTTTTAAATAACCCAAGTCCCTAAGTGCTTTTTGGAAAAATCTAGCATAGAGTAAATGCAATATCGCATGTTCAATACCGCCAATATATTCATCAACATTCATCCAATAATTGACACTTTTTTCATCTACTGCTTTTTCTTGCCATGTTTTATCATCGCTTGCAAAACGCGCAAAATACCAAGAACTTTCAAAGAAAGTATCTAAAGTATCACTTTCTTTTTGCGCTTTTTTGCCACATTTTGGGCAAATACACTCTTTCCATGCTTCATGCTTATCAAGTGGATTTCCTTCTCCATTTATCACCACATCTTCAGGCAAGGTAATAGGTAAATTTTCTATTTTTTGAGGAACTATACCACAAGAATCACACTTAATCATTGGTATAGGAGCTCCCCAATATCTTTGTCTAGAAACACCCCAATCACGAATTTTAAAATTAGTAACCTTTTTACCAATACCCAAAGATTCAATTTTTAAACTAATTTTTTCTCTAGCATCATTGCATTCTAGTTGATCAAATTCGTCGCTATTAGTTAAAACGCCTTCTTTTAAAGTATAGCATTGTGCATCATTTTCATCTTTATAAATTACTTTTTTTATAGCCAAATTATAAGTTTTTGCAAACTCATAATCTCTTTCATCGTGAGCAGGCACGCTCATAACAGCTCCACTACCATAATCACTTAAAACAAAATTAGCTACCCATAAAGGAATTTTTTCTTTACTTAGTGGATGGATTGTATAAAGATTTAAAAAATATCCTTCTTTTGGTGCGGCTTGTCTTTGGCGCGGTGTTTGATTTTGTATATTTTGAATTTTAGCTATAATATCTTGATCTAGTAATTTTTTATCAATTAATTCATTTACTATTTCATGATCAGGTGCTAAAGCAATGTAAGATACTCCATAAATAGTCTCAGCTCTTGTGGTAAAAACATTGATTTTTTTTGCACTGATTTTATCATTTTCTTCTATATCAAAATCAAAACTAAGCCCTGTGCTTTTGCCTATCCAATTTTCTTGCATAGTTAAAACTTGACTTGGCCATTTTCCTTCTAATTTTTTAAGATCTTGTAATAATTCATCTGCATAAGCAGTGATTTTTACATAATATCCTGGCATTTTTTTTCTAATGACTTCATGCCCACAACGCCAACATTTGCCATCTTCAACTTGCTCATTTGCTAAAACTGTTTTATCATTCTCACACCAATTAACTTCAGCTTCTTTAGTATAAACAAGCCCTTTCTCATACATTTTGATGAAAAATTCTTGCTCAAATTTAGTATATAAAGGATCAGAAGTAGCAAGCATTCTTTTTTTGGAAAAAGAAAAACCCAAAGAAGCAAGTTCATTTTGCATATAATCAATATTTTCATAAGTCCATTTTTTAGGGTGGATACCATGTTTAATCGCAGCATTTTCAGCAGGCATACCAAAACTATCAAAACCTATAGGATGTAAGACGTTAAAACCTTTTTTTCTATAATACCTAGCCATAGCATCGCCTATGCTATAGTTTCTCACATGCCCCATATGAATTCTACCACTTGGGTATGGAAACATAGATAAAATGTATTTTTTTGGTAAAGAAAAATCATCTTTTGGTTCAAAATATTCTTTTTCTTGCCAAATTTTTTGCCATTTTTTTTCTATTTTACCTGCTTCATATGCCATTTTCACTCCTAATTTTCTTCTTGATTTTTTACTGAATCAACTATAACTAAAATCATTGAAAAGATATTAGCTATCAAAGCACCAATTGCCAAAGTATAAACCATAACATTAGCTTCTGGATTAATTTGTATTAAAGCAAAAGCTGGAATTAAATGCAAATCAGCCACCAAAGAACTAGCAAATAATTCAGCTGCTAAGAAATTTCTAACTCCAATTTTCAATAAAGTAGAAATTAAATTCACACAAGCTGCAATAAATAATGCAACTTCATTTTGATCATATAAAAATCCTGCGGTTGTAGTTAAGCTCATTAGAGCAAAAAAGATATAAATAACCTTACCCCAATTCATTTTTACACCGTTCCTTTTTCATACATCGCTCTTAATTTTTCTTTTTCTTGTTTTTTCTTAACTTTTTCTAATTCTTTTTGGCGATACTGCGCAACGCTGAATTTAAACCATAAAAGTGCTGGACTTGCTACAAATATAGAACTTGCAGTACCTGCTACAATACCCACTATCATAGTTAGAGCAAAACCTTCTATCATAGATCCACCAAAGAAATAAAGCACTACAACAGTAATTAAAGTTAATCCTGTTGTTAAAGTAGTTCTTGATAAAGTAGCTGAAACTGATTCATTGATAATTAAATCAAGTTTTGAATTTTTACTTGTTTTAACACCTTCTCTAATCCTATCAAAAATAATAATCGTATCATTTAAAGAATATCCAAGTACGGTTAAAACAGCCGCCAAAATATCTAAATTTACATCTATTTCAAATAACGCAATAGCACCTAAAGTAATGACTATATCATGAATTTCACACACAATAGAAGCCATAGCAAAACGCCATTCAAATCTCACTGCTAAATAAATCAAAATAGCAATCAAAGAAATTCCAACCGCCATAAGACCTTTATTACGCAGTTCATCTCCTACTTTTGGACCTACCACATCCACACGGCGCACTTCAAATTTACCTGTATCTTTTAATAAATTTGCAATACTTACTCCAATGTCACTTCCCAAGCTATCACTACTTCCTGAAAAACGAATAATCACTTCATTAGCACTACCAAATTCAGTAACGCTAGCGCCTTTTAAATTTTCATTGATAGCTAAAGCTTTGCGAATTTCAGCCAAAGGAGCTTTTTGCTCGTATTGAAGTTGCACTAAAGTTCCACCGGTAAAATCAATACCAAAATTTAAACCCTTAGTAAAAAGGATAAAAATAGAACCAAAAAATAAAATAAAAGACAAAGAGATGGCTGCAAATCTCATTCTCATAAAATCATAAACATGTTTTTGACTAAAAAATTGCATTAAGGTCTCCTATATCCAAACCATAATCTTGTGTTATTGCTTTTTTCCATACGGTTCATAAACATTTCAAACATACCATGAGTTCCAACAATAGAAGTAATCATCGAAACTAAAATTCCAATACTCAAAGTCACCGCAAAACCTTTTACCGCACCTGTTCCATAAGCATAAAGCACTACTGAAGTAATAAGTGAAGTAATATTAGAATCTAAAATCGCACTCATTGCATGCTTATAACCATTTTCAACACTTTGCCTTATGCTAGCACCTTCTCGCAATAACTCCCTAATTCTTTCATTAATAATAACATTAGAATCTACTGCCATACCCACAGTCAGTACAAGTCCTGCCATACCAGGTAAAGTCAAAGTTGCTCCAAACATAGCCATTACAGCAATAATCACTAAAATATTTGCTACCAAAGCAATATTAGCAAAAATTCCTGCTATACCATAATACATCACCATAAATGCAATAACTAATATAGAAGCACCTGCTAGAGCTATCATACTCATTTTAATACTATCAGCACCCAAAGATGGTCCAACGCTTCTTTTTTCAAGCATTTTAACCGGTGCTAAAAGCGCCCCACTTCTTAAAGCAATGGCCACATCATGAGCTTCTTCAACAGTAAAACTGCCACTAATTTGGCCGCTACCCCCGCCTATTCTTTCATTAATTCTTGGAGCTGAATATACTTTATTATCCAAAACTATAGCTAAGCGTTTGCCTACATTATTTCCTGTGTAGTCTCCAAATTTTTTCGCACCTTCTGAATTTAAAGTAAAATTAATCACAGGAAGATTATTACTTTGCGCAAAGCCTACTTTTGCATCTGTTAACATAGAACCATCAAGAATAGGTATAGATTTTACTAGATATTTAATTTGAGGATTTTTTGCATCTTCAAAAATCAAGTCTCCATATTCAGCAGCTTGAGCTGGGGTAAGATTATTTACCTGATCCATTCTAACATCATCTACTTCCATTAATTGCAAATGCGCAGCTTTTGCGATAAGTTCTCTAGCTCTAGCCTCATCTGCAGCAGTTTTAATACCCGGAAGCTCGACTAAAATTTTATCCTCACCTGATCTTGCTACATTTGGTTCTGCAAGGCCAAATTGATCAAGTCTGTTTCTAATGGTTTCTACAGCTTGTAAAATAGCTTGTTCATGAGTTAATTTAATTTCTTCTTGGGTTAAAGAAAGTGTGTAGTGTAAATTTTCATGTGTAATAGCCAAGCCTTTAATGTCTTTTAATAACAAATCAACCTTAGCTACATCATTTTCATCTAATAAACTAAATTCAATACTAGTATCATTTACTTTGATTTTATCAACAATAATATCTTCTTTATTGATAGAATAACTAAGAGAAGAGGCTATGGATTTAACCTTTGATTTAACTGCCTCTTCTACTTCTACACCTAATAACATATGCAAACCACCTTGCAAATCAAGTCCTAGGTTGATCTTAGCACCACTTTGGGTTTGCATAAAAGAAGGTATGGAAAAAACTAATCCTATAAGAAAAACTACAAAGAAAATAATACTTCTATAAGTAATTTTTCCACTACGCATCAATTTTCTTTGCTATAAAATCTCTAGAAATTTTTACAACTACATTTTCATCATTAAGCTTAACTTTGATAAAATCCTCTTCTGGTTTTACCACCTCGCAAATTATCCCACCATTTGTGATGATTTTATCTCCTTTTTCTAAAGATGAAACCATTAATTTGTGGTCTTTTGCTTGTTTTTGTTGTGGTCTAATAACCAAAAAATAAAAAATCGCAAAAAGCACAATGAGAGGCAACAATGAAGTCCAAATATTTCCGTTTTCTGCCATTTCTTCCCCTTTTTTTAAAATTCATAAATTCTAATTCTACCACTTTTAAAATAATAAAAGCCTTTTTTTCTGCACTTTTATTGTCAAATTTTATTTATTTTTCTTTTTTTGAAAATTTACTTTTTGAATTTATTTCACCATTTTTAAGTATATATGGTTTGATTTTATTACTAAGAAATAAAAGTAAAGTAGGATATTTTTATACCGGATTTTTTGTAGGAATTTTATGGTTTTGGTGGATAGCTTTATCATCAATTTATTTTGATTTAGCTTATTTAATTCCTTTAGAAATTATCTTAATAGGATTAATTTATGGATTTTTATTTTTAGTATGTTTTTTTCTTAAATATGATTTTTTAAGACTTTGTGGAATTTTTTTACTTAGTTTTATTCATCCTTTTGGTTTTGATTGGCTAAATTGGGGTGTTTTAAGTGTATATGGAATCTTTGATGCAAGTTATCAAGGCATTATAGCTATGTTTTTGATTGCTTATTTTTATTATGAAAAATACATTTCAAGATATTATAAGATGGCAATTATTTTAATCCTTATTCTAATCGGAGCTCAATACAATCAAAAACAACCGCAAATACTAAATTTAGACTATAAATTAATCCAAACTAATATCTCCCAAGATCAAAAATTCATACAAGAAAATTTACAAACTCATTCTAAAGATATATTTTATCAAATCAATCAGGCCATAAAAGAAGGTAAAGAAGTAATTGTTTTTCCTGAAACAGCTTTTGCCTTTGCTTTAAATAAAGCACCAAGTTATTTGCAAGCCTTAAAAGATTTATCAAAACAAATCATCATCATCACAGGTACTATAAGCACCACACCTAATCATCTATACAATAGCACTTATGTATTTGATAATGGCAATATACAAGTTTTTAACAAACACTATCTTGTACCTTTTGGAGAAGAAATTCCTATATTTAAAACCTTTTTTAAAAAATACCTTTTAAATATTGATGAATTTTCAAAAGGAAAAGAATTAAATCAATATACTTTAAATAATCAACTCATCACTAATGCTATCTGCTTTGAAGCTACAAAAGAAAAACTTTACAAACACTCAAAAATCATCATCGCTATTTCAAATAATGCTTGGTTTAATTTTTCAAGTGAATATAAATTACAAAATTTTCTAATGCGTTTTTATGCAAACAATTATAATGTAAGCATATATCATGCAGTTAATGGAAAAGAAAATGCTGTAATTAAACCAAAAGAGATATTGATTTTAAAGATAAAAGAAAAACTTTTAAAGCAAAATGAAGCTTAAAAACTTCATTTTATAATGCTTTAAATTCATCAAGAGCGTCTAATTTTTCCCAAGGATAATCAGCCTGCCCCACTTGACCACGAGCAGCTACATCAGCATACATGAAAGTATCTTTACTTGGTTTATCAAGATTGAATTTATTTTTAATCCAATTTGGAGTTAATGGGAAAGTTTTCATCACAAAATCACTTAAAATATCATCATTTAATCTTGTATTTGTTCCCATACAATCCACACTTACAGAAGTTGGTTTAGCTACACCTATAGCATAAGAAAGCTGCACTATACATTTTTTAGCAAGCCCTGCTGCTACGATATTTTTAGCAAGCCATCTTGCAGCATAAAGCCCGCTTCTATCAACCTTAGTATAATCTTTAGAAGATTGCGCACCACCTCCTATTGGAGCATAGCCACCAAAGCTATCTACTATAAGTTTTCTTCCTGTTAAACCACTATCATGTAATGAGCTGTGATTTACATATTTTCCCGTTGGGTTGATTAAAATTCTTGTTTTTTCTGGACAAAAAAGCTCTTTTGGTAAATTTGAATCTAAAATCAAATCCATCACCAAAGCTCTTAAATCTTCTATTTTCATACTTTCAACACAAGGAGCTGAAACTACAATAGTATGGATGCTTTGAGGTTTGCAATTTTCAAAATTTTCTTTATTTACATAATCAATTGTCACTTGAGTTTTAATATCCACTCCAAGTTTATCAGGATTGTTTTTTGCAAACTCATATACTTTATCGCAAAGCATTCTAGCATAAGAAATAGCTGCTGGCATATATTCTTTTGCTTCATTACTTGCAAAACCAAACATTATCCCTTGATCACCTGCTCCAATTTCTCCATCTTCTTGATCAACACCTTGATTAATATCAGGGCTTTGCTCATTTAAAAATACCATTACATCTAAATCATCAGGATGTAAACATTGCTTTTTGCTAAAATGCGGATGTCCATCATAACCAATATCCGCTAAAGCTTTTTTTACGATATTTTCATAATCTTGTTTTTCTAGCTTATGTTTTGATTTAATCTCGCCACCAATTACTACTTTATTTCCTGCTACAAAAACCTCACTAGCAACCCTTGAGTCTTTATCATGAGTTAAAAAAGCATCCACTATAGAATCAGCTATAATATCAGCACATTTATCAGGATGTCCTGCACTAACAACTTCAGAAGTAAATAAATACATATTTTATATTCCTTATCATAAAAATGATAGCTCTATTCTAACATAAGCTAGCTTAAAAATAAAAAAGCTTATTTAAGCTTTACTTTGTTAGAATAAATTAAAAATTTATCACTACAAAAAAAGGTAAGAAATGAGTTTATTTTCTTGTGCAATCAAACGTTATAAAGATGGAAATCTTATTTTACAAATTTGCATAGGTATTGTTTTAGGAATTTTAGTAGGTGTTTTTTCTAAAGATTTAGCTATTTTTGCAAATATTTTTGGTGCTTTATTTACAGGAGCTTTAAAAGCTATAGCGCCAATTTTGGTTTTTATCTTAATCTTAACAACTATTTGCACAAAAGAATTTAACCATGGAAGTGAAAAAATAAAACATATCATTTTCTTATATATATTTGGAACTTTTTTAGCTTCTTTAAGCGCAGTTAGTATAAGCTTTGTCTTTCCCGTAGAATTAGTATTAACCGATATTGAAAAAGCCTCCACCACAAGTCCTGCGCATATAGGCGAAGTATTTAAAACCTTACTTTTTCAAATCGTAGATAATCCTATCCACGCTTTATCTTCAGGAAATTATTTAAGCATATTAGCTTGGGCCATAGGCGGAGGTTTTGCCCTAAGGCATTGCTCTAATGATGCAAAGCAACTTTTTACTGATATCAACGAAGGTGTGTTAAAAATCGTTAAATTTATAGTCAAACTTGCTCCTTTTGGAATTTTTGGACTTGTAGCAAATTCAGTTGCTCAAACAGGAGCAGCAGGGCTTTTAAGTTATATTAAATTATTAATAATTTTAGTTTTAACTATGTTTTTTGTAGCCTTTGTGATTAATGCTTTAATTGTTTTTGCCTATACAAAGAAAAATCCTTATCCTTTGATTTTTATTTGCTTAAAACATAGTGCTGTTTTTGCATTTTTCACAAGAAGTTCTGCAGCAAACATCCCTGTAAATATGGCACTTTGCTCTAAATTAAATATCAACAATAACCTATATAGTATCTCCATTCCACTAGGCGCTACGATTAATATGGCAGGAGCAGCTGTAACCATTGCTATATTAAGTCTTGCAGCAGCTCACACAGTAGGCATTGAAATAAATTTTTTACAAGCTATGCTTTTGAGTGTTTTAGCTGCATTTGCAGCTTGTGGAGCTAGCGGGGTTGCTGGAGGTTCACTCTTACTTATACCACTTGCTTGCTCTTTGTTTAATATTGATTATGACATAGCTATGCAAGTAGTTGCGGTTGGTTTTATCATAGGGGTTATTCAAGATAGCGTTGAAACAGCTTTAAATAGCTCAACGGACGTTTTATTTAGCGCCATTTGTTCAGATAATGAGCTTAATTTAAAAATTTAAGGAGGGCTTATGAGGCATTTAATCACTACAAAAGATTTTAACAATGATGAAATCTTAGCTTTATTTAAAGAAGCAAAAGAATTCTTAGATGAAAAACCACGTACATTTTTAGAAGGAAAAAGCGTTACAACAATTTTTTTTGAAAACTCAACGCGCACTCAATCAAGCTTTGAAACAGCTGCAAGAAGACTGGGTGCTAAAGTTTTAAAATTAGATGTTTCAAGAAGTAGCTCAAGTAAAGGTGAAACACTTTTTGATACTGCTGCGAATTTAGACGCAATGGCGCCAAGTGCTATTGTAGTTAGACACAAAAACTCAGGTGTGCCTCATACTTTAGCAAATTATACTCATTGTCCTATAGTTAATGGAGGCGATGGCAAGCATGCTCATCCTACCCAAGCTTTACTTGATCTTTTTACTATAATGGAGCATTTTAACTATAATGTTAAAGGTAAAAAAATAGCAATAGTAGGAGATATTAAAAACTCACGCGTTGCTGCTTCAAATTTAGAATTATTACCTCGCTTTGGTATTGATATCACCCTAGTAGCCCCACCTCATTTTATGCCAAATCATCCTATTAAAAAAACAAATAAACTAAAAGAAGTTATTGATGATATTGATATTATCATGAGTCTTAGAACACAAACTGAAAGACACAATATCCCAACCTATGCATCGCTTAAAGATTATGCAAATGATTTTTGTATTAGCAAAGATTTAATAAAAGATAAAAATCTCATTATCTTGCACCCAGGTCCTGTGCATAGAAATATTGATATTAGCGATGAAGTAATGGCCGATAAAAGATGTAAGGTTTTAACTCAAGTTAAAAATGGCGTTGCCATTAGAATGGCTGTATTAAAAAAACTCATTTTAGAAAGTTAAAATCATGCAAAATTGGAACTTAAGTACATTATTTAAAGATAAGCAAGAATTAAATCTTTTTTTACAAAAAACCCAAGATGATGCTTGTGAATTTAAAAAACAATACGAAAATAATCTTCATAGTTTAAGCAATGAGCAATTCTTACAAGCTTTAAAAAATTATGAAGAATTAATCTTAAAGCTTTCCCACATACTAACCTATGTGTATTTAAATTTTGCTCAAGATACTACCAAGGGTGCTTTTTATGCAAAATATGAAAATTTAAGTAAAAAAATAGAAGAAAATCTTTTATTTTTTGAACTCGAATTTTGCGAGTTAAAAGAAGAAAAAAGTAAAACTTTCATCACATTTTGCAAAGATTATGAGTTTTATTTAAATAATCTTATCAAACACAAAAAACACAATCTTTCTAAAAAAGAAGAAAGAGTTATATTAGCTCTATCAAGTACAGGTTCAAATGCATTTGCAAGATTATTTGATGAGACATTTAGTGCTTTAAAATTTAATTTTGAAGGGCAAAAATTAAGCGAAGAAGAAATTCTAAGCAAGCTTTATGATAAAGATAGAAGCATTAGAAAAAAAGCTTCAAAATGCTTTAGTAAAACCTTAAAAAAACAAAACAAACTTTTAGTATATATTTTCAATATGATTAAAAGCGAACTTGCTAGTATTTGTGAGTTAAGATCTTATGAAAGTCCAGAAACCCCAAGACATATAAGAAATCAAATTTCTAAAAAAAGTGTTGATGCACTTATTAGTGCTAGCGAGAATAGCTTTGATATTGTTTCTAAATTTTACAATACAAAGAAAAAAATTCTAGGATATAAAAAGCTAAAAGATTATGATCGTTATGCGCCTATTGGAAAGGAAATGCAAGTTGATTTTGACCAGGGAAAGGATATAGTTTTAAAAGCCTTTGAAAAATTTTCTAAAGATTTTTATATGATAGCAAAAGAAGCTTTTGAAAATAACTGGATCGATGTTTACCCTAAAGAATTTAAACAAAGCGGTGCTTTTTCTCACTCAAGCACGCCACTAAGCCATCCTTTCATACTTTTAAACTATACCAACCAAAGACGCGATCTTTTCACTCTAGCACATGAGCTAGGCCACACTATACATCAAAAACTTTCTTATAAAGTAAGTTTTTTAAATCAAGATACACCACTAACTACAGCAGAAACTGCTTCAGTGTTTGCAGAAATGTTGATTTTTGATTATATTAAAGAAAATTTAGACAAAGAAGAGCTTTTATCTTTATATGCAGCAAAAATCGAAGATATTTTTGCTACTCTTTATAGACAGATTAATTTTACTACTTTTGAACGCAGGTTTCATGCTAAAAAAGAAGAGTTAAGTGCTCAAGAACTAAGTGAAATTTGGCTTGAAGAATCAAGAAAAATGTTTCAAGATAGCGTAGTTTTAACTAAAAACTATGGCCTTTGGTATTCTTATATACCACATTTTATACACTCTCCATTTTACTGCTATGCTTATGCTTATGCACAACTTTTAGTTTTAGCGCTTTATGGTCTATATAAAAGTGGCAAATGCTCTAATTTTACCTCAATTTATATTGAGTTTTTAAGTAGTGGGGGAAGCAAAAGCCCAAAAGAACTTGTAGCTATGTTTGGCTTTGATATAGAAAGTGACGAGTTTTGGAATATAGGCTTAGAGCAAGTTAGAATACTAGTAGATGAATTTTTAAGGTTAAGCAATGATTGATAAAATTTTAAATAATAAAAATTTTATAAGTTTAATGCAAAAAAGCATTTATGAATGTTTGCAAATTTTAATCCAAGAAGATATTGAGTTTAATATCATTGTAAATACTAAATTTGTTACACTCGAACCTCCTTTGCCACCAGAATTAGATGTAGTGAGTAAAAATCCTTATTGTCTTTTCGCACTTGGTGGTTATACTTTTAAGTCCATAGTTTTAACAAATGAGCATATAGAATTTCATGCGGGTTTTGGACCTGATGATTTTGCAACCTTTGTGAAAGTGGATTTAGGAGCAATTACTCAAATTCAAGTTGAAGATAATATCATTTTTGTTAATTTTTCAAACTATTTCAAAAAGCAAAATGATCAAAAATTAAAAGAAAAGTCTATGAATGCTTTTTTAAATAATCCTAACAATAAAGATTTATTTAAAAAATGAGTTTTTTTGAAGGTTTAAATGATAGCCAAAAAGAAGCTATCATGCATATTGATGGAGCTATGCTGATACTAGCAGGCGCAGGTAGTGGAAAGACTAAAACCATTACCACTAGACTTGCTTATTTGATTGATCATGTAGGTATTCCTGCGCAAAATACCCTCACACTAACCTTTACAAATAAAGCTGCTAATGTAATGAAAACAAGAGCCTTAGCACTTTTACAAGATCAAAATTTACATAATCCCCTTTTATGTACTTTTCATAAATTTGGTTTGTTATTTTTAAGACTTTATAGCGAAAGAATTAATAGAGCAAATAATTTTGTCATTATTGATACAGATGATAAAAAGAAAATACTAAAAGATTTAGCTAGCGAAAATTTGCAAAGCTCTTTAGCAAGCATAGGTGCTTATATTTCAAATTTTAAAAATCAAAGCAAAAGCGCTCAAGAAATACGCAAAGAATTAGAATTTTTAAAAGATGAAAAAAACAAAAATTACGAAGAAATCATTCATTTATATGAGCAATATGAGCATTTTTTAATCCAAAATAATTTCATGGATTTTGATGATTTACTCATGCTAACTAATAAAATTTTAGAAGATGAACAATTTGCACAAGAGCAAAGTCAAAAATATACTTATATAACAGTAGATGAGTATCAAGATACTAATGCCTTACAATATCAAATTCTAAAAAAACTTTGCGTGTCTCATGAAAATATTTGTGTGGTGGGTGATGATGATCAAAGTATTTATGGTTGGCGTGGAGCTAAAATAGAAAATATCTTAAATTTCAAAGAACAATTTAACAATGTAAAATTAGTCAAACTAGAGCAAAATTATCGCTCAACTAGCGCTATTTTGCAAGCTGCAAATGAGCTTATAGAGCATAATAGAAAAAGACTAGGAAAAACTTTGATTTGTACCAAAGATGAGGGCGAAGAAATTACAATTTTACAAAATGATGATGAAAAAATTGAAAGTTTTAAGGTTGCAAGAGAAGTTTCAAAACTTTTAAACTCGGGGATTAATCCTAGTGAAATAGCCATACTTTATAGAGTAAATGCCCTATCTCGTGCTCTTGAAGAAGCTTTTAGCAAAGAAAAAATTCCTTTTAAATTGCTAAGTGGAATTCGTTTTTATGAAAGAGCTGAAATTAAAGATATTATTTCTTATTTAAGATTGCTTTCAAATTTAAATGATGATTATTCTTTTAAACGCATTATCAACCGCCCTAAAAGAAACTTTGGTAATGCAAGTTTAGAAAAGCTAGAAAATTATGCTAAAGAAAATCATTTGTCTTTATTTGAAAGTCTATGTGCTTTGCAAGGAAGTGGTTTTTTTAGTAAAAAAACAGACAAAGAGTTAGAAAAATTCATACTAAGCATACACAAAATTAAAGAAAAAGATGATTTGCTTGCAATGATTTTAGCCTTAGAAGAAGAATTTAAAATCAAAGAATTTTACAAAGATAATCCAGAGGGCGAAGATAAACTTTTAAATATAGATGAACTTTATGCTAATTTAAAAGATAAAATTACTCATGGAAATTATAATGGCTTAGATGATATTTTAAATGAAATTTCTTTACTTAATGAGCAAGATGGACTTGATAAAGAAAGTATTTGTATTATGAGTATTCATGCAAGCAAAGGACTTGAGTTTGATTATGTTTTTATCATAGGTTTAGAAGAAGGATTTTTCCCACTCACTAGCGAATCAAGCAATATAGAAGAAGAAAGAAGACTTGCCTATGTAGCAATCACTAGAGCCAAGAAAAAACTTTATTTAAGTTATGCTAATTCTAGATTTTATAAAGGAAGTCGCACAAGATTAGAAAAAAGTAGATTTTTTGGTGAGAGTAATGTAATCAAAAAAGAATTAACACTAGATCATCAAAAAAATTGCTACAAAAAAGGCGATTTAATCAAACATAAAATTTTTGGCATAGGCAGAGTCACTGGGGTAAGTAAAATAGGTGCTGAAGAAAAACTCACGATTAATTTTGGAGGCATAGAAAGAATGATAATGTCAAGTTTTGTGGAAAAAGTGATATGAATAAACTTTTTGTAGCTTATAAACCAAGCGGTATGAGTTCTAATGCTTTTTTAGGCAAACTCAAGAAAAAATATAAAAATAAAAAAGCAGGTTTTTCAGGAACACTTGATCCTTTTGCAAAAGGTGTTTTACTCATAGCCTTTGATCAATACACAAAACTTTTTCGTTTTTTTGATAAAAATCCAAAAGTTTATAAAGCAACACTTTGGCTAGGCGCGCATTCACTAAGCCTTGATAATCAAAATATCAAAGAAATCAATCTTATAAATGCTTTTGAAGAGAAAGTTTTAGAACAAATTAAAAATGAACTTTTAGGTAAAATCACCTACACCCCACCCGCATTTTGTGCAAAAAAAATAGATGGGGTGCGCTCTTATGAGCTTGCAAAAAGAGGTTTTGAAGTCAATTTAAAGCCTTGTGTTATGGATATTTTTTATACTAAAATTTTACACTATAGCCACCCCTTTTTAACCATAGAAATAGCAGTTAGCGAGGGTTCTTATATACGCTCTTATTGTGAATTATTTGCTAGAAAACTTGGTATTAAAGCCACACTAAGCTCATTAGAGCGTTTAAGCGAGGGAAGGTTTTTTTATGAGAATGAAAAAGAGTTAAATCCTTTAGCTTATTTAAATCTTAGAAAAAATACGATAAAATATCCCCAAAAATTACACAATGGACAAAAAATATTTTTGGACGATTTGGAAATTCAAGAAGAAGGTAGCTATATTTTAGAAGAAAAAGATTTTTTTTCTATCATTTCTATCCAAGATAATCAAGTGCAATATTATTTAAATAAGGTATTAAAATGTTAATTTTATCAAGAAAAGAAAATGAAAGTATAAAAATCGGAGATGATATAGAAATCAAAGTAGTTCAAACAGGCAAAGGCTATGCTAAAATAGGCATCGAAGCTCCAAAGTCTTTAATGATACTACGCAAAGAGCTTATCGAGCAAGTAAAAAGTGAAAATTTACATGCAATTAGCGATGAAACGATAAAACTTGACGATCTAAGTAAAAAGCTTAAAAAATGAAAGCTTACGCAAAAGCTAATATTTTTTTAAAAATCATAGGAATTGATTTAAGATCTTATCATTTATTACAATCACGCTTTGTTTTACTAAAAGATATTTTTGATGAATTAAGCTTTAGTGATGAAAAAACAAAAGAAGGATTTGAAATCACTGGAAATTTTACTCAAGATACTATCATACACAAAGCTTATAAAGAATTAGAAAATTTAGGTTTTTCTAATGAATTAAATGAATTTTTTAAAGACAAAAGTTTAAAGCTTACCAAAAACATTCCCATAGGTGGAGGCCTTGGTGGAAGTAGCACTGATGCGGTTACATTTTTGCTTATGATCAACGAAGCTTTAAATTTAAAACTTAACCAACAACAACTTGAACAAATCTGCCAAAAACTCGGTTCTGATTTAATCTTTTTTTTAAGTGGATATGATAGTGCAAATGTTAGCGGGTGTGGCGAGATTGTAGAATATTTTGAAGATGATTTTACCCAACTTGATTTTACTTTTCCAGCTATTGAATGCTCAAGTGCAAAAGTATATAAAGCATTTGATGAAAGCTCATATGATTTAACAGCAAATTTAAATTTGTCCAAAACACTTAAAACACTCAAAACAAGCGAAATTTTAGAGTATAAAAATACTGATTTAAATGACTTATTTGCTCCTTGTGCAAAAATTTATCCTAAAATGCAAACTTTTCTTGATGAGGCTTATTTTTTAAGTGGAAGTGGAAGTGGAGTTTTTAAGGCTAAATGATGAAAAAAACTATAGTAAAAAACAAAAAAGCTTTTTTTGATTATGAAATTTTGGAAAAATTTGAAGCAGGTATTGTTTTAAAAGGCTCTGAGGTAGTAGCATTAAGAGCTAGTAGAACAAATTTAAAAGATTCTTTTGTGCGTATTATCAAAGGTGAAATTTTCTTACTTAATGCTCATATTTCTCATCTTAGTACTACACATTCCTTTTATAAGCATGATGAAAAAGGCGCGCGAAAACTTTTAATGCATAAAAAGCAAATCGATAGGCTTTTTGGTAAAATTAGCACTCAAGGCTTTACTATAGTTCCATTAGAACTTTATTTTAATGAAAAAAATAAAGCAAAAGTCTTAATAGCCTTAGCCAAAGGAAAAAACTTACACGATAAAAGAGAAAGTTTAAAGAAAAAACAAGCAGATCTTGAGGCAAGAGCTGCTATGAAAAATCATTATTAAAAAAGGATTTTGATGAAAAAAATTGCTTATTTATTTTTTACATTTGCTTTTGCATTTTTAATAAATGCTTGCTCAAGTGAAGAAAAAATTGAAAATGAATTTGCGTTTGCTGAGTATAAAATGGGCGATGAAATTCTTTTAAAAAGTGTCAATGGAGGTGAAAAAACCTTAGTAAGAACACAAAATGGTTTTGTGGTAAAGGGCGAAGAGAATAAAATTTTAATGTTTGATTTTTTTGGAACCTTTTGCACACCTTGCCAAGAAGAAGCTACCCATCTAACAAGCTTGTGGCAAAAAAATACAGATAATTTTATCATCATAGGGCTTAGTCATTTTGAAAATGTAAGCGATCAAACCGTAAAAGATTTTGCCATTAAATATGGGGCGTATTATTTTTTAAGCAATTCTAAAGAAAATGATAGAATTGTCGCACAAGCTTTAAAAGATATCAACTATCAAAGCATGGAACAACTTCCTTTTAAAGTAGTTTTAAAAGATGGTGTTTATCAAGATTTAACAGACTTTTGGAATAAAGACTCAAAAAGTTATGTGAAATATTATCTTGGGAAAGTTTCTACTGAGATTATGCAAGAAGACATTACTAGGATATTAAATGAGTCTAAAAAGTGAAATTTTAGAGCAACAAAAACTAGCAGAACCTAAAATGTTTAAGGTTTTGCTTTTAAATGATGATGTTACCACTATGGATTTTGTAATTGAAATTTTAATGAATATTTTTCATCATGATTTTGAAAAGGCAAGTGCAATTATGCTTGAAATTCATCATCAAGGAAGTGGAGTTTGTGGTATATACACAGAAGAGATTGCACTAAGTAAAAAACAGCAAGTTGACATGGCAGCAAAAAACAATGATTTTCCACTCCAAACAAGGATAGAAGAACAATGAAATATAAAGAATTAATTGACTCATTTATACCAAATGCAAGACATTTAAGCTTTATCAATCATCATGAATTTATCACTTGTGAACATTTGCTTTTTGCTTTAGTTAAGCTTAGTAATGATTTTAAAAATCTACTTGAAGAAATCGGAGATGGTGATTTACAAGGCTTTGAAAATGAATTAAAAAATTATCTAGCTAAAAATAATGAAATTTTAAAAAAAGAAATAGAACCTATTTTTTCTGTGATCTTGGAAAATATATTACACAAGCTAAATGCAAAAAATCAAACAAGTGTGATTGATTTTATCATCGCACTTTGCAAAGAAGAAAAAGCTTATTCTTATAATATCTTAAAAAAACACCTAATAGAAGAAGAAAAAATAAAAGAATTGTTACAAAATGTTGAATTTGAAAATTTAAAAACCCATACCATAGAGCTAGTTGAGCTTGCAAAAAAAGGCAAAATAGATCCTGTTATAGGTAGGAAATTTGAACTTGAAAGAATGATGCAAATTCTAAGCCGTCGCAAGAAAAATAATCCTATTTTAGTTGGTGAACCAGGTGTTGGTAAAAGTGCTATTATAGATGGGCTAGCACTAGCTATAGCTGAAGAAAAAGTGCCAAAACATTTAAAAAACTCAAAAATTTATAACCTTGATATGACAAGCTTGCTTTCGGGGACAAAATATAGGGGTGATTTTGAAAAAAGGTTAAAAGATATCATTAAAGAATTAGAAAATATCCCTAATGCTATTTTATTTATAGATGAAATTCACACCATAGTAGGAACCGGCGCAAGCAATGAAAGTCATGCAGATATGTCAAATTTATTAAAACCTGCACTAAGTAATGGCAACATCAAATGCATAGGAGCAACTACTTTTATAGAATATAAAAACACCTTTGATAAAAACAAAGCTCTAAGTAGAAGATTTGCAAAAATTGATATAGATGAACCAAGCGAAGAAGAGTGTTTTTTAATCTTACAAGGCTTAAAAAGTAAATATGAAAATTTTCACAAAATCAAAATCAGTGATGAAATTTTACAAACAAGTATAAAACTAGCAAAACAATTTTTACATGATAAATTTTTACCAGATAGCGCGATTGATTTAATCGATGAGCTTGGTGCAAGCTTTGCTTTAGAAGATAAAAAAAATAAAAAAATAGTAAAAATAAAAGATTTAGAAAATACTTTAGCAAGGATGACGCATTCCCATAAAATTTATGAAAGCGATCAAGGTAAAATTCTTAAGAACTTAGAGCATGATTTAAAACAAAACATCTTTGGGCAAGATGAAGCTATTAAAGCTTTATGTTCTATTTTAAAACAAAGCTATGCAGGATTAAAAGGTAAAAACACCCCAAAAGGCGTGTTTTTATTTACCGGTTCAAGCGGGGTTGGCAAAACCGAACTTGCTAAAAATTTAGCACAAATTTTAAATCTTAATCTTGAAAGATTTGACATGAGTGAATACTCACAAAAACATGATGTGAGCAAACTCATAGGAACTTCAGCAGGTTATGTGGGCTATGAAGATGGTGGCTTGCTTAGTAATAGTATTAGAAAAAATCCTTTTAGCGTAGTTTTATTTGATGAGATAGAAAAAGCTCATCCTGATTTAACTAATACTTTTTTACAAATTTTTGATAATGCAAGTTTAACGGATAATAGTGGATTAAAAGCTGATTTTAAAAATACTATTATCATTATGACCTCCAATTTAGGCTTAAAAGAAAGTAATGAGCTTGGTTTTTTAAGCAGCGATAAAGAAAAAAGCAATAAAGCCATAAAAGATTTTTTTGCGCCTGAATTTATCAACCGTATTGATAAAATCATTCATTTTAATGACTTAAATCAAGAAATTTTAGAACAAATCGTCCAAAAAGAGCTAGATTTAATGGCGAAAAATTTAAATAATATCACCATAGAAGCTGATAAAAAAGTAAAAGAATTTCTTGCTAAAAAAACCAATAATAAAGATTTTGGAGTCAGATTATTAAAACGCATTATTACCGAAGAATTAGGAGAGAGATTAAGCGATGAGATTTTGTTTGGAAAATTAAAAAATGGTGGTAAATTAAAACTCAAACTTTCCAAAAATGAAAAAATCGAATTTGTATTCTAAACTTTTAAAAAGTCCTGATGATGCGCCTGTTTTTATTAGCGAAAAGCTAGAAGTAGACTTTATACCTCATGCTTATCGTCTAGGGCTTTTTCCATGGACTAGTAATCCTGTTACTTGGTGGTGCCCTTCTCCTAGAATGGTGCTTTTACCCGATGAAGTGCGTATACAAAAAAGCATAAAAAAAGCTTTAAAAACTTATGAAATAAGACTTGATTTTGATTTTAACTCTCTTATAAGTCATTGCGCAAAAAGAAAAAAAACTTGGATAAGTCAAGAGTTTATACAAGTTTATACAAAGCTTTTTGAGCAAAATTTAGCTCATAGTGTCGAAGTTTATGAAAATGATGTTTTAATCGGCGGTTTATATGGACTTATCATAGGTAAAATATTTTTTGGCGAAAGCATGATAAGTCTTAAAAAAGATGCCTCAAAAGTAGCCCTAATAAGACTTTGTGAGCTTTTAAAACCATATGATTTTTTAATAGATTGTCAAGTGCCTAATGAGCATTTAAAATTTATGGGCGCTAAAGAAATGACAAAAAAAGATTTTTTAAAAACACTAGAAAAAAAAGTTTCGCTTGAAAGTGGCTTTAAAAATTTCGAAAATTTACTATAAAAAGATATACTTATAGATAAACAAAATTGCATAAATATTTTGGAATGATTTTTGCTTTTAGTCTATAAAAGCTTTATTTTAAAGGAAAAACTATGATAAGCCCTTTTAAATCAAAAGAACTTATTGTTGATGCTTTAGCAGGAAGAAACCTAAGAAGTCAAATGATTAATTCTAACCTTGCAAATGTTGATACTCCTTTTTATAAAGCAAGAGATATAGAATTTGAAACTGCTTTAGTTAATAGAGCAAATGAAATTTTTAAAAAGAAAGATACCAAAGAGCTTGAATTAGCAAGTACAAATGCAAATCATCAAAAACCTTGGAAATTTCCAGATCCTAATAAATCAACCATTTATTTAAGAGATGGGCATTTAGCAAGAAATGATGCAAATACAGTAGATCTTGATGTAGAAACTACTGAAATGAGTAAAAATACTATGATGATTACTGCTTTAGATGGTGTTTTAAGAAGACAAAGTAATATTTTTTCAACCATCATAGAAACAAGCTCTAAATTAGGCTAGGAGAAAAACAATGGCTTATTTAAGTGATTTTGATATTAGCGGATACGGACTTAGCGCTCAACGCTTTAGAATGAATGTAATTAGCTCAAATATAGCTAATGCAAACACTACTAGAACAGCAGAAGGCGGTCCATATAGAAGAAGAGAAGTAATTTTTAAAGCGACTGATTTTAATGAATTACTAAATAAACAAATCGCTAAAGATAATAATTTTTTAGAATATGAAAATCCTTTAAATGATCCTGCTTCGCAAAAAGATGCAAAACCTGCTATAATGAGCGTAGTAGTTGATAAGGTTGTAAGAGATGATAAAGATTTTCGTATGAAATTTGATCCATCTCATCCAGATGCGAATGAACAAGGTTATGTTGCTTTTCCAAATATAAACCCTGTCATTGAAATGGCCGATTTAATAGAAGCAACAAGAGCTTACCAAGCAAATGTAAGCGCTTTTACAAGCACTAAAACCATAGCACAAAGTGCGATAGATTTACTAAGAGGTTAATAAATGAACACTATTAATGGTATAAATCAATTTAACAATGTTAACAATAAAAATAATAACAACTCAAATAATATAGGTGATGAATTTTCAAGCTTATTAAAAAATTCTATAAACAACCTTAATAAAACTCAAGAAACAGCTGAAGCTGCTATGGTAGACATCGCAACAGGTGAAGTAAAAGACTTACACCAAGCGGCAATTGCAATTAGCAAAGCTGAATCAAGTATGAAATTTATGCTTGAAGTTAGAAATAAGGCTATAAACGCATATAAAGAAATTTCAAGAACTCAAATTTAATATATGCTTTCAAACACCATTAGAAATAGAGTTTCAAAGGTAGCTTTTGCTTTTTGTATGGCTCTGTTTTTTATGGCCTTGTTTTTACTTTCTACTTTTTTTCTAACCTCAAAACGCCATATACCAAATACCCAAAAAGAACAATATTTTTCCGCTCTTAGAGGTAATATCATCACAAGTGATAATTTTACAGTAACTTCAAGTAGGCAAATTTATAGAGCAGAGATTGATCTAAGAAGTTTAAATCCTGATAAAAAAGAATTATTCTTAACACTTTTTCAAATTTATAGTGGCGCAAGTGATGAGCAAATGCAAGATATCAAAAAAAGAATGCTTACAAAGAAAAGAAGAAGTTATAATTTTATTTTACTCCAAGATATTAATTCAAAAGATGCAAGTTATTTAAAAGAATTAGCTAAAAAGCTTTATACTCAAGGTTTTTTTAAGTCTTTTACAAATAACAATGGCAGAGTTGAAACAAGAGGACTTGATATCATAGAACACAAAGAAGATCGCGTGTATATGCCAAAAGACTCACTTACTCCTATCATAGGCTACACAAGAACTTATATGGATGAAAAAAGCGAAATTTTTAAAAATGTCGGCATAAAAGGCTTAGAAAAATATTACAATGAATGCTTAAGCCCTTTACAAAATGCAAAAATTCAAGGTTTAAGAGATATAGGTGGCAATATTATCTTAAATTTACACTCTTATGAAAAGCGTAAAATAGATGGATGTAATTTATACTTAAATATTTCACTAAAACTCCAAAAAGGCTTAGAAAAGGCTATTGATAAAAGAAATGAAGATCTAAAAGCTAATGAAATTATAGTTGCAATTATGGAAAGTAAAAGTGGGAAAATTTTAGCCCTTGCTAGCTCAAGAAGATATGATCCGCAAAATCGTGGAAAAGATCTATCTGTGCTTAATGCAAGTGCGATAGAATATGGCTATGAAGCAGGTTCTGTTATAAAGCCTTTTATATTTACCACTGCTTTAATGCTTGATAAAATCAAAGTCAATGAAATCATCAACACCCAAGGTGGTCAATACAAGCTTGGTCGTTTTACTATACGCGATGACCATAAAAAAGATAAAATGAGCATGGAAGAAGTTATCACCTACTCTTCAAATGTCGGTATGATTAAAATCGCCCAAAGATTAAGCAATCTTGAAATCATCTCAGGGCTTAGAATTTTTCGTTTTGGAGAAAGAAGTGGTATTGATCTTCCTTATGAACAAAAAGGAGAAATACCAAATCCAAAAAGATTAAGAGAAGTAGAAAAATCTGTATTAAGCTATGGTTATGGTTTAAAAACAACTTTTATGCAACTTCTAGCTGCTTATAATGTATTTAATAATGATGGAATTTATATCACACCACAAATTGCAAATAAAATTTATCAAGATGGACGCTTAATAAAACTTGATGATGAAGTTAAAAAAGAAAAAATTCTCTCAAGTAAAGCTGCCAAAGAAATGCAACAAATTTTAATCAATGTTATAGAAAAAGGAACAGGTAAAAAAGCACAAACTCAAGGCATTATCATAGGTGGTAAAACAGGTACAGCTAGGATTGCTGAGAGAAAAGGCTATACTTCAAATCGCTACAATGCTTCATTTTTTGGCTTTGCAAATGATGAGAAAAACAATTATACCATAGGGGTTTTGGTGAGAAATCCTACCAAGGCTTATAGTTATTATGCTGCACAAAGTGCTTTACCTATGTTTAAAGATACAGTAAATCTTATGATAAAAGAAAGTTATTTAAAGCCTATAGAGAACAAAACGATAAAAACTAATCCAAACTAACTTTAAAATTTAGAGTTTTATTTGACTCTAAACTAAACAATTTAAAATAAACTCTATAAACTCATCACTATCATTAGGACAAGCAATAAGCTCATAATCACTTTTTGCTAAGTGTCTATATTCAGCTCCAAGCTCAAAAATCGTTTCAGAACAATCTATACAAAAAGATATAGGATAAATCAAAGCTTTTTGATCTAAATTTGCTAAAATATCACTTGTATTAGGTTCAAGCCATTTTACTGGACCTAGTTTTGATTGATATGATAAAATGATTTGATCAAATTTATTTTTAAGCTTTTCTTTCAAGATACCCACATGCTCTTGCACATGTTTTTCATACAAATCACCTTTTTTAATCACTGAAAGCGGTAAAGAATGGGCAGAAAAAATCAAAGTTTTATAATCACATTCTTTCTTTTTTTCTAAAATATGCTTTATAATCATTTCATTATAAAGCTCATCTTTATAAAAAACATCAATGATTTTTACATTAGCTTGATTTTGGACACTTCTTAGCTCATTTTGCACTACTTCTAAAGAACTAGTTACAGTGGTTTTAGAATGATGAGGGTATAAAGGAAATAAAATGATTTCATCATTTTTTTGAAAATCATATTTTGAAAAAACCTCATTTGCAAAGGGTGGCACATAAAGACTGATAAAATCAAAGCTATATTCTCTAGTTTTAGAATTTAATCTATCACATAAACTTTGTGTGATTTGGGTAAGCGGGGACTTCCCACCCATTTTTTCATAGTTTTGCTTCATAGCTTTTAATCTTGATTTTCTTATCATAAAGGCTACAAATTTTCTTAAAAAAACATTTTGTATCCCTAAAATATAAGGATCATTAAACATATTTTTTAAAAAAACTTCACATTCATCAAGTTTATTAACCCCGCCCATATTTAAAAAAAATACATATTTCACTATCAAACACCTTCTAAAATTTCTTGCACTCTCAAAGCATCTTCAATACTAGCTAAATTTTCACAAACTCCATTTTGCAAAAGCTCAAAAAAGTCTTCATGCTCAGCATATAAAGGAGAGTTTTCATATAAATTTGGAATTTTTTGCATATTGATAAAAAGTTTAAAATTTTTAAGATCAAGCTCATAAGTATGTTTTTTACCTAAAATTGTAATTTTTCTTATAATGCATTGTCCATTCCAGCTATCATGAATACTTGCTAAGATATTTTCTAATTTTAAGCTTATCATTACCTCATCTTCAAATTTATCATGATGGAAGCTTTTATAAATATTTGCTTTTAAAATTTGCTCTTGACTTAAAAATCTAACTAAGTCAATATCATGCACACTAAGATCACTTAAAACACCTACATCGTTTATTCTTTGCGGATAAGGCGAAATTCTTTGTATATTAATACTTATAATCTCATCTTCTAAAAGTTTTTCTTTAAAAGTTAAAATAGCAGGATTAAATCTCTCGCAAAAACCCACCCCTACTCTGACTTTGTTTTCTCTAGCTTTTTGCTCTAAGATTAAAATTTCATCAACATTTAACGCCAAAGGCTTTTCTATCAAAACATTTTTTATTTTAGGAAAAACCTTTAAAGCTATATCTAAATGCGTATGAGTAGGCGTGGCAATGATAACACCATCAAGATTTTGTGCTAAAAAATCATCAAAATTTTTATGAAAAAAGTGTTTAAATTCATCTTTGCAAAAAGGATCATAAAGATGAATTTCTTTTACTTTTAAATTACGCTCAAGTTCTCTTAAATGGTTTTTACCCATTTTACCAAGGCCTATAAGCCCTATTTTCATTTAAAAGCCTCAATCACTCTAGCTTGGTGCTCTTCTTTTAAAAATGCACTCATAGGTAAGGATAAAATTTCATCACTTAATAGCTCCGTATTTGGTAAATCACCTTTTTTATGAGCAAGATAATCGAAAGCTTCTTGCAAATGAAGCCCCAAAGGATAATGCACCGCAGTAGGTATACCTTGCTCTTGTAATTTTTGCATGAATTTTTCTCTATTCTTTACACGCACGCTATATTGAGCCTGGGCACTCACAAAATCATCTTTTCTTGGCGGTAAAATACAATTTTTTAAATTTTCATCATAAACTTTTGCTATTACTTCTCTTTTTTTAATCTCTTCATCTAAGTATTTTAATTTCACATTTAAAATAGCTGCTTGGATGGTATCAAGCCTTCCATTAATACCGATGTATTTATGCTTATATCTTTGCACTTGTCCATGATTTAAATAAATTTTTATTTTTTGTGCTAATTCATCATCTTGGGTAAAGATCGCTCCACCATCTCCATAAGCACCTAAAGGCTTAGACGGGAAAAAGCTTGTGCAAGATATATCAGCTATAGCACATGATTTTATGCCTTTTTGACTAGCTCCAAAACTTTGCGCACTATCTTCTATCAAAGCAATATTTTGACTTTTACAAAGCTCTTTTAGAGCAAACATATCAGGCATAAGCCCAAAAATACTCACAGCAATTACAGCTTTAGTTTTAGGCGTGATAGCACTTTGAACTTTTTCTAAACTAAGATTATAATCTTTAAAATCAATATCTACAAAAACAGGCTTAGCGCCGATTAGAGCAACCATTTCAGCTGTAGCTATAAAGGTAAAACTTGGCACTATTACCTCATCATCTCTACCCACGCCCAAAGCCATCAAGGCTAAAAATAATGCACTTGTGCCACTTGAACAACCTATTGCGTGTTTAATACCTACATATTTAGCTAAATTATTTTCAAATTCTTCTAATTTTGCACCACCTATAAAAGAAGTGCTTTGTAAAATTTCACTAATAGCCTCATCGATTTCATTTTTATAAGCATTATATTGAGCATTTAAGTCTATAAAAGGAATTTTCATTGTATTACCTTAGTAAATTTAAAATCATGATTATAAGATAGTTTTACTTAATTTAAAGTATTTTTGGTATTATTTTAAGCAAAAAACTAGCTAGGAAAATCTATGGATATAAGAAAAGAATATTTAGAATTTTTTAAGTCAAAAGGACACGAAATCACTCCTTCAAGCCCTTTAGTGCCTGATGATGCAACTTTACTTTTTACTAATGCAGGTATGGTGCCTTTTAAAAGTATATTTACCGGAGAAGTACCACGTCCTAATCCTCCGCGTAAAACAAGTTGTCAAACTTGTATAAGAGCTGGTGGAAAACATAATGACTTAGACAATGTAGGCTACACAGCAAGACATCATACTTTCTTTGAAATGCTTGGAAATTTTAGTTTTGGAGATTATTTTAAAGAACAAGCCATTGCTTATGCTTGGGAGTTTGTAACTGAAGTTTTAAAACTACCTAAAGAAAGACTATATGTAACTGTACATGAGAGCGATGATGAAGCATATGAACTCTGGCAAAAACATATAGAAAAAGAAAGAATTTATAAATTTGGCGATAAAGATAATTTCTGGCAAATGGGCGATACTGGACCATGCGGGCCTTGTAGTGAAATTTTTTATGATCAAGGTGCTGAGCATTTTAATTCTAGTGAAGATTATATGGGTGGTGATGGAGATAGGTTCTTAGAAATTTGGAACCTCGTTTTCATGCAGTATGAAAGAAGTGCTGATGGCACACTTACTCCATTGCCAAAACCTAGTATTGATACAGGCATGGGACTTGAAAGAGTTAGTGCTATAAAAGAAGGAAAATTTAGCAATTTTGATAGTTCTTTGTTTATGCCTATTATTGAGAGTATTGCTAAACTTTGCGGTAAAACTTATACCTATGAAAGTGGAGCTAGCTATAGAGTAATCGCCGATCATATTAGATCAAGTGTATTTTTACTTGCTCAAGGAGTTGGCTTTGATAAAGAAGGCAGGGGCTATGTTTTAAGAAGAATTATGCGTCGTGCCTTAAGACATGGATATTTGTTAGGTCTTAAAAGAGCTTTTATGTATGAGCTTGTAGATGTAGTTTGTGAGTTAATGGGTGGGCATTATACTTACTTAAATGAAAAAAAAGAATTTATTAAAGAACAAATCAAACTAGAAGAAGAAAGATTTTTAAGCACTATTGAAAATGGTATAGAAATTTTTAATGAAGAACTTAAAAAAACTAAAGATATTTTTAGCGGTGAAGTAGCTTTTAAACTTTATGATACTTATGGTTTTCCGCTTGATTTAACCCAAGATATGCTAAGAGAAAAAAATCTTAGTATAGATGAGGCTAAATTCAATGAGCTTATGCAAGAACAAAAAGATAGAGCCAAAGCTTCTTGGAAAGGAAGTGGAGATAAAGCAATTAGCGGAGACTTTAAAGTTTTATTAGAAAAATTTGGCAAAAATACTTTTAGTGGCTATGAAAATTATGAAGAAAAAACTAAAATCATGGCTATTTTGGATGAGAATTTTAAAATCATAACCGAAGCTAAGGCAGGAGATATAGCATGGTTAATGCTTGAAAAAACTCCATTTTACGCAACAAGTGGAGGGCAAAGCGCTGATATAGGTTTTATCAATGAAAATGAGGTTTTAGATACACAAAAATTCTTTGATATTAATCTTAGTCAAGTGAAATTAAAACAAGATCTTAAAACAAATGATGAAGTGTTAGCTTGCATAGATACTAAAAAAAGAGAACAAATCGCAAGACATCATAGTGCAACACATTTATTACACCATGCTTTAAGAGAAATTCTTGGCTCACACATTAGCCAAGCAGGCTCTTTGGTAGAGCATAATAAATTAAGATTTGATTTTACTCATCCAAAAGCCCTAAACAAAGAAGAATTAAAGCAAATAGAAGCTTTAGTAAATACTTACATCATGCAAGCAAATGAAGCTAAAATTGAAATTTTAGCTTTAGATGAAGCTAAAAAAAGTGGTGCCATAGCTTTATTTAGTGAAAAATATCAAGAAAAAGTAAGAGTTTTAACCCTAGGAGCTAGTAAAGAACTTTGCGGTGGTACTCATGTGAAAAATAGCTCTGAAATAGGAAGTTTTTATATCATCAAAGAAAGCGGAGTTAGTGCTGGAGTTAGAAGAATAGAAGCAGTAGTAAGCAAAGCTGCACTTGATTATGTTAATGAAAATTTAAAAGAACTAAACCAAGTTAAAGAAGAGTTAAAAACTCATGATATTTTAAGCTATGTAGCAAAATTAAAAAATGAAATAGCTAGTTTAAAAAATGAATTAAAAAATTCAAACAAAGCAGAATTAAACTCTAAAGAACTAAATGGCATTCAATATTGCGTGCAAAAAATAGATAGTGGCGATATAAAAACCATGATAGATGAATTTAAAAATAAATTTAACAAAGCTGTAATTTTACTTTTACAAGAAAAAGAAGGTAAGATTATCATAGCAGCAGGTGTTAAAGACGCTTCATTGAAAGCTGGTGTTTTGGTAAAAGAAATTGCGCAAATGCTTGGTGGAAACGGTGGCGGTAGAGATGATTTTGCAACAGCTGGTGGTAAAGATACAAGCAAAATAGAACAAGCGCTTGATCATGCTAAGAAAATCATAGAAGAAAGTCTTGCTTAATGCTTTATTTAGCTTCAAGTTCGCCTTCGCGCGTTGCTTTATTAAAAGAAGCAAATATCGCTTTTGAACAAATTATTATCGATTATGATGAGAGCTTGGTAAAAAAAGATAATCCAAACTCTTATGTGCAAAAAATTGTTTTAGAAAAAGAAAGGCAGTTTTTTGCAAAATATCCTGATTTAAAAAATGTTTTATTTGCTGATAGTATAGTTTGTGCTCAAAATATCATTCTTACTAAAGCTAAAAGCGATAATGAGGCTTTTAATATGCTCAATTTGCAAAGTGGCAAAAGCATTAGCGTTTTAAGTGCGATGATTTTAGTTTTAGAAGATAAAAAGATTTTTAATCTTAGCAAGTGTGATTTGATTTTGGATAAATTTGATTTAAAAGATATGCAAGAATACGTTGAGTCAAAACTTTATCAAGGCAAAGCCGGAGCTGTGATGTGCGAGGGATTTCATAAAAAATACATTAAAAAAATCATAGGCCATCAAAGTACAGCACTAGGGCTTAATATAGAACTTTTGAAAGCATTTTTATGATAAAAATTTTAAAAATATTTCTTTCTTTTTGTGTAGTGTGTGCGGTTGGAATTTTTATATTTATTGCTTATTTGTTTTCTGATTCTGATTTAAATCAATACACCTTTAAAGATTACAAACCGCCTCTTACAACACAAATTTTTGATAAAAATGGAAAATTAGTTGCAAATGTTTTTGAGCAACACCGCTTTTACGCTCCTTATGAAGAACTTCCACCAAGACTTATAGAAGCTTTGGTAGCCATTGAAGATACTAGCTTTTTTGAACATGGTGGGGTTAATATAGATGCGATTTTTAGAGCAGCTATTAAAATCATAAGAAGTGGTGGAAAAACCATGGAAGGAGCTTCCACTCTTACGCAACAATTCATAAAAAACACAGAATTAACCCCTGAGCGCACTTTGAGTAGAAAGCTAAAAGAAGCCTTGCTTGCATATAAAATAGAAAGTACTTTAACTAAAGAGCAAATTTTAGAAAGATATTTAAATTTCATATTCTTTGGACATGGATATTATGGAGTAAAAACTGCTGCGCTTGGGTATTTTAGAAAAAATTTAGATGAGCTTAGTTTGAAAGAAATTGCCATTTTAGTAGGTATGCCAAAGGCTCCAAGTACTTATGATCCTACTAGACATTTAGATCTTTCTTTAGCTAGAGCAAATAGCGTAGTACAAAGAATGTATAATCTTGGTTGGATTTCTAAAGGAGAGTATGAAAATGCCTTAAAAGAAATTCCAAAAGTATATGATGATACTTTAACACAAAATGCAGCTCCTTATGTTACTCAAGAAGTTTTAAAACAGCTAAGCGGAATTAAAGACTTAAAAAGTGGCGGTTATAAAATAGAGCTTGCTATAGATCTTGATGTGCAAAATATTGCAAGAGAAGCTTTAAAATTTGGCTATGATGAAATAGTTAAAAGAGACAAAGATGCCAATTTAAGTACACTTAATGGAGCTATGATAGTAGCAAATCACCAAAATGGAGACATATTAGCCTTAGTAGGTGGGGTAAATTATACAAAAAGTAATTTTAACCGTGCTACTCAAAGTTTAAGACAGCCTGGAAGTTCTTTTAAACCTTTTTTATACCAAATTGCCATTGATATGGGCTATTCTCCTATGAGTAAGGTTGCTGATATTTCAAGAATTTTTGAAAGTACCAAAGAAGATGAGAAAGACTGGAAACCTAAAAATTACGGTGGAAAATTTCTAGGGCTTATAAGCTTAAAAGAAGCATTAACTGGATCAAGAAACCTAGCTACCATAAATTTAGCTCTTGCCCTAGGACTTGATGTGATCCATGATAAACTTCAATTTATGGGCTTTGAGAATATACCGGTTGATTTATCTATAGTTTTGGGTAGCTTTGGAATTTCTATTTATGACTATGCTAAACTTTATACAGTATTTGGAAACTATGGCGTGCAAAAAGATTTAATACTCATTAAAAGAGTAATTGATAAAAATGGCAAAATAGTAGTAGAATTTAATTCAGGAGAAAGAAAAATCAGCGAACCTGAACAAGCCTTTTTAGTCAATGATATGATGCAAAATGTTGTTAAAAAAGGTACTGGACGTAATGCTAGAGTAGAAGGGATTGAAATAGCTGGAAAAACAGGTACTTCAAATAAAAGCGTAGATGCGTGGTTTTGTGGCTTGACTCCTGAAATAGAAGCTATCATTTGGTATGGTAATGATGATAATAAACCTATGAAACAAATCGAAGGTGGTGCAAGAACCGCTGCTCCGGTTTTTAAAGAATTTTTAACAAAATACTTAGAACTTTATCCTGATAGTGCTAGAAAATTTATCATTCCAAAAGGAGTTTATCAAGGAATTTATGAAAAGCAAAGAGAATATTATACCAATACTTCTCCATTTCCAAAAAACAACCCTGCTCTATCTGAAAACAATGAGATAATTTTTTAAAAATATTTTTTTATATAATAAAAATTATCCTTTTATTTTCCTTTATATGTTTTAATATCACAAAACTTATAAAGGAAAATTATGAATATCACAAACGAACAATTATATAAAAAAAGACGCCATTTTTTAAAACTAGGTGCTGGAGCTTTAGTTAGTTCAGCCTTAGTTCAATCTGAATTGATGGCATTAAATTTCTTTCCTGATCCTAATAATGAAAAATTAAAACTTAGCGATGAAAAAATTGCGACTAATTATGTAAATTTTTATGAATTTTCTACTGATAAAAAAAGAGCCGTAGAGCTTGCGAAAAATTTTAACACAAACGGCTGGAAAATAGAAGTTAGCGGGGAAGTTGAAGAGCCTTTGACTTTAACCATGCAAGATTTATTAGCCTTTCCTTTAGAAGAGAGAATTTATAGATTTCGTTGTGTTGAAACTTGGTCTATGGTAGTGCCTTGGGTTGGTTTTGAATTGCGTGCTTTAATAGAAAAATGCAAAGTCAAAAGTGAGGCTAAATTTATAAAATTTACCACTCTTTTTGATAAAAATCAATTTGCCGATCAAGCTTCATTTTTCCCAACTCTTGATTATCCTTATGTAGAGGGTTTAAGATTAGATGAGGCTATGCATCCACTAACGCTTATGGCTGTGGGTATGTATAAAAAGCCTTTATTAGGACAAAATGGAGCGCCGATTCGTCTTGTAGTTCCATGGAAGTATGGCTTTAAAAGCATAAAATCTATTGTAAAAATAGAATTTACCAAAGAACAACCTAAAACTACATGGGAGCTAGCAAACCCTAGAGAATATGGATTTTATGCCAATGTTAATCCAAATGTTTCTCATCCAAGATGGTCTCAAGCAAATGAGCGTCCCTTGGGAGATTTTTTCACCAAGCCTACACAAATGTTTAATGGCTATGAAAAAGAAGTAGCACATTTGTATAAAGATATGGATTTAAAGGTTAATTTTTAATGAGCAAAAAAGTTTATAATATCGGTGGATTTTTAGCCTTTGCTTTAAGTATTATTTTTAGTATTTATCAAATCATGCAAGAATTTGATATTGTAAAATCTGTATATTTTTATAGTGGTATATTCGGCTTAATCTTTTTTGGATTGAGCCTGTTTTTTTCACTTTTAAAGTATAAACACACAAAAGATTACCCTAAATTTTTAGGTTTTTATGCATTTTTTTGGGCTTTGATTCACTTTTTTAATTATTTTGCTTTTGGAAAAAATTTAGATTTAATACTTTTTTTCAAAGATACTTTTAGTAAAAATTTAGAATTTAGTGGTTTTGTAAGCTTTTTTATACTCACATTTATGTTTATAAGCTCATTTAAGCTTTTTAAAAAAATGAGTAAAATAAGAAAACTTGGATATTTTTGCTTTTTGCTAGTAGCTTGGCATTATTTTTTATCTGCAAAAATACCACAAATTCCACATTTTTTAGCTTTAAGTCTAGCCTTGATTTTTCTACTTATTAAACTATATAAAAATTATAAAAAGAGAAAAAAAGTAACTTTTTTATAAAAATTTGTATTCAAATGAAACACTTTTAAGAGTAAATATATAAATATATTCTTAAAATAAGACTTGATATATCTTATTTTAAGGACAATCATGCAAAGAAGAGATTTTTTAAATGGAATGGCTTTAACTATACTTGCAGGAATGACTCCTTTGCAAGTATTATATGGTAAAGAAGCCAAAATCGAAGATTTTACCAAAGAATACTATCCTCCAAAATGGCTTGGACTAAGGGGTAGCAATAATGCAAGTTATGAATTTGCACATATGCTAAGAGATGGTGAAAAATTTGACTTTAGCGCTATCAAACCTAAACAAGAATATGATTTGGTTGTAGTTGGAGCTGGAATTAGTGGTTTAGCAGCTGCCTGTTTTTATCAAAACAAATTTGGAAAAGATAAAAAAATTCTTATCCTTGATAATCATGATGATTTTGGTGGACATGCTAGAAGAAATGAAATAGATTTAGAAGATGGTACTATTTTAAGTTATGGTGGTAGCGAAACATTTCAATCACCAAAGGCGTTATATTCTAAAGAAGTAGTAGATTTATTATCATCTTTGGGTGTGGATATTGATGAGCTTGCTAAACGTTTTGATGTAAATTTTTATCCTGATTTAAATCTTAGCAGGGGTGTGTATTTTTCTAAGGCTGAATTTGGAGTAGATAAGGTCGTAAGTGGCAACCCTAGAAAAGTAATTTGTGATGATATTCCTGAGGGAAGACATAATGGCAGAAGTGTTGAAGCTTTTATAGGTGATTTTCCTCTTAATGAAAAAGATAAAAAAGATTTAATTGCTTTATTTAAAAGCGAAAAAGACTATTTAAAAGGCTTGACAAAAGAGCAAAGAGATGAGTATGTAGCAAAAACAAGCTATAAAAAATTCTTAGAAGAAAAAGTTAAGCTTTCACCACAAGCTGTAAAATTCTTTGAAGGTATGACAGATGACTTTTTGGCTTTGGGTATTGATGCTGTTTCTTGTGAAGATGCTAGAGCTTCATTTTTACCTGGTTTTGACAAGCTTGGTCTTGATCCAATCGAAGGAGAAGCATTAGCTGAAATGGAAGAACCATACATCCACCACTGCGCTGATGGTAATGCTACTGTTGCTAGATTAATGGTTAGAAGATTAATTCCTGATGTATCTAAAAAAGGCAAAGATATGGATGAAGTTACTCTAGCTCATTTTGATTATTCTAAACTTGATCTTGCTAAAAACAAAGTGCGTTTAAGATTAAACAGCACTGTTATAAATGTAGAAAACACAAAAGATGGAGCTTTAGTGACTTATGTTAATAAAGGCAAAAACTACAGAGTAAAAGCTAAAAAAGTTGTAATGGCAAATTATAATAGTATGATTCCATACATAGTACCAAGTATGCCACAAGATCAAAAAGATGCTTTGAGTAAAAATGTAAAAACATCACTTTTACACACAAATGTTATTATAAGTAACTGGGAACCATTTATAAAACTTGGAGTACATGAAATTTATTCACCAAAAATGCCTTATGCTAGAACCAAGCTTGATTATCCTGTGGATATGGGAGGATACCATCACCCAAGAGATCCTAAAAAGCCTATTTGTGTTCATATGGTATGCTCGCCTTTAGTATTTGCTTCTATGCAAGGAATCGACCTTGAAGGAATGGATGCAAGAGATAGAGCTAGAGTGGGTAGAAATTTATTATTCACTATGAGTTTTGAAGAACATGAAAAAATCGTTCGCGATCAACTTCAAGGCATGTTAGGCTCGGCTGGATTTGACCATGAAAAAGACATTAAGGCTATAGTTGTAAATCGTTGGGGACACTGTTATTCATATACAGAAAACAGTCTGTTTGATGATAGCGAAGAAGCACAAAAAACTATAGAGCTTGCAAGAAAACCTTTTGGAAATATCGTTATAGCAAATTCAGATGCTGATTGGGATGCTTATATGCACGCAGCAATTGATCAAGCATATCGTGCTGTTAATGAACTATAAAATCAAACTCCTTTTAGGAGTTTGATGAATTAACTCTTATAAATATTGCTTAAAAAAATATCTAGCGTAATCTTAAAGAATTTAGTACAACTGTTACCGAACTAAAACACATTGCCAAAGCTGCCAAATGCGGACTAAGACTTATAAATGGCACAAAACCTGCCGCAATAGGAATGCACAAAGCATTGTAAATAAAAGCCCAAAAAAGATTAAGTTTGATGATATTTTTAGTTTTTTGAGAAAGCTCAAAACAATAAGTTATTAATGATAAATCATCTTTTATTAAAATCAAATCTCCGCTTTTTTTAGCAAGCTCACTTGCTTTGGAAAAACTTATACTTGCACTAGCTAAATTTAAAGCAGGGGCATCATTAATACCATCTCCTATAAAAAGCACTTTTTCTTTTTTGATTTTTTCTTTTATAAAATCAAGCTTTTGCTCAGGTTTTAAATCAAAATGAAATTCATTGACATTTAATTCATTTGCCGTTTTAGTAACACTTTTTTCATTATCACCACTTAAAATAATACTTTTTATACCTTTTTGTTTTAAATTTGCTATCAAGTCTTTAGCTTCGTTTTTAAGTTCATTTTTTAAACAAACCCCGCCAAGACAAATTTTATTTTTTGCAAAATACAAGCATATAGGCGCTTGATCTTCAAATTCTTGCAAAAATTGTTTGCTTTTTTGTATATCAACACCATTTTCAAGCATTAATTTCTCATTGCCTATTAAATATTTATCTTCATTTTCTTCATAAAGCAAACCACTGCCCACTAAAACACTTAATTTTCCTTGTAAATTTAAATTTATATTTAATTTTTTAGCAAAAGCTTTTGCGATTGGGTGTGAGCTTAAATTTTCAATTTGGGTGAGTTTTTGAAAATCTTCTTGAGTAAGATTATGCTTATAAACACTTAATTCATCTTGACTTAAAGTGCCTGTTTTATCAAAAATAGCAAGTTTTATACTGGATAAATTCTCTAATACCGCTGGATTTTTCACTAAGATAAAATTTCTTGCTCCATTTGCCAAAGCACTAACTATGGCTATAGGGGTTGCTAAGCCCAAAGCGCAAGGACAAGAGATTAAAAGCGTAGCGCAAGCATGTAAAAACGCTGCATTAATTCCTTCTTTAAAATACCAAAAAACAAACACAAAAAGCGATAAAACAATAATACAAGCTACAAAATAAGCTGAAATTTTATTAGCTAAATTTGCTAAAGGTGTTTTGATATTGCCTGCTTTAAAAACAAGATCTTTAATTTGTTCTAATGAGCTTTCAATCGCCTTTTTACTAGCTTTAATCTTTAAGCTTCCATTAATCAACACACTTCCTGCTAGAATTTCATCATTTTGCTTTTTCAAAAGTGGTAAAAATTCTCCTGTTAAAAAACTCACATCAACCTCAGCTTCACCTGCTATAATCACCCCATCAGCAACAACGCTTTCACCCTCTTTTACTAAAATCACATCATTTTCTTTTACAAAAGCACTGGGTATGCTTTTTATACTTCCATCTTCTAAGATTATATTAGCTTTTTTAATATCTATGTTTTTTAATTTGTTTTGATATTCTAAGGATTTAAATTTGGCCTTTTCTTCTAAGTATTTACCTAATAAAACAAAGCTTATAATCATCGCTCCACCACTAAAATACAAATAACCATCTTTACTAAATACCTCAAAATACACAAAAAAAGAATATACAAAAGAAGTAAAAGCGCCTAAGGATATCAAGGTATTCATATCTAAATTTTTATGCCTTAATCCTTTAAGAGCGTGGATAAAAAAACTTTTTCCACAATAAAAAATCGCTATCACAGATAAAAACATTTGAATTAAAGCAGAAACATTTCCTTGAACAAACATTTCAAAATACATCACAATGGAGCTTAAAAATACACTCATGATAAGCTTTGTTTTCATATTTTTAAGCTCTTTGAGTTTAAACTCGTATAAATTTTGCTCTTCTTGCAATATCTCAAAACCCAAAGCTTTGATTTTTTCTTTGATTTTTTCTTCCAAAGATAAATCTTTGAGCAAAAACACTCCACTAGAATTGACATAAGAAACACTTACATCTTCTACTCCATCAATTTTTGCACAAACTTTTTCTATAGCATTAGAGCAATTAACACAAGTCATATTGCCTATTTTTAATTTTAACTCATGCTTCATCTATCTCAAAACCTAAATCTTGCAATTGTTTTTTGAACTCTTCAACTTGCTCTGCTTTTAAATCAATCTCAATGCTTTTTGTTTCAACATTTATTTGCATAGTACCAAATTCATCTTCTAATGAAGCCTTGATTAAATTGACACAACTTTGACAATTAATATTTTTAGTTTTTATAATCATTTATTCTCCTTTTTCTCTGTATTCATATTTATGAGAGTGAAAAATTTTATTTTTTATAAATTTAAAGCCCATTTTTTCATAAAGCATTTTTGCATTTATATTTTCATCTTCTACGATTAATGAAAGCTTTTTACCATTTTTCAAAGCTTCATTGAAAGCGCATTCGATCAATTTCTTAGCAATACCTTTCCCTCTTGCTTTTTCATCCACACAAATACTATCTAAATAAAATTCATCTTCGCATTCTTTTAAAACTTTTTCATTGATTTCTAAAAATTCTAAATGATCATTTAAAGGCTTATCTAGCTCATCCGCCAAAGCCCCATCATAAAAACAAATCGCACCTAAAATTTCCCTATCTTCTTCATAAACATATATATTTTCATAGCTTAAACGATTATTTTCTTGAGTGAAGAAATTTTCTAAAACCTCTATGGCTTTTTTATGATCATTATAACCACTAAGTTTATATATAAAATGATCCATTGCCAAAGCAAGCAATTGTATGCATTTTTTAACATCATCTTTCCTAGCTTTTCTAATCACTCTTTTACTCCTTTAAAATCAAATTTAGACTTCTTAGTTTATACTTTTAACTTTAAAACAATATAAGAAAGAGAGAATTTATGGGAAGAGCGTTTGAATATCGCAGAGCCTCTAAAGAAGCAAGATGGGATAAAATGAGCAAACTTTTTCCAAAACTTGCAAAGGCTATACAAGTAGCAGCAAAAGAAGGCGGAGCTGATCCTGATATGAATCCAAAGCTTCGTAGTGCCATAGCTACTGCAAAAGCTAATAATATGCCAAAAGACAATATCGATGCAGCTATTAAAAGAGCAAGTGGAAAAGATAGTGCTGATATTAAAAATATCCACTATGAAGGAAAAGCAGCGCATGGAGCTTTAATCATCGTTGAATGTATGAGTGATAATCCTACACGCACAGTAGCAAATGTAAAAGCTATTTTTAGTAAAAATGGTGGAGAAATTTTACAAAATGGCTCTTTAACTTTTATGTTTTCACACAAGGCTGTTTTTCATCTTGAAAAATATGATGGAGATTTAGAAGAACTTGAGCTTGAACTCATTGATGCAGGACTTGAAGAACTTGAGCAAAATGAAGAGGAGTTACTAATTATAGGTGATTACACTGCTTTTGGTGAGCTTAGCAATGCTATAGAAAAAAAAGGTTTAGTGCTTAAAAAAGCAGGACTTGAATACCTTGCTAACAATCCTGTAAGTTTTAGTGAAGAACAACTTCTTGATATTGAAAAATTGCTTGATAAATTAGAAGATGATGATGATGTACAAGCAGTTTATACCAACATAGAATAGGAGCAAAAAATGCTTAAAAAAATCGACACAAAAGATGCAAAAAAATACAATTTTGCTATCATTAGTACCGAAAAAGGCGATATGAAATTAGAATTATTTCCCGATGAAGCACCGCAAACTGTGTGTAATTTTGCCAATTTAGCTAATGATGGTTTTTATGATGAGCTTGTTTTTCACCGTGTGATTCCAAATTTTGTGATACAAGGTGGTTGTCCTTATGGTATAGGTTCAGGTGGTCCTGGCTATGAGATAGAATGTGAATGTGACGATCAAAAACACAAGCACTTAAGAGGTAGTTTATCTATGGCTCATGCTGGTAGAGATACAGGTGGATCGCAATTTTTTATCTGCCATAGCCCACAACCTCATTTAGATGGAGTACATACTATCTTTGGACAAATCAATCCTGAAGATAAAGAAAGTTTGGAAGTACTAGATAGCATTAGAGCAGGAGATAAAATCAAAACTATCCAAATTTTAGAAAAACTTTAATTTTACATCTCCTTAAAATTGTGCTATGATTTTTTAAGGAGATTAACTATGCATTTTATTTTTATTTGTATTCATCTTATTTGTGCTGTATTTTTTATAGCTTATGTATTTTTTGATGTATGTGTTTATCACTTTGCTTATAAATACCAAAGTAAAGAAGATTGCGATAAAATCAAAAAAGCCTATACTAAATCAAGTATTATTATCTTTGCTAGTATTTTTATCTTACTTTTACTAAGTGGATTTTATCTTTTAAGTTTTTATGAAATTAACTCTTTTTGGGATTTTTTTGCAAGTAATTTTGGCATATTTTTATTTATCAAACTTTTATTATTAATAACAATGCTAGTTTTGACTTTTTACTCTTTATTTTTTATAAAAGTTTTAAAAAGAAAAGACCCTTTAAAATCTCACTTGATTGCATTGATTTTATGTATTTTAATAGTCATTTGCGCAAAAGCGATGCTATATTTTTAAAACATTAAAACTAAACTTATATCATTAGCTTAAAAAATAAAGGTTATTTATGCTTGGTGATATTATAGATTTTTTACTCACTCTTGCAAAAGATTGGGGTTATTGGGGGATTATTTTTCTCATGTTTGTAGAAAGTTCCTTTTTTCCTTTTCCTAGCGAAGTAGTGATGATACCTGCTGGATATTTAGCTCATCAAAACGAGCTTAACTTTTGGCTATGTCTATTTTGTGGGACTTTTGGAGCTCTTTTGGGGGCTTTGCTTAATTATTATTTATGTTATTTTTTAGGGCGGGAGGTTCTTTTAAAAATATGCAAATATTTTGGAGTTAATGAAGCAAAATTTGCTCAATTTGAAGCTTTTTTTAACAAACATGGTGAAATATCAACCTTTAGTAGTAGATTAATCCCTGGTTTACGTCAATACATTTCTTTACCTGCTGGACTTGCAAGAATGAATTTGAAAAAGTTTATATTTTATACTAGTTTGGGGGCTGGAATTTGGTGTTTAATCTTGCTTATATTAGGTTATATTTTAGGTAAAAATGAAGATTTAATCAAAGAGTATTTGCATTTTGTTATTGTAGCTTGTATTGTTTTTGCCATTATGATTGTAGCTATTTATATCTATATCCAAAAAAGAAAAAAACACTTTAAAAATTTCTAATTTTAAACACCTAGTTTAATTAGCTAGGTGTTTTATAATTTTCTTTGATTTAATATATATTTTTCTAAAAACCTTTAAATTTATATGATTTTATATTTGATTTTTGATAAAATCTTATAAAAACTATTTCAAAGAAAAATGTTATGCAAAAACCATCAATTCAAAATTTAACGGATTTTTTAATCGAATACATTAGTGTTTTTTTAAGCGCTGGAACTTACACAGCAAGAGTGGCAAAGTGCGTTGGAAGGATAGCTAATGCATATGGTTATGAGATTAACATGAATTTTTTCTTTCATCATACCACACTAAATATTTTTGACAAAAGTGATAATTCCATACAAAGAACCTATATCATACCCAATAAACACAATCATATTAACTTTAAACTTATATTAGCACTTAGCGCATTAAGCTGGCAAATTCATGATCATAAATACAACCTAGAAGAAGCTAAATTTTCTCTTTTAAAACTCAAACAAAGCACAAAAAATCCTTTTTTAGCGAATTTGTTTTTAGTATCAGTGGCAAACTCAGCATTTTGCAAGCTATTTGGAGGAGATTTTTATGGCTGTTTATTTGTGTTTTTAGCTACTTTAGTGGGTTTTAGCCTGAGAGTTTTACTTACTAGAATAAAAATTGATTTAAGAATTCAATACATTATTTGTTCTTTTTTATCCTCTTTTATTGTATTTTTTGGAGTGGATTTAAAACTCGTGCAAGAAGCTAATGTTGCTTTGGGTTCTAGTATATTGTATTTAATTCCTGGGGTTTATTTTATAAACTCCGTTATAGACATTTTAAAAGATCATATACTCATGGGACTTAGTCGTATTATAAGCGTGGCGATATTAGTATGTTGCATTGCCATTGGAATTTATACTACTCTTGGTATTAATGATTTTGGGATTTTAAGATGATTGATTATTCTTCTATACTTTGGGATATGTTTTTTGCAGCTTTAACAGGTTTTGGCTTTGCTTATGTGTGTAATCCGCCCTTTAAAACACTCATACTTTCAGCCATATTAGCTGCTATAGCTCATGGTATGCGCTTTACTTTGATGGGATATTTTGGTTTTCAAACCTTGGCTATTGCAACCTTTATAGCTTCTTTTAGTATAGGCTGTCTTGGTTTATTTTTAGCTAAGATTTTTAAAACACCTGCTGAAATCATAGCTTTTCCCGCTCTCATTCCTATGATACCTGGAATTTATGCATATAAAGCCATATTGTATTTGATTTCTTTTATACGCTCAGAAGATATTAGCGAAAAGACTAATTTCTTGATTCAATTTTTCGATCATTTTTTTACAACACTTTCAGTAACACTAGCCTTAGCAGTAGGAGTAAGCGTGACTTTACTTTTGTTTTTTGAGCAAAGCTTTATGATGACAAGAAGTATTAAAAAAAGTAAAAATCACGATCAAAATCAATCGTGATTCATTTTATTTTTTGCTTCTATTCCCATGAGCGCAAAAGCTGTTTTAATACTCAAAGCACATACAGCAAAAAGTTTTAAAAGCTCATCCTCATTATCTGAGCCAACAACTTTATTTTCATTATAAAATTTATGAAATAAAGAAGCTAAATTTTTCAAATAATCAGGAATTTTTTGTAAGGATCTTGACTCAAATGCATCATTAAGTACTGCTTTTAAATTTAAACTTTCAAATAAAAGATTCATACCATCTTCATTTAAACTCTCAAATTTAGCATGCATAACATCATTTGCACTTTTACCTGCTTTAGCAAATACTTGATGAATTCTTGCATGAGCATAATTAATATAATACACAGGATTAGAATTATCTTCTTTTTTAAACTCATCTACATCAAACTCTAAATGTGTATCACATTTTTTACTAATAAAAATGTATCTTAACACATCACTACCAAGCTCTTCTAAAACATCACCCATTAAGATGAAATTTCCTGCTCTTTTACTCATTTTATAAGGTTCGCCATTTTTTAAGAGTGAAACCATTTGCGCTAAAATAATTTCAAGATTTTGACTATCATGGCCTAAAAATTCCATAGCAGCTTTCATTCTAGCTATATAGCCATGATGATCAGCTCCCCATATATTAATACACTTATCATAACCACGGCTCATTTTGTCTTTATGATAAACTATATCAGCAGCTAGATAAGTTCCCTTTCCATCATCTTTAATAATCACACGATCTTTTTCATCGCCTTTAGCACTTGATGCAAGCCATATTTTACCATCTTGCTCATAAGTACCACCATGCTCTTTTAAAGCTTTTAAAGTATTTTCTAATTCATTATAATAGCTTGTTTCACTCACATAAGCATCAATAAATATCTTAGCATCAGCTAAATTTTGCTTGATAATTTTAAGCATTTTATCTTTAGCCCAAAGTGCTAATTGCGGAATGTTTTCTTCTACAAAGAAATCTTTTTCAAATTCAGCAAAAGCCTCTTTTGCTACATCTACGATATATTCACCTTTATAATACTCATCAGGATATTGAACTTGCTCTTTTAAACAATGCTCTTTCACTGCAAGTAATATAGAAAGACCTAAAAGATAAATTTGATTACCCGCATCATTGACATAATACTCTGTATCAAATTTATATCCTAAATGCCTAGCAACCCTAGTTAAAGTATCGCCAAAAATAGCTCCTCTAGCATGTCCTATGTGTAAAGGCCCTGTTGGATTTGCACTCACATACTCAAGTAAAAAACTCTGCTCTTTTTTATCATCTTTTGCAAAATTTTCACTATCACTCAAAGCTTGCGTAGCTAAAGAATTTAAAAAAGCTTTTGAAAGTTTAAAATTTACATAACCATTTAAAGCCTCTACACTTTCAAAACAATCACAATCTTTTAATTTAGCAACAATATCATTGGCAATTATCATAGGGTTTTGCTTTAATTCTTTAGCTAAAGAAAAAGCCAAAGGTGTTGCAAAGTGAGCTAGATTTTTATTCTTAGGATTTTCTAAGATAAAATCTCTTCCTAGTTTTTCTTTAATTTCTTTATAAACTAAAGTTTTCAATGTATTGCCTTAAGCTTTTTTTACTTCTTCGTTATTTTCTTTTACAAGAACATCTTTTTCATTGATTTTTTCAATTTTTTGTGCATCTTCTTGAACGATTTTTTTATCATCTTCTGTGTTCATTTCATCTTTAAAAGTTTTAATACCTTTTCCTAAGCCTTTAGCAAGCTCTGGAATTTTTTTTGCACCAAAAAGTAACACTACAATAAGTAATATAATCAGCCATTGAGTTCCGCTTGGCATATGCATTTTATTCTCCTTTATTCCATTGAATTTGAATTTGTTTTAAATCATGTTTTGTACTTTTTAATTTTGAAGCTTCAAAAACTGCTTCTAACTCCCTATAGCTTTTTTCAAGATCATCATTTATGATTAAAAAATCATATCGATCCAAATAAGCCATTTCATCGCTAGCATTTTCTAATCTTTTGCTAATATCTTCTATTTTATCAGTATTTCGCTTAAGCAATCTTTTTTCAAGTTCTTTTTTATTTTTGGTTGTAATAAAAACAGAAGTAATATATTCAGGCATTTTTTCTTTAGCTATACAAAAACCTTGCACATCAATATCAAAAACAACACTTTTACCCTCTTGCAATGCTTTTTTTACAGGGATTAACGAAGTGCCATAATAATTTTTATGCACCAAAGCCCATTCTAAAAAATCGCCTTTTTCTATGCCTTGTTTAAATTCTTCTTCGCTGATAAAAAAATAATCTACTCCATTTTTTTCATTTTCTCTAGGAGCTCTTGTTGTACTTGAAATAGAAAAATAAATATTATCTTTTTCTTTAAAAAGCCTTTGAAGCAAGGTACTCTTCCCTGCTCCACTTGGTCCTGAGATGATTAAAATTTGACCACTCAATGTTTATCCTCATCAAAGCTTATATTAATGTTTATATTCATTTTCATACCTTTTAAGGCTGCTTTTAAAGTATCATCAGTAATACTTGAAGTAATAGTTTGAGCTATGCTTTTACTAAGCTCATTTACCATTTCATCTTCTTGTAAATTTTCTACTTTTTCTTCAGTATTTATCTTGCTCTCTTCTTTCTTTTCTACAATAGCTGGAGTAAGCTCTTCACCTAAAGCTAACATAATATCATTTTCATTTAAATTTGCAAACTCATCTTGTGTATCATCTAAAATTGCGCCCATATTTTCCTCTATATTTTCCTCTATATTTTCCTCTATATTTTCCTCTATATTTTCCT